>JBBRDE010000144.1:0-14093 GCA_038204185.1 Cytophagales bacterium
TACAGCCGATCTTCGCGGTACAGTACGTCGGCCACGTCTGCGAGTCGCGCCGACGGGACAACCAGGAAAGGCTGCGGCACATTGTCGACAGCCTCCCTGATGGCTTCGGTACCCAGAAGATCAGTAAGCAGGGAAAGAATAGCGGGAAAGTCCATACAGCAAAGGTAATGAATCGAATACTTATTTGCCTTTGGCGCTGGGTGAAACTGGTGCAACTTCTCTTCGAGCGCGTGTGGAGGCCAGCCTGCAACAGGATGCTACTTGGGGCGAGTTGAACTGCCTTTTAAGCAAATAAAAAAATCAATCGGTAAACCCGGAGCGATTCTGACTTGTTAAGCTTTTATATCCAGGATAAAAGTGAGCAGGTACCTATGGGCAAATCGAATTTTCCGGAAAAGGTGATTTTTGTGTGCGACGGCAAAAAGTGCGGCCGGTACAGCGAAATCCGCAAATACTGTAAGGATGCCATCAAAGAGCACGGCCTGAAACACGAAGTGGAGTTGATTAAAATGGATTGCACCGATCGCTGTAAGCAGGCCCCTGTGCTGTGTTTCCAACCCGGAAACCAGTGGTTTTCAGAGGTGACAGAAAAACAAATTCGCGAGCTATTTGAGGAAATTGTGGTAGGGTAACAAAAAAAGAGCCGCTTACGGCCCTTTTTTTTGTTACAATTATTTTTGAGTTTACTTAAGAGGTTCGACGACCTACCTTGCTAATTTCTTCGTCGAGTACAAACCGCCCGGTAGAACTATTGGCGTCAATAAGTTCAAAGAGCTCCATCACGCGGCGGGCATTGTGCTCCTCTTCGCGCTGCTCACGCACATACCACATCATGAATTCCTCGGTGGCGTAGTCGTTCACTTCGCGGCACTTGGCTACAATGCGGTTGATCGAGTGTGTCACGGCTATTTCACCCTGTAAAGCCGTTTCAAACACGTCGCGCAGCGAGCCGAATTCCTGCTGTACTTCGCTGGGCGTGGGCGTAACGGCCACACCGCCTACCTCGGTAATGTACTTGAATAGCTTGAGGAAATGTTCCCGTTCTTCTTCGGACTGTGCGTAAAGGTACCCTGCCGAATAGTCGTAACCATTGCGGTCCAGCCACGCAGCCATTGCCAGGTATTTCAGCGACGCCTCGGCTTCCATTTTGCACTGAGCGTTCAGGGCCGCCTCCATGTCTTCCGTAAGGGATGTATGTAATCTTATGAGATCTTTCATGGTTAAATTGAGATTTGGGAGTGTTTTAGTTACTTCTATCAATGCAATCCGCATCAAATTAGTTTGCAATGTCTTCACCATTAGACTAATATGGAATTAGTCTAATGCCAGTTCAGTTTACACGAGAGATACTTCCCCCAGCGCCTCGTGCAGCAGGCTATTGAGTTTGAGGGCGAATTTGGTGCCATCCAGCAAGTCGCGTAACTGGATCAGTTCACACAGGCCCAACTGCATCGTGAATCCTTGCTGAGGAGATTCGATGATCTCAAAATCGTAATCATCCGATAAGTTGTAGATCATTTCGTGGATGTCGATTGCATTCACTTTCCGGGAAAAAATGAAAAAGTCCCGCGGGCGGAAAGCAGTGACGGTCTCCTGGAATTGTACATACACCCGGTTTGTGAGGTCGCACTGCCACGAGCATCCTTTGGGTACCCGGTAAAGTTCGTTTGATTCGATTGCCTGACTGGTCATTAAGCGAAAGCGGAAAAGCTAAGTACGTTTGGCAAAAATAATGACTGGGCAAGTAAGGATCAATACTTATTTGAATTTATTCTAAATAAACTTTCATAAAGATACACTAACCAACTATGCCGGTTGAGAAGCGTTTTCCGCTTCCATTTCCAGCAGCAAGGTAGGGGCGAGCGGATGTTCGCGGCGAATTTTCTCCTGCAATTTCATAAAACCGCCAATCAGCGCTTCGGGTCGGGGTGGACAACCAGGCACGTACACATCCACCGGAATAATTTTATCGACCCCCTTCACCACGTGGTAACCGTGCTCCCAATACGGGCCGCCGCAGTTGGAACAACTCCCCATCGAGATTACGTAACGTGGCTCAGGCATCTGCTCGTAGAGTCGCCGCACGCGGTCGGCCATTTTGAAGGTAACGGTACCCGCCACAATCATCACGTCCGACTGCCGGGGGGAGGGACGCGGAAATATACCAAAGCGTTCCAGGTCATAGTGCGAGGCGAAGGTGGCCATCATTTCAATGGCGCAGCAGGCCAGACCGAAGCCCATCGGCCACAGCGACGATAGCCGGGACCAATTCATTAGGTCTTCGGCGCTCGTCATGATAATCCCCCCATCACCCGTTTTGATACGTTCCATGTTACAATTTCAAATAATAGAATGAATGAGTGAATAGATATGCGATATTCCTCATGCCTTCACCGTTGACCGTTGACCGTTGACCGTTCACCCTGTTTTCTTTCCTGCTTCCTCTTTTTCTCCTCTAACAGAATACTGTTCATTCACCTTAGCGTACAAGTCCATTGGGACGGGAGTATCGAGGATGGTTACTTGGGGCTGCGGGCGTACCCAGTCGAGGTACCCCTTAGCCCAGGCATAAGCCAAACCCAGGGAAAGTATACCCACAAACACGGCCATTTCGGCCAGTGCGAACCAGCCCCAGTGGCCATTGGTTTGGGCGATCAGGTCTTTATTGCCAAACACCACCGCCCAGGGAAACAGAAAAACGAGTTCTACTTCGAACAGCACAAAGATGAGGGCCACCACATAGAAGCGCACATTGAACTGCACATTGGCATTGCCAACAGGATCTTCCCCCGATTCGTAGGTGGTGTTCTTTTCGGGGTTGGGGCGGTTGGGCCGTAGAAGGCTTCCTATACCCAAAACAATACCCAGCAATACAAAGCCAGCCACGATAAATAACAATATTACCCCGAAATCAGTCAGCATATCCGCTTGTCTTGGTCAAGACAAAGGTAAGAAAAGGATTTTGAGGAGGAGTACATTTTTAATTTAGTAATAAATACAAAATATTTTCACTATGATATAAATAAAATATACAAATAGTCTATATTTGTGCTATGAATTATAACAAAACTATAACCTATGGAAACTAACAAACAAGATAAACAACAGGAAGGGGTGATACCCACTCAGACAGGCATAATGCAGCGATCAGACGATGCCCTGGTGCCTGCTCATGAACAAAAGTACCTCTACTTCGAGGGGCGTCCGCGCGAGTACCGCTTCAATGGGCAAAACGGACAGTTCAACCTCTACGGCGACCGGGTGCTTACCGACAAATCCGGACGTTTGCTCTCGTCATTTTCGTTCCAGCCCATTGCCTATCGGATCTTTGAGGACTGCCTGTTTGGCCGTTCCCTGCGCGAGCTATGGGCCGAGCTGTTCTTCGTGGATGAAGACGACTGTGTGGCTTCCATTATGTTCAATAACACCTCGGTGAACGAGCTGTACCGCTTGCTGGAACCGATTCTTTACGAGCGTAAATCGTTGTGTGATGTGGTACTTACCATCAAGCCTGAGCGCGTGCAGAGCAAGAACGATCCAAGCAAATCGTGGTTTATTTCGCGCTTCACCTACGAGCCGGCTAAGCCTGAGCGCATTGCCGAAATGCGGGAATTTGTGAGGACTCATCGGGTCTATCGCAACGAAACGCTGACGGTATCAGCACAACATAAACTGGTGTCACAAGGCTATTACATGGCCATCGACCCGCTGGACGATTATTCATTGCAGCAAGCTGCTTAATTTCATAAAACCATGACTAACAACGGATTCATTGCCCTGCGCGGGCTTAACTCTTTCCACATGGTGGATCGGCATATCATCAAGGAAGTGGAAGTGGGCACAAAACACTCCCGGATCGTAACCCCCTATCGTGTCATAGAAGTGGAAACTCGCCCCAACGTGGACGCGCTGAGTTCGCTTTGTGAGCAAGCGATGCAGGAGGTACTTACGGAGCAGAATCCGGTTCAGGACCTATACCCGCGCCTGGCCGATCTGCCTTTCTGAAAGTAGGGCTTGGGTGGGCCGGGGTATCAGTGCTCAGCCAACTCTGCTGAATAATTCCCATCGGAAGAGAGGCTCGCCTTAAGAGAGTACTTCATTCCGGTGGGAATGGTTGATGACTTCGCGCAGGATCATTATTTGCTGCTTAAGGAGTTCAATCGTTTCGTCCCGATCGGCGATTTGAGTTTGCAGGCCACGGTTGCGCTCCCGCAAAAGTTCGGTTTGATTGTCGGGAAGATCGTTGTTTTTGGAGTTTACGAATGGGCTTCCGGTGCCACGGAGCAGCCAGTCACCGTTCAGGTCCTCAAAGCGCCGCGTAATGCTGACGAGAGTTTCATAACTGGGCTTGGTGCGGCGATTCAGGATAGTGTAGAGCTTGGCGGGCTTGTCGAAACCCAACTCCTTGCTCAGTGCATAGACGGTTATGCCTTTGGATTGCAGGATGAATTCAATGCACTCGTGGATATCTAGTCTAGTATCTTTCATATAACATACAATTTGTATATATTTGCTTTGATTCACAAAAATATCGAATACTTATTGGTTTTCCAGAACTTATTTTCAAAATACACATAAATCAATATTTGTTGTATATGTTAGATGCCAAAGATTCTCCGGATTCATTCCGCCCTGCCTGCCAGCAGCCCGTGGTTTCTCCCGAATGGGAATTGTTTCGGGCAACACAGCAAATGAGCTGGGGGGATTTTAAAGGCGGTATTCAGCCCGGTGTTTTAGATATGTATCGCAGCATTGAGCTTAGCCTGAACTTGCAAAAGGCCCTGGCCTCGCCCAAGCTGGGTCAGCTTGGTGAAAAACACGGAAAGGATTTAGTCTGCCGATTGATTGGCCTGACCCTTTCTGTCTATTTTGGGCGACTCACTACAAACCCCGAAGCCCATTGGGGTACCTGGCGCCTGCGCCAGACGGCTGAGTGGCTATTCGATACTTACAGCCACGAGAGCCTGCGCGACCTGATGTACGCTTTCCGGCGTGAGCAGGGGAAGTTTGCTCACGATCTTTCCAGGGTCATGACTAACTATCTGGAATGGCGGGCCGCCAAACTGGAAGAAACGCATCAGGCCCGAAGCCATGCAGATATAAATCCCTGGCCCGATGATTTTAAAGAGAAGCTACCAGAACGGTGGTTTTTAGGATATCTAAACCAACCTCATGCAGACAATAACAAACACGCCGCCTAAGCTTAAGATTAGTAAAACCTCCCCTGTCATAAAAAAAACTGTGGTGACTACCCCACAGCCTGAGAAGAAAAAAAAGCAAACCCAGGCTAGCTGGGATAAGTGGGTTAAAGAATGTGTCGTGTCGGTAAGCCCGGATGTATGGCGTACCCATGCCTCGGAACTTAGCCACGGGGCGCAGCTATTGGATGACCTGAAAAAAATCCCAAAACAGGTACTGCTCGATACTCCCACGCTTGACTACCTGTTCCGCTGTCCCGCACACCTTTCGCATAATGCGCTACTGGTGCTGAACGATGAAGATGTAGAATGCCTGGTAAGTCCCGAAAGCCTACTGGAATGGGCTGGTAAGATGCGGGCGGGACACTATATAATCAGTAAAGAAGGCAGTTTTTTTGATAAGGTTTTCGCTCGTTTTGAGTTAAAAAGCACTCCGGCGACGAATGAAGTGTACCAAAAGTACCTTTCCCTGAGAACGCCGGGCTTCGTTGAGATTACCTGGGAAAGAAAGCCCGGCGATGTGATTGGCATCCGGCTCGATACCGATGACCGCCCCACCCGCATGATTGCCTCCCATGCTCTGCTGCTGGGCATTCCTATCATCTCGCCGGATATGCGGTTCAATGCTTATCGTAAAGAAGGCCTGAAAACTATATGGTGAAAGGATACTCCACGGATATTAAAGAAAATACCTAACCTGCGTTGAATAGTACGAACTTCCATCCCTGGAAGTCAGTAGGAAAAATCCTCACCCCTCTATATGAGCCGATTTGTTTACTATTTGGAGACAATCGGCTCTTTTCCGTATGTAGGTAGCTCCTCCTCCACCAGTTCGTAGCGAGCCGTAGAATCAGGGTACCCTCGATAGGTGTCAATTTGCTTAGTATGCAGGAAACGGAGCAAACGCCCCAGCGTTTGGGCGCGGTCGGGGATAGTACGCAGCTCGCATTCGTAAAGGATCCACACATTCCAGCCCAGGGTTTCCAATAAAAAGATGTTGCGCAGGTCGCGCTCGCGGTTTTGCTGAATTTTCTCCTGCCACCACATCCGATTAGACTTGGGCAATTTAGCAATTTTGCAGGGTTCATGTCCATGCCAAAAGCAGCCCTGTACCAAAACCACGGTACCGTACTTCCGCAAAACCAGATCCGGTCGGCCCGGCAGGCGACGGTCATGCAGCCGGTAACGGAAGCCGTGCGAATGTAAGCAACGTCGCACCAGCCACTCGGGTCGAGTATCCTTCGATCGGATCGCCTGCATGATTTCCCGCCGTTTCTGCTTATCGAAAATGTCAGCCACTGTTTTTTTAATGGTGAATGGGTAAATGATGCATTTACACACCTACTCAATGATTCCCTGAATCTCCCAATTACATTTTGATTACGCAGCCTGTCTGCTGTTGAAAATACGTACCCGTTCGTCATACAGGTCGAGTCCGGCGCGTACGGCTTCGCGCATTTCTTTGGCAGTTAGGCCACCCGATTGGGCCAACTGGTAGCACTGGCAGGAGATGGTGCCATGTTGGGCCGCCCACTGCTTTAAGTACAATATGATTCCCTGTTTTCCTCGCATAACTTTATCACTTTTTATTTCTTACAAAGATAAAACTTTATAATATAACTATATTCTAAACTGGGAAAATATGTTATATTTGTATTGTACTAGAAATTTAAAAAGGACATGAATATAGTGAGACAAACGATGCCCGAAACCACACAGCAAGCTGAACTGGAACGGGCGCTGCGGCCACTGAGCTTCGACGATTTTGCGGGTCAGGAGAAAGTGCTGGACAACCTGAAAATTTTCGTTCAGGCTGCCAAGGAACGTCAAGAGCCGCTGGACCATGTGTTGCTACACGGCCCTCCCGGTCTGGGAAAAACGACCCTGGCTGCCATTCTGGCCAACGAGCTGGGCGCGCACCTGAAAACCACGAGCGGTCCGGTACTGGACAAGCCCAACGAACTGGCCGGACTGCTTACGAATCTGCAACCGGGCGATGTGCTTTTTATCGATGAAATCCACCGCCTGAATCCGGTGGTGGAAGAGTATTTGTACTCGGCTATGGAAGATTACAAAATCGACATCATGCTCGATAGTGGCCCCAATGCCCGTAGCGTACAGATTGGCTTGAGTCCCTTTACGCTGGTAGGTGCAACCACCCGGGCGGGTATGCTTACTACCCCTCTGCGCGCTCGATTCGGCATATCCTGCCGCCTGGAGTACTATCAGCCTGGCCTTTTGTCTACAATCATTCAACGTTCGGCTGACTTGTTAGCGTGCCCGATTAGTCAGGATGGGGCACTGGAACTTGGTACCCGAAGCCGGGGTACCCCCCGTATCGCTAACAACCTGTTACGTCGCGCCCGTGACTTCGCGCAGGTACTCGGCACGGGCACCATTACCACGGAGGTAGTGCAGCGCACCCTGCGGGCTTTGGAGGTAGGGGAGAACGGTCTGGATGAGATGGATAATCGTATCCTGACAACCATTGTGGAAAAGTTTGCGGGTGGGCCCGTAGGTCTTTCGACCATCGCAACAGCGGTAGCCGATGAGGCTGAAACCATCGAGGAATTGTACGAGCCTTACTTAATCCAGGAGGGATACCTTAAGCGTACGTCGCGGGGTCGTGAAGTGACCGAAAAGACTTATCACTACCTGGGGCTGGTACTGCCCGAAAAATGGCAACAGGCGGCCTGATTTATTTTAGAAAAAATAGTATATATTTATATTATAGTCGGGAATTATTTGATACCGGGTAGCGTTTAAATATAACAGGCGTAAAGCTCTACAAACTATGGAAGCTAACTTAGAAAAATCATATAAAGATCAGGAAGAATGGCGGCGTTCTATTCCCGCACAGGTGTTCCTTAATCACTTTTTTGGCATTCACCGCCATATCCAGCACATGCGTACCAATCGTAGCCTGGATCAGATGTGGCATTACCGGGAATTTGCTCCGCAGTTGACGCAGGAGCAGGAGGATCTGGCCAAGCGATTATTGATTCAGGCCTGGAATACGGAATATGCCTTGCGCAAAACGGCAGAGAATAGGGATGAGATGTTTCATCGGAATGCGCTGTATTGGACATTTCCCCAAGCTTACTACAGCATCTTCTTCGGCACCAAGGCATTCCTGACCGTGCAGGGAGGTAGCGTGAGCAGCGAGTGGATTGCGCGCGCGCGCGTAGGAAGATTGGTAGCGTCCAACTGGTACCCTACCCCTCTGGCTTTCGCGGCTATGGGGTATCCCGGTAAGTTTACCCACCTTGGCTTGTCGTCGGGTCTTGCCAAACCTACCTTACAGTTAACCGATACACCCCACGAATGGCAGGCGCAGGTAGGGCAGTTTCTGCGCACTACCCGCACCCAGCAAATGCAGGCGGCCCGCAACCGCACGCAGGCTGATCCGGAGAAAGCATTACGGACCAAAACGGGGAAAATCGCTACGCGTTTCGGCACGAAGGAGTGGGCCGAGGTGGCCAAACGGGTGAGTCCAACCAGTTTTCTGGATCTTTTTGCCCGATTGAAAATTTCCTCCACCCATCGCGAGATTGAGCGTTTTTTGGAAGCCGAAATTGACTTCCGACTCTTTCACACCTGTCTGTTCGAAACGGTACGGTACATTAATTCGGTGCATGAGGCCTATGTGGCCAAGGCAATGGGCACGGAGCGGTTCGCAGAATTCAAGCAATCCCTTCCCGAATACCTCCGTCAAGAGTTTGGCGAAGGGCCCAAGGTACCTCAGGAAGCGGCTGTCATTCCGCTGGAACCCCGTCGGTTCGAGAAAATGGCCGGTTAAAGCAAAACACTTAATCTTAACGCAAAGTATTATGAATACGATACCAGCATTTTTCAAGAGCAAGGGCGGTGGGCAATACTTCAAACGGGAGGGCGATCGCGTAAAAATTGTGTGTCTCTATGAGTTCAACCCTTCGGTGGAGCGCACGACCTACGATGATAAGTTAATTTCGGCCCTTGAATGCACCCCCTGCGACGAAGCCTCATTCAACAACGCCCAGCAACAGGTCATACGAATCCTGCAACTCAGCGAGGTCGAATGGGCTGCCCAAAGAGCATAATGTAGTTTTGGTTTTATGGATAAATGAACAGCTTCGGGTTTTTGACTCGAAGCTGTTTTGTTTTAGCCCTTTTTCTTATCCCACCACACATAGATTCCGAAACCCAACAAACACACTACACTGACCCCGATAAGTCCCCGTTGCAAGCGTTCAGTGTTGCCTCCGAGGTAGGCCAGAAGTCCAATGAGTGGTATAATACCCAGAGCTGTTCCGGCCATGAAGCGACTGAAGCCCGTACGGTTTAGCCCCGCGACTAAACTAATGGTGTCATTGGAAAGGGAAAGGAGCCAGTCGGAAAACAATAATGGTACCTAGTCCATAATTTTCAAGGTAAGAAGTCATCTTTTCTCAGCCTTTTCAACCAGCAGAGCCAGTAAAGTAGCTTCGCTCAATGATTTGCCAATAAAATAGGCGGCAGCCGAAGCTAGTAATATGCCTATCAGCGCCAAACCACTGCCCCACCAGGGACCATAGGCGAGGGTACAAATCAGAATTAAGAGCCAGGAAGGAATCACAAAAGCCACCATTTGTACGAAAAACAAAACCAAAATTAGCATCGGTCCCCAAAAACCAAACTGTGCCACCCACTCGGCCACCTGCTCTTCTTGGCCACTGGTAGGTACCTGCCACGCTTCCTGGCAAAAATCATGGAATACAGGGACCAAAAATAGGCAAGTGTCCTCCGCCAATGATCAGGGCCGACAAAAAAAGGGGTAGGTAACGGGCAAGCTGGTAGGTCCGGATGTCACTAGTGGGGGAGGTTATGCAAAATAAGGTAGTGGATTAATGGATTTGTTGGTCAGGTTTTGTTAGCAGCTCAGGGTTGTGCTTCCATTCCCAGACCTCGCCATCCTCCTCATCATACACGATCCCAATCCGTTCAAACCCATTCTTTTCGAGAATTTTCGTAGAAAAATTATATTCAGGAAGCGTGCGTGCGGTAACTTCTACCGATGGGTCGGTCGCACGGGCCAGTTCTACCAATTTACGAGCCATTTCAGTGCCAATTCCCTGTTGTCTAAACCGTTCAAAGGTACCATAGGCGATCTCCACTTTACCATCCTTTGGCTTACCCTTATAGCCGGCACCCCCTACCCATTCACCATCTTTCTGAGCGTAGTAGCCAATCCAGGGGGGATTGAATCCGATTTTTTTGTAATAATCGAGCATCATGGGCAGGATTTCCTGACAATCCGGGTGTCCCAAGAATTGGGCATTTTCCTGGGCCGTTTGTTGAATGGGGATCATTTCCATATCACGATTTTGCAAGGAGTAAAGTCAAAATTCGGGAAATCGTAAACCGGAATATCCGATAACCTGAGTAAAAAAACCAAGATAGGCGGATCAGTGCTCTTCACCTTCGTAAATCCACATGGATTTGGTGTCTCCGGCCCGTTGAAAGCCTATTTTCTTATAAAATTCAACGGTGTTGACATCTGCGGTGAGTACTTGCATATGGAAGTCCTTGTACTTTTCCTGCATCTTCTCCACGAGGCTGTTGCCGATTCCCATGCCCTGATATTCGGGATGTACCAAAAAGTGCGGATAGTATACTACCAAATGGCCGTCCGAGATGGCATTGCCCAGTCCTACTAATTTTTCGCCGTCCCAAGCTGTAAATAGGGAGTGCGAATTCAGGAGGCCATTATAAAGCTTTATGGGTTTCTGGGCAGCGCTCCATCCGTTGGCTTCATACAGCGCTAACACATCTTCAATTCGTAGGCCTCTCTTGGAAGAAATTATAATTTTTATAGTTTTTTGTTCAGCAATCATAGGTTGGGGTATTTTCTTAATTATAAATTTTATTTGGAATAATTTCCAAAATACAAAATGTTGAAAAGTCAAAAAATCAGCCTATTGTATAAATATTTTGCTTAACTGACAAAACTAGGTAAAGATATCTCGTGACAAAAATAAGCGGCCTACTACTCTCTTAAAAATGGCATAATTCAAAGATAGGTAAGAAATTGTACATTTCAAGGAATGAGCCTTATATTTAGCTGTATATGAGGAATGATCGGACTACCTGTAAGACCATCATGGCGGATTGACAAACGTATATAGAGCTGCTTGTCGGGTAGTACTGCCCTAACCCATGAAGACACGAGTTGGTAATGTAGTACGCCTTTCCGTTCAGTCTGGAACGGGGGGGAGAACATTGCAAAGGCCTACGTTAGTAGGGGATTTCCCTAATCCAGAATACCATTTGCTTTGAAGTGGTTGTAAGAGCCCCTAGGTCCGGCCATTCCATGGAGGTCTGGAGCGCGGGCATTTTTTTGTATCCCCGCTTTTGCCAGAATGGATCGTTGCTTCTGTATCCAGGGGGCCGGAGCGGATGCGAGGTACCCCTATATACGGAGCAAAAGCAGGTATGGGTATAGGTGCCAAATGACTTCGCATGGGCTTCCCGTTCATCGAAAAATAGGTGGCCGAAACCCTGGCCCCGATGCTCCTCCAAAAGGATACTCTCTCCAAAATAGAAGATAGTATCCGGCTCGATACCGTTGTCCAGAAAAGGATTTTGCAACTCTCCCGTTTCATCGGTCAGCGGCAGGCAGGTGGTTGCGCCGACCATGGTACCCTGGTGGGAAATAGCCGCCAGAAAAGAGCATTCGGACTGGGAGTAAATGCGGAGATACTCTTTTTCGTACTGTATGCTGCCTTCGTACAGATAGGGATAGTCCCGAAAAACGGCTATGTGTAAAGCCGCGAGTTCATCGAATACCGTTGCGGTGTCCGTGCCTTTTAGCCTGAATACTTCGTAGCTGGTTTCGACCATATCAGGAAACCAGGCTTATCCACAAAGGAAGGATGTAAAAAGTAGTGACCCGGGTAATTTTTTCATTAAAAACCTCCACAAAGGATGCCGCCGGGAGTATGTAGGACTGACCGTGGTCTTCGGGCATGCCTGCTTCGCCCTGTTTGTATTTTCCGTTTACCATAAACTCCACGGGGATTCTGTGGCCCGAAGGCTCGGTGAAGAAGATCATGTCCGTGAGTGTTTCCTCGTAGGAGGTATCCATCATGCCCAGGAATTCAGTAAATTTTTCCATACCTACCCTTAGCTCTCCCTAATTGGGCTCGTGCCTGATTTTGGGGTCTACCAGAGCGAGCATACCGGCCCAGTTTTTATCGTTGAAGGCAGCGTAATAATTCTGAACGATTTCCAGCGATGTCATTAGATTGGATTAGGTAAAAAGAACCCACAAAAATAAATAATAAAAAGAAAGCGGGGCTTCGGTGGAAAGTCAATGGCAGCAAGCGGTCCGGTCCAACCGGTGGTCGATGTTGGGTTATTGTTTTTCCACGTATTGCTTGAAATTGTCCAGAATGGCCTGCCAGCCGTGCTGCTGCGTTTCCACTGAATTTTCTGTTTCGGGCGTGAAGGTTTCTGTTACTTTGGTCTGACCGTCGGCCTCTTTGAAAGCTACCGAAACTTTACGATCGTCGATGAGGAGGTATTCCAGCAGTTCCTTTTCTTTGAAATTCTCGTAGGTACCCGAAAAGTCGAAGCTTGAACTACCGTCCCGGGCTTCCATGCTGAACACAAATTTCCCGCCTACGGTCAGGTCGTTCTCGGCACTGGGGGTGTACCAGTCGTCGCTGGCGTTGTTCCACTGGACAATGTCTTCGGGCGTCGTCCAGGCTTTCCACACTTTATCAAGGGGAGCGTTGATGGTCGTTTCTATGGTGATGTTCTCTTGCTCGTGAGCCATGCGGTTCTATTTTGGTGTAAAATTAGGAAGTGATACTAAAACTGTAAAAATCTGTGCCTATTGGGTTTTTAGCCTGGTTCACAGGTTATTTTTTGCGAAAGGACCATGTGGCGAAGGCCACGCGTTGGGAGATGTAAGCAGCGTGAGGTGAGAAGTTATAGCCTACACCCCAGGTTACGTGACTAAACACAATCCGGCGAAAACATGAAGTGCTTTAGCCGGCTGGAAATTCAAAATGATGGCCGCAGGGGTAAGAGGATAAAAGTATAAAATTAGCAGTCGGCACTTTTTTTATAATTCATTTCCAGTTGGTTTTACCTACCCCCGCATCATGCCCAGGGTTCATACTTCTCTTGTTCGAATATTTTTCACATACCTTCTGACGGGCATTGGGCTTAATTTTCCAGCTTTGGCGCAGAAGTCGCCGCCAAACGTAGTCATCATCTACGCCGACGACCTGGGCTACGGGGACCTAAGTAGCTACGGAGGCGATATCCCTACGCCTAATATTGATCGCATTGGACGGGAGGGGATTCGCTTTACTGACTTTTACGTATCCGCTCCGGTGTGTACCCCTTCGCGCTACTCGCTGTTGACGGGCTCCTATCCGCAGCGTTCGCAGCACGACCTGACCAAGGCTCTGATGCCCTTGGATAAAAACTACCTCGATGCATCGGAAACGACCCTGGCCGACTACCTTAAATCAAAGGGCTATCAAACCGCCCTCATAGGCAAGTGGCACCTGGGTGCCAAAGACTCCACGGATTCCCCCGTGCGGCATGGGTTCGATACGTTTACGGGTTTTAAGCCGGGCTGTATCGACTACTTTACCCACGTATACGGGAGCATGGGTGCCAACTGGTTTGTGAAGGGCCAACCTACCACCGAAACCGGTTACTCCACCGAACTCATTACCCGGCACGCTACCGATTTTCTGGATGAGGTTCGGGGTAAGTCTGCGCCTTTCTTTTTGTACCTTCCCTACAACGCCCCGCACTTTGGCAAAACCGACCCGGATGATGTCCGTCAGCATACGGTGGCCTTGAACGTTGCCAATTACGAAGGTTATCCCATCATGAATTCCCTGCAGGCCCCACCCG
>JBBRDE010000145.1:0-14092 GCA_038204185.1 Cytophagales bacterium
TACAAAAAATAGGATTATCCAAGATTACCGTCATTCCGTTTTTTCCGCAGTACGCTTCGGCTTCTACCGGGTCAGTCTATGAGGAGGTGATGCGGGTGCTGGCTACCTGGCAGGTGATGCCGGAAATACGGTTCGTCAACCACTTCCTGGATCACCCCAAATTTATCGAAGGTTTTGTACGTCAAGGCCGGAAATATCTAACCGAGCGAAAGTACGACCATATTCTGTTCAGCTACCACGGCCTGCCCGAGCGGCAAATCCTGAAAGGCGACGTGACCGGCAAGCAATGCAAGCTGGGCAGCTGCTGCGATACATCCAACCGCCATAATCAGTTTTGCTACCGCGCCCAGTGCTTCGAGACGACACGGTTGTTGGTCAAAGACCTGGGCCTGGCTGAGGGTACCTACACCACTTCGTTTCAGTCCCGGTTGGGAAAAACGCCCTGGATCAAGCCCTATACCGATGACGTAATTAGGGAATTAGCCGGGCGGGGTATCAAGAGCGTTTTAGCATTTTCGCCCTCTTTCGTTGCTGATTGTCTGGAAACGACCATCGAAATTGGCGACGAGTACCGCGAACTTTTTGAGGAAGCGGGGGGTGAACACTGGCAACTTGTAGAAAGCCTAAACGACAGCGATATCTGGGTAGAGACGCTGGTAGATTTGGTGAAGGAGGGGTAGGGAGCGGCAAAGTAGCTGAGGTACAGAGTGACAAAGGCACAAAGGGGCAGAGTTCCTAAGGAGCAAAGTTAATTCAGGATAAAGAGTAGGTTTCTATTAGGGTCAACTCCCTTTTCAACAATTACACACTGTATCAACACATCCACAATTTTTCATGAAAGTAGCTGTTATTTCCGCCTCTCCCCGCAAAGAGAGCAATTCAATAAAAGTAGCCAGGTACCTCAAATCTCTGTTCACCGCCCAGGAAAGCGACGTTTCTTTCTTCGATTTTGAGGAAATAGACATTCCGATGATAGGGCGGGGTAGTTTGGATAAAGACAATCTAACCGACTTTCAGCAAAAGCTTTTGAAAATATGGAGCGAGGCCGACCTGGTAGTCTTTGCTATTCCCGAATACAACTGGATGACGAGCGGTGAATTCATTAATATGCTTCATCAGGTGGGAGAAAAGCCATTTGCCCATCTATTTGACCAGAAAGTATTTGCCCTGGTAGGTGTATCGTCGGGGCGCGGAGGGCGGCGTCCATGCCTGGAAATGACAATCATGATCAACAAGCTCATCAGCTTCCTGAACCAGTATTCTGTCATTTCGCCCAAGCTATTCGAGTCGCACGAAACGGGTAAAAACCTGGACGAAAACGGCCAGTCCACCGGAAACGAAATCTACGAGAAAGGCATGGCGGATTTTGTGGACTATACACTGAAAATAGCGCGGCAGTGGCACGGGGTGCAGTAGATTCCGAGCCAGAATAGCATAGGTACCTTCATACAGGTACCCTATTTCAAAACGCCTTCTTTTTTATACAACTCGGTAAGCGTAGCAACAGCATAGTCCACCTCCGCTTTGGTATTGTACTTACCGAAAGAGAAGCGAATATTACCCCGATCCGGGTCCACATTCAACGCACCCAGCACGTGCGACCCAACGTTGGAGCCGCTCGAACAGGCGCTCCCGCCCGATACCGAAATCCCGGCAATGTCCAGGTTGAACAGCAGCATGTCGTTGAGGTCCGAAGGGGGTAAGCTGATGCTGAGGACGGTATAAAGGCTACTGTCAAAATCAGCCGATGCACCATTGAAGGTTACGCCTTCAATACTACTCCGCAATTGCCCGATTAGATACCTTTTCAATTCTTCGATGTGCTGCCGATGGCTATCCATCTCACTATAGGCGATTTCCAGGGCTTTGGCTAACCCAACGATACCGTACACATTCTCGGTACCGCCCCTCATGTTACGCTCTTGCGATCCGCCAAATACAAAGGAGTCAATCTTGGTGCCGGGTCTTACGTACAAAAAACCCACGCCCTTAGGTCCGTGAAATTTATGCGCAGCCCCCACGATGAAATTGGCTTTGAGTTGCTGCAAATTATGGCGGTAATGTCCCATCGTTTGCACGGTATCGCTGTGCATAATGGCATCGTACTGTGCACAGAGTTCACCGACAGCCTGTAGATCAAGTAAATTGCCGATTTCATTATTACCATGCATGAGCGAAACCAGCGAGCGGGGCTTTGATTGCAGTAATTGTTCCAGATGCAACAAATCTACATTACCATGTTGATTAAGTTGAACCAGGCTCAGCTCCACTTTGCCCTGCTTTTCCAGGTGTTGCAGCGTATGTAACACCGCGTGATGTTCCACAGGAGAGGTAATGGCGTGCCTCAGGCCCAGCGTTTCGATGCTACAGCGAATGGCGGTGTTGTCGGCCTCGGTGCCCCCGGAGGTAAAGAATATCTCGGCCGGGGCCGCGTTGAGTAGCCCGGCCACCGTTTTGCGCGCCCGCTCGATAGCTGACCGTACCGTGCGCCCGTGGCCGTGAATAGACGACGGGTTGCCGAATTGCTCAGTAAGGTAGGGCAGCATGGCTTCCAGTACCTCGGGGTCTAGACGGGTGGTAGCGGCGTTATCGAAATAGACTTTCATGGGGAGTTGATGAGTTAATGGGTTTATAAGTTCATGAGTAGAGGCTATGACTATATTCACAACTCAGAAATTTTCAGGATAATTTTCCTTACTTGTTTCAGACTCATAAACTCCTTTACTCAAACACTTTGTACTCCTACCCTCGTTCCGAAATCGCTTCCTTAATGTCGGAGATGATCTTATTGGCCAGATTATCCGCCGTCGCCAGTGTTTCGGATTCGGAGTAAATGCGGATAATGGGCTCGGTATTGGATTTGCGCAAATGTACCCACTCCTTATCGAATTCGATTCGTACGCCGTCGATGGTGTTGATGGGCTGCCTGGCGTAACGTAATTTTATCGTTTCCAAAACTTCATCCACGTTCACATCGTGCGTGAGTTCAATTTTGTTTTTTGAGATATAATACTTCGGATACGTCGTACGCAGGAAGGAGGCGGATTTTCCGAATTTGGCCAAATGGCTCAAAAACAAGGCAATCCCTACCAGGGCATCGCGCCCGTAGTGTAGCTCTGGATAGATGATACCGCCGTTGCCCTCGCCCCCAATCACGGCATCGTTCGCTTTCATCATTTCCACCACATTCACTTCCCCTACGGCGGAGGCAAAATACTTGCCCCCGGCTTTGAGGGTCACGTCGCGTAGAGCTACTGTGGACGAAAGGTTGGAAACCGTGTTACCTACCTTGTTTTTCAGCACGTAGTCGGCTACGGCTACCAGTGTGTATTCTTCCCCAAAGGGTGAGCCGTCTTCGGAAATTAGCGCCAACCGGTCTACGTCAGGATCCACGACAATGCCTAAGTTAAAAGAGCCATTTTTGATTTCGCGGCGGATGTCGCGCAGGTGTTCGGGGAGTGGCTCGGGATTATGGGCAAAATTTCCCGTTGGCTCGCAGTTGAGTTTCAGGATATTCTCCGGATTGACACCCAGGGCTTCCAGCAGCCTGGGAACCACAATGCCACCCGTGGAGTTCACAGCATCCACCGCAATGCGGAAGTTGGCCGCTGCGATGGCTGCCCGGTCTACCAGTGGCAAATCTAGAATGAGATTGATATGTTTGGCGATGTAGGTATCGTCGGTACGGTAGCTTCCCAGTTTCTTTACCTCAACAAAATCAAATGCCTCTGCCTCGGCGATGCGCAGTACCTCGGCACCTTCGGCGGCTGAGATAAACTCACCGGCGTGGTTCAACAATTTCAGCGCGTTCCATTGGATGGGATTATGGCTCGCCGTGAGCACAATACCCCCGGCAGCCTGCTCGGCTTCTACGGCTATTTCTACGGTTGGAGTGGTTGAGAGGCCCAGATCCACGATGTCCCAGCCAATGCCCTGTAAGGTAGCCGATACCAACCGGCTGACCATGTCGCCCGACAGGCGGGCGTCGCGGCCCAGCACCACGGTATTGCTGTCAGCCTTGGTACTCCGCAGCCACGTTCCGTAGGCGGCGGCAAATTTCACAACGTCGATCGGGGTGAGGGCTTCACCAATTTTGCCACCAATGATCCCACGAATTCCCGAGATAGATTTAATAAGCGCCACAGTTCTTTTCCTTAGTGAAGTAGCAAAAGTAAGGATTTCCCCCGCCAATTTTCCCTTTTCTTATCCAATGACTTCTTCGATTTCCAGGTCAGTGGTCAGAAAAGAAGAGGCTGATCCCCGGAAGGTACCCATTACGGGAGCCAACTGATCGTAGTCGGCCGAGGCACCCAGACAAATGTGGTTATTGATCATAGCCCGCCCCTCGGTGGGGTCGAAGCCCCGCCATCCCGCACCGGGTAGGTACACCTCTACCCAGGCGTGTAATTCGTGAGCCTGGGTGGGGTTGCCATACAGGTAGCCGCTCACCAGACGGGCCGCAATACCCAGGCTTCGGCAAGCCGCAATGAACAGGCTGGAATAGTCACGACACGAACCGTTTAGCCCCCGTAGCGTATCTTCAGGCGGGAATGCCCTACCCTCGGGACGCTGCTGATAGGAAAAATTATCATGAATATAGCGGCTCATTTCCGTTAGGAAAGGTACCGTAGCCCAGTTGACCTGCGTGGCTATTTGCCGGGCAAACTGCTCCACGTACGGGGTGATTTCCTGTCGGCCCAGGTAGGGGACCAGGTACTTCTGCGTCCGGTCGGAGTATCGGAAGGGGAAATCCTTGGTATCGAAAGGAAATAATACGAAGTCGAAAACATTAAAAGGATCCGAGCTGAGCGTCATATTGGCCTCCACGGTAAGGTGGGTGGTAGGAGCTGCGAAGTATACTACTTGCTGCACATTGCCTTCGGCATCCACATTACGGACAATGCGCGAGGGCAGGGGATCGATGCGGAGCGAGTAGTCCAGCATTTGCTGGTGCGGATAAGCTTTGGGGTAGAGGTAGAGCAGATGCGGATCAAGCGCCACGGGCTTGTCGTATGTATAGCTCAGCACATGCTTTACGCTTAGATTCATGAGGTTTCAAGTGATTTGGAGAAAACTGGCTCCATCCATTCTACCGGAAGTTTTTGGACAGAATTTTTCAGGAGCGCACTCCATTGCTTGGCTATATAGTCGAGATCGTCTTTTTCAAAACGGTGCTCCACAATACGAAAACTGTCTTTTTCGTACATGATGACATCAATGGGATAATCCACATCGTTGGAACTCACCCGCGTGGAATCGAACGACAAAAAACCGATTTTGAGCGCATCCTGTAAACTGGAATCGTAGCGCAGGCTCCGGTAGAGCAGCGGTTTGCCGTTGCCCGAATTGCCAATGATAAAAAACGGCGAGCCCGGCCCCACTTCCACCCAATTGCCCTCGGGATACAGCAAAAACAGTTTATGTTCGTCGTCGTTTTCGAGCTGGCCGCCTACAATAGAAAACAGATTAAAGGCTAGCCCGGATTCGGTCAGCGAAACTTTATCTTCGTCGGCCACCCGCCGCACCTGCGCCCCAAAGGCATTGACGGCCTTATAGAGTTTGTTGAAACTGGCATCCTGCTCTTCCAATACCTCCTTAAAGTACGTAATGGCCTTGTCGCGTACCGAGCGCAAGCCGGAGGTCATGATGAACAAGGAGTGGTGGTCAAACTGGTGAACCGACACTTTCTTGTTGGTCGAGACTTCGGTGCCGGAAGTCAGGCGCGTGTCGGCAATGGCGACTAAACCGGAAGCCACTTTGATACCAAGGCAGTACGTCATGGGGAAATTTTGGATGAGTGAATAACTGAAATTACGGCGGGGCCATTGCGGCGTACCGACCCCGAGGCGGCCGCCGAGCGGGGGAATAAAACAAAAATAGTATATCCTTCGCTCATTCGGTGATTCAAAATCAATTAATGCAGCCGAAAGGCCTGGAATTGATAAGCGTTCTGGCTTTGGTACTGGCCCATGCTCTGGCTTTGCGATTGGATGGGCTTGGCGTCGAAGTACATTTTATAAATGGCATTATCTACTTCATTATTAAGGCTTTGAAAATGGTCGAGGTACTGGTGTAGCCCGGCTTTGAAAATATCCTCCACATCCGTAAACTCAATTTCTGACCGCAGCCTGCTGATCGCCTTCTCCGCCGGATTGGTGAAACCCCGCTCGGGCGTAGATCCTGCAATGGCAAAGAGCGACAGTTCTGCCTGCCGCACACAATATGAGATGGAGCGCGGAAAAAGCTTGTCCAGAATCAGGAACGCCACGATGTTCATGGGCGTAAGGGCAGCGTGGGTTTGGCGGTACATGTTGTAGGCACTTACCGATTTTAATACCGCTGTCCACAGCATCAGGTCCAGCGTGGAGCCCACACCACCGCTGTCGGGCAGGAGCGTGAAGTACTTCACATCCAGAAAGCGTGAAGATTTGTCGGCCCGCTCGATGTGTCGCCCCAGCCGTCCGAAATGCCAAGCCTCGTTGCGGGTGATCGTGGAGTCCACTACCCCGTGGAAGAGCTGGCACCGCCGCCTGATTTCGGCAAAAAACGCCTGCATCAGATCCAGATTACGGAAGTTGTCCGTAGGTGTGGCCTTGATGAATAGATAAAACTCGTTGATGCTCTCCCACATCTCCTTCGTGATGGATTCGCGGATCGTACGGGCATTTTCACGAGCCTCATAGAGGCAGCTCACAATGGAATTGGGATTGCGCTTGTCAAATGTCATGAAATAAATCACGTCCCCACGCTCAGGGGTATCGAAGTATTGGTCGAAAAGCATGTGATCCGCCGTGGCGGTCAGCAGCGGCTCCCACTGTTCCTCCACTTCGGGGGGCAGATCGAGCGCCATGTTAAAATTTACGCCCACAAAGCGGGAGTAGTTTTCCACCCGCTCCATATAGCGGTTCATCCAATAAATCGAGTTGGCAACGCGGCTCAGCATACTACTAGTAAGATTTGTAAATATCGAATATGCGCAGAATTTATAAAAATCCTACGGTTTAAAGGCGAAATAATATTTGGAACATTGTAGAAATTGTAAATATTCTATTTTTTGTAAAGAAATTACAGAATGTGCAGGCAGGCAGAATGCCTGTCATGGTATCGCTTATTAACAATTTTCCTATTTTTGAATAAATTTCATCAGTATTCACTAAAAACTTCCTATCCCGTGTCGCAAAAAGCAGATTTCGTCACCGCTGTCCAAAAATCATACACCACCGACCTACCCACTATTCATTTGGGGTCGGGTATTCTGAACGGCGAAATCATCGCGGATGCCCGCGTGGATATTCCCCTGCGGATGATGAACCGCCACGGCCTCATCGCCGGGGCTACTGGCTCGGGCAAAACCCGGACGCTGCAGGTTATCGCCGAGCAACTTTCCGACGCCGGGGTACCCGTGTTCATGTCCGACATCAAGGGTGATTTATCGGGAATGGGTCAGCCGGGTACCACCAATGCGCGACTCGAAGAACGGGCCACGGCCCTGGGCTTGACGTTCAAGCCGGAAGCGTTTCCCATCGAACTGTATTCACTCAGCGGCAAGCTGGGCGCGCAGATGCGGGCAACGATTCTGGAATTCGGTCCGGCGCTTTTATCCAAAATCCTGGAATTGAACGACACGCAGGGCGGGGTACTTTCCATCCTGTTTAAGTACGCCGACGATAAGCAGTTGCCGATGGTGGATCTGAACGATTTGAAAAAGGTACTCGGCTACCTTTCTGAGGGCGCGGGCGCGGCCGAGATCAAGGCCGACTATGGAAGTATTTCGTCATCGTCAGCGGGTACCATTCTGCGCAAGATCGTAGCGCTGGAGCAGCAGGGAGTGGAAAGCATTTTCGGAGAAAAATCGTTCGATATCGACGATCTAATCAATAAGGTAGATGGCCGGGGCGTCATCAGCCTGCTCAACGTATCCGACGTGCAGGACAAGCCCGCGCTATTCTCGACCTTCATGCTCAGCCTGCTGGCCGAATTGTACCATAGTCTGCCGGAAGCGGGCGACCTGGACAAGCCCAAGCTGGTGTTCTTCCTCGACGAAGCGCATTTGCTATTCAAGGATGCCCCCAAGGCGTTCATGGAGCAAATCGAAAAGGTGGTGCGGTTGATCCGCTCCAAGGGGGTAGGTATTTTCTTCTGTACACAAATGGCGCAGGATATTCCCGATAGTGTATTGTCGCAACTTGGTAACCGCGTGCAACACGTACTCCGCGCCTTCACGCCCAAAGACGCCGAAGGGCTGAAAAAAACCGTGAAGACCTACCCGCGCTCGGTTTACTACGAGATCGATCAGATCCTGACCACGCTCGGTATCGGGCAGGCGCTCATCACGGTACTCAACGAGAAGGGTATCCCCACCGAAGTGGTAGCCACGCACCTGGTACCCCCGCGCTCAGTGATGGGGCCGCTCACCACAGCTGACTACGAAAACCACGTCCGTAGCTCGGATGTGTACAAGAAATACAAAGATCCTATCGACCCCGAAAGTGCCTACGAAATCCTGAGCAAGCGCATGGAGGCGACGGCCAAAGCCGAAGAAGAGCAGGAAACCGCCAAAGAAGCGGCTAAGGTAGCTGCCAAAGGTACCCCCCGGGGTAGCGCAAGAGAGGAAAAAGGAATGTTTGAGCAGGCGATGTCTTCGCCCCTCGCCAAGCAGGTGGGGCGGGATGTGGTGCGGGGTGTTTTTGGGATGCTGTTTGGGAAAAGCACGACCTCGCGGAAAAAGAGCGGCGGATTGTTTGGGTTTTAGGGGCTTCCCCACGCCACCTCATCTAAATTTTTCTACATTACGACGAGCCTTCAATGATAAATACACGTCATTCGTTTACATTCGCGATCGTGGAGTAGTGAGGTGGCACAGGTATTGTATGGCAGAAGTCCGCAAGAACGTATTTATCTCAAAACAAACCCTTTTTAATGGCGACAGGACTTCTGGCCCTTTTAGATGATGTGGCAGCACTGGTAAAAGTCAGTGCGGCAAGCCTCGATGACATTCCCACCCAAGTGGCTAAAACAACAGGCAAGGTTTCCGGCATTGTGATCGATGATACGGCCGTAACGCCCAAGTATGTGGTAGGCCTTGATCCGAAGCGCGAACTGTCAATCATTTACCAGATTGCTAAAAAATCAATCATCAACAAATTGATTTTTTTAGGACCGGCAGCCCTGCTGCTCGGCTACTTTGCTCCCGCACTTATCCCCTATGTGCTTATGGTAGGCGGTGCCTACCTGTGTTTTGAGGGATATGAAAAAGTTCATTCTATTTTTAGAAAATCGGCCCACGCAGTCGATGACCAGCCTACCGAAGAAATGAAGGTCATTACCCCGGAGGAACTCGAAAAAGAGCGGGTAGGCAGTGCTGTGCGAACCGACTTTATCCTTTCAGCCGAGATTATGGCCATTGCCTACTCCACGGTTGCCGAAAGCGCATTGGTCAACCAAATCGTTGTGCTGTTTATCGTGGCCATATTCATCACCGTTGCGGTGTACGGATTCGTGGCCCTGATCGTAAAAGCCGATGACATTGGCGTGCACCTGGCCAAGGAGAGTGCCAACCCGACGATCCAGAAGATTGGGCGTGGGATTGTGAAGTCAATGCCCAAGTTCCTGATTGTATTGGGGTATGTAGGTACAGCGGCTATGTTGTGGGTAGGGGCTGAAATCATTGCGCATGGTTTGCCATTTCTGTATCATCCGTTAGAAGCCTTGGAGCACGCCCTGGGTGGTGTACCCGTTCTGGCGTGGCTTGCAAAAGTGCTTATACTTGCGCTGGGCGGTGTGCTGTTGGGAGCCGTGATAGCACAAGTGATAGCCCTGGGCCAAAAACTCTTCAATCGTTCCGCGCGATAACATCCCGAAAGTTTTAAACTTTCGGGATGTTCTATTCATGTTCTATTCAAAGTCAAGGGAAGGACGATATCCGTCGGACTGATCCCTGTGATACTTTCTGAACTCATCTACTCCTCCAAACCAGTTAAGCACCTGGTCCCGTTGCAATAAGGTCGGCTTTTGTGAAATAAAAGCATGGTACGAAGAGTACTCCCAATTTTCCATGCCTCTGACGAAGCCATGATGGACCGGATTGGCATGGATATAGTGTATAAGCTGGACGAAATAATCTTCCGCCCCAACCGCTTTACGTTTGAAGTTAGGAATAAATAAGCTACCCTTTCGAGTTTGCTGCTTGTTGAAAGCTTGCGTATACGAGCTGAATAGACTGGCAAATTGGCGACTTACAAAATCTGCCTGGACTACTTGGGAGAACTCTTTTGGCAACTTGGGGTTTTCCCGGTTTTGCAGATTTTCCAGATAACTTTTCAATAAAGTACCCTCGTCCTTAATTCTGACCAACACATGAAAATGATTGGGCATCAAGCAGTAGGCGTAGGTTTCGGCAATGGGGTTGATGAAGAATCCATATCGTTTCAAAAAGAAGAAATAGTTCTCCCGATTCGCGAACAAGTTCTCATGACCATTGGCATGGTTAAATACATGATAGTAGCACCCGGCCAACAGAGGAATTTCATTATTCTTCATCGTATCGACTGTTGGTTTTTTGCCTGTCAACTTCCCGAAAGTTTTGAACTTTCGGGAAGTTAAACCCGCACCAGCTTCGCGCCATCGCACATTGCTTTCAATTTCAGCTTAGTAGCCCAGCGGGCGGTCTGGCTCAGACCGCAGTCGGGGGCTACGGCCAGCTTTTCAGCAGGGACGTAGGGGAGTACCTTGCGGATGCGCTCGGCTACGTCCTCGGCGGTTTCGATGTAGTAGCTTTTCACGTCGATGACGCCTACGGCCACGTCGAATTTTTCGGCGAAGCGTTCCAGAAGATGGACCTCGGCAAAATTCAGGATTGTCATTTCGGAGTGCAGCTCGTCTACAGTCATATCCATGAAATCGGGCAGCATGGGCGCAATGGTTTTCTTGCCCACCGAACGGCCTTTGTAATTGCCAAAACACAGGTGCATCGAGAGGCGGGTCTTGCCCACACCCGGCGCGACGGTGCGGTTGAAAATATCCACAAAGCGTTTGGTATCTTCGCGGTAGGCGTAGCAACTCATGGAAGGCTCGTCGATGCAGATTTCCGGACAACCCAATGCTACCAAATCTGCGATCTCCTTGCTGACAAGCGGCAGAATGGCTTCCGTAATTTCCCAGCGGTCTTTGTAAAACTCGCCCGGATTGAGCCGTCCGGCCAGCGTGTAGGGGCCGGGAATCGACATCTTTAACCCCTGTCCCACCGGAGCCAGGCGTTTTAGGCGCTTGTATTCTTCCACCACGCCCAGGCCGTTGGGCGCCGTGAGCGGGGCCACAATGCTGTTTTTGCCGCGCTGATCGTGGGCGGGCGGGCCGTACTTGCGGGTTTCGGAGGCGTCGTTCTGGATGCCTTTGATGAAGCCGTAGAACGAAAGGTTGAAATCAAGCCGGGTTTGCTCGCCGTCGGTGATAACGTCCAACCCGGCGGCTACCTGATCGTGAACGGCCGCGATGACGGCATCGTCGATCATTTCGTTAAGGTCGGCGGGGCCTAGTTTATCCAGATTCATACTGGCAAATTCGAGCCAGCCAGGAAAAGGTAGGGAACCAACGACGGTGGTTTTAATGGGTATAGGTTGCATTTTTTTAGTGGAAAGTGGAGAGTTGAAAGTGGCCATCCGGTGACCTAGCATTTTTATGGAGTGATCTGCTGTTTTTTGCCTACGTTTTCATAGAGTTTGGCGAGGCGGTGGGCGTGTTCGTCGTAGGCGGCTTCGAAGAGTTCGGTGGCTTTTTCGGTACCTACCACTACGCCCGCGCTGAGGACTTTAGGGGGTTGTCCGGCTTCGGTGAGCAGGCGGGCCACCTCGGCTTTTATGCAGTTGACCAGCATCGCACCACCAACGGTACTGCCCGGCGCCACGGGCGTTTCCAGGGTAGGGATAGTCACCATCGCGTCGCCTACAGGTGCCCCCGTGTCCAGAATCAAGTCGGCAAAGTCACTGAGTTTTTTTCCATCAACTCGTTTGGAGATACTTTGATCGGAATGTTCTTTGGTGATCAACGCCACGACTTTCACCCCGCTTTTCTGGAATAATTCGGCTATTTCGATGGGTACCACGTTGCAACCGCTGGATGAGATAATCAGGGCGCAATCCTGTTCCGACAAGTCAAAATTCCGCAGGATACGATCCGCCAGACCCGAGACATTTTCCAGAAACATCGCCTGCCGCTGTCCGTTGGCCCCTACAACCAGATTATGGAATGTCAGCGAAAGCTCAACTATGGGATTGAAGCCCGGAAACGATCCGTAGCGCGGCCACATTTCTTCGACCATAATCCGGCTGTGGC
Source organism: Cytophagales bacterium (assembly GCA_038204185.1). Classification (GTDB taxonomy): domain Bacteria; phylum Bacteroidota; class Bacteroidia; order Cytophagales; family Spirosomataceae; genus Salmonirosea. The sequence continues at coordinate 12,331 of JBBRDE010000145.1, forward strand.
CGCTGCCAAACACGTGCACCATGCGCCCGACCAGAATAGATTCAGCAAACCAGCGGGCGGCGGTTTGGATTTTATTTTTTTGTGCCTCTACGGTTGCTGTAATAACCCGACACTTATTTAAGTAATCCTGAATGACGTCCATCGTAGGCCAATGAGTGAATGATAGAATTGTGACCGGATCGATTTCTATGATTCAAGCAACTAAGGGAGGATAAAAATCTTTATATTTTTCCCGCCGTTGTACGCAGGCAAAAACACGGTGAATGAGCTTGTTGCAAACATTGTTGATGACTAACATGCCATTCTTGCCTTCTGCTGTTTTACGCAGGTAATACGCTTTTAACTCCTGGGAATGCTGGATGGCTGACATGGCTCCATTGTGCAGTAGAGCTTTCAGAGGCTTGTTGGCTTTGTTGCTCGTTTTGGCTTTGCCCCTATATTGCCCTGACGAATACACAAAAGGTACCACACCAGCATGACAAGCCAACTTTTTGGGGTCAGTGATGGTCTTAAATTCGTTGGTCACAATTAGCAGTTCGGTGGCGATAGCGGGGCCAATACCCTTGACTGATTGCACATAGCCATACAGTTCTTTCAAGTAAGGATCATGCTCAATCGTGGCGGTGATTTCGGCCTGAACCTGTTTGATGTCTTGAGTAAGGGCATCGAGCGTTTTCTGGCATGCTTTCTTCTGAGCGGTATGGTCTTTCTTTGAGATGAACCCTTCGGAATCGGTCAGTGGTGACTGGAGCATTTTACGCACTTTAACCAGTCGGCTGCGGGTAGCTGTAAGTCGGTCCAGCTTTTGAATAACTTCCCGTTTGGGGACCCATAGGCGCACTTCGTCCCGATTTTTGTAAGCATACAGCGCAATCCGCTGTGCATCAACTTTGTCGTTTTTACCACGGATCATGCCCAGGCTTTCCTTGATATGGACGGGGTGTTCCAGCCACAGATTGGCCTGTTTATGCTGAAAGAAATTAATCAGGTGGTTGTTGTAGATCCCCGTGTGTTCCATGCAGTACAAACTGTTTAGCAAGGTAGCCTGGGGGCATTGCTGTTGTAGGTGCTTCATGAAGCAGATAATACCCTTCTGATCATTTGAGGACTTATGGTGAAACAACAGCTTGTTGGCAACTACAACAGCCCAGTCCAGAGTGGCTTTAGAGATGTCAATCCCGATGAAAAATGTGAAATTTTCCATAATTTTGAATGCGTTAATAGTAATTAATAAGCCAGTTTGCTGTTGCACACTCAATACCTTGCTCATGGGTCGTTAACCCGAATTTCTATTTGAGTCCTGTGCTTCAGTAATCCAGTGGGGGCCTGAATCGATCCATGAGTCGCGAACTCAGCCGAAGACGGTAGGGCATCCCCACTGGCACTGGTTTACCCTCATTTTGAGAACCTTACAAGATAGGTGATTATTGGAATTGTACAGCGACCCAAATCTAAAGGCCGAAGCGAAGATTTTCAGTGAACTGCATCAGTGTTACTAATGCCAATTGCCATGGGCTGTGAGCGGGTTGCCCTCGTTTTGGAAAAAGGTCGGCAAAGAGCGCATCGTCATAGATTGTCCCAAGCTTATCCCGAAGCAGCATGTAACGATTTCCCTGCGGAAAAGCGGCTTGGGCAACCTGAGCAGTTTGAAGGGGAACGGGGGAGATGGTTTGGGCATGAAGGCTCATAATCAAAACGGTTTGATTGATCTACCAATATACCGTTTTAGTGCATAAATTGAATTCGCCAACAGTATCCATTT
>JBBRDE010000146.1:0-14086 GCA_038204185.1 Cytophagales bacterium
GAGATTTTCTCGCCCCGCGTTTTCATTTCCTGAATGATGTGCGTCGTAACGCGCTTGATATCAACGGGCTTGCTTGCTGACACTTTTTTCGTAGTTGTGAAGTGAAAATAAAACTAGGGCAGAGAAGATAGGAAAATCAAATGAACAATCCATCGCACGGGAGAACTCGTGTTCATTATCAACTATCCATTATCAACTCTATTAACTACCGCAATGGCCATACCATCATAATCTTTGGGGCCAACGGTTTGTAAAATCGTGGCCGTTACGTTGGGCGTTTCGGCTAGTAGCTGGTTGAAGCGACGTACCCCCTGCACCCGCTCGTCGGGGTGGTTGGCGTCCAGTACTTTTCCGTCCCGGATTACATTATCACAAATAATGAGAGTGCCGGGTCGGGAAAGAGTCAGGGCTAGTTTGAAATACTCGGCGTAGGGCGGCTTGTCGGCGTCGATAAAAATCATATCGAACGGACCTTCGCCGTCGGTAACCATTTGGGGCAACAGGTCCAGCGCTTTACCCACCCGTACCTGTACTTTGTGCGTAAGATCCGCTTTCTCGATATTCTGCCGGGCTACCTTTGCGTGATTTTCGTCAATCTCTAAACTAATTACTTTCCCATCCTCAGGCAAAGCGCGGGCCAGCCAAATGGTGCTATATCCGCCTAAGGTACCTAGTTCCAGAACGGTCTTCGCGTTTCCCAGCATCAACAGAACTTGCAGAAACTTTCCCTGATTGGCCGTCACGCTGATCTGCGGGATATTTTCCCGGTCGAGCGATTCGATGGTTTCGGTCAGCACTGCATCCTGGGGTGCCAACAGGTCACTGATGTAATCGTCTACTTTCTTGAAAAGATCGGCATTCATGGGGAGGGGCGTTGAGTTGGATACTAGATCTCAGATGCTGGATATTGGATACTGGAATTTTCTCAATCAGTGATTTACCTTCCCAAACAGAAATAACGCTGCAAAAAACAAAACTGCTCTCTGAATTTAGCATCCAGAATTTTTTTTATCGCCTCAGAAGCCATGATTCGGGATTGAGCCGGGTTGTGTTTTTCCAGACCTGAAATTGTAGCGAAGAGGTACCCTCACTGTCGGTAGCCACGGTACCAATGGTTTCGCGGGCTTTTACCTTCTGGCCTGCCCGTACCGACACATCCCTCAGCTTAGCGTAGACGGTCATATAATCGCCATGCTGAATAGCCACCACGTTGCTCAGGCCGGGCATATTGGTCACATCGAGCACGGTACCGTCATATACTGAGCGCACGCCCTCACCGGCTCCGGTTTGAATGTCGATGCCCAGGTTGTCTACAATCACGCCGCGCAACACGGGATGTTCCTTACGCCCGAAATGATCCGACACGAAACCCCGGGCGGGCCAGGGCAGGCGGGCCTGCGACGCTTTGAACGACGACGCCAACGTAACTTCTTCGTCGGTCATGCCGCTGGAATTAACTTTCTCGGCGGGGCGTTCGACGGGTTTCTCTACGGGTGGTGGTGCCTCGCCGGCGGCGATGGCTTTTTCTCGCTCGGCCTTCTCGCGGGCCAGGCGTTCGCGTTCGATTTTCTCACGGGCCAACCGTTCCCGGCGTTCCCGTTCGGCGCGCTCGCGCATTTCTTTTTCAATCAACCGGCGCAGATTGGCTTCCAGCGTGGCAGCGGCACGGCGGTTGGCGATCAACTCGGCCCGCAGTTCGGTCTCTTTCTGCGAAAGTACCTTCACCACTTCGTCCTGCTTGCCTTGCAGTACTTCCAGCTTTTGGGCCTCGCCTACCTGGGTGGCGAGCACCGTTTTCTGCTGCTGTTGCTTGGCGGTGATGCGCTGGGTTTTGGCCATGAGCTCCTGCTTCACTTTCTCCATCTGCTGTACCTGACCCTGCCGGGCTTCGGTGTACTGCTGCAGGTACTTGTAGCGCAGCACCAACTGGTTGAAAGTGGAAGCCGAAAACAAGAAAACCAACTGACTCAGGTAAGTGTTACGTTTGGAGGCTTCGTAAATCATTTGACCGTACTCCTTTTTTAGCTTGGCCAGGTCGTTGGCCAGTTCACGGCGGGACTTTTCCAGGGTTCTCAACTCCCCATCGAGAATGCGGAGATCGTCAGAGAGTAGCTCGATTTGTTTTTTCTGGGTGGTTACCTGTTGTTTGAGGGCCTGCAACTGACCCACACTCACTTTTTTCTGCGAGGCTGTTTCGTTCAGAATTCGTTGGATGCCTTTAATCTTATCGCTGTTCTCGCGCTTTTCAAGCTCGAGTTGCTGACGGGTTTTCTGGGCTAGTACCGTAGCCGACTGGCCTAGTAGCAGCAACAACGCGAGCATAATTCCCTTCACCAATAGCCTTTGAAAACGCATATTCTATATTATTAGGAAAGCCAAGTTTCCTGTACCTGTTTTCGCAAAGGTACGCAGACTTCGCTTTTTAGCCCTAACGAAAGAGGACCAATCGGGGGTACCTACCTTTTTTTATAGCTGAATGGGATCGAAAAAGGAAATCCGGGATTGTTTTTGCTCAAATGCACCTTGCTGTGGTTCAGTCCGATTTCCGTCTGAGTCCGGGGTTGGTCCGGAACGGGGCTGGAGTCAAGCACCATGCGGCTGGTGAAGGGAAAGAGGTACCCGTCCAGGTTTTTGAATTCGCTATAATCCAGCGATAACGTATTTTGCGTGGATAGCTGCAACACCCGCAGGCTTTCCACTCGACCACTCGTTTCGCCCAGGTAGTTGTCGATGACCATCTGGCTGCCTGGTTGCCGAAGAACGAGCCGGTCTGGGTCAGCTACGCGATAAATCGGTTGGTCGGGCTGGCGTGGGAGGGGTAGGTTGCCTACCAGTACGGCTTGCAGTAGCGGATAACTAAGCTCGAACTGAAATTTCCGGCTGAGTTCGGCGTACGTATAGGTGTATGAATCCTTATTGAATTTGTCCAGGACGATCATTTCTTCGGGTGAGATTATCCCCCGCGCCACTTCAAAACCCACGGTCGTTACCGAAAACCAGATGAGACTGTCTTTTTTGACCCGAAAGTTGATGGTAGCATTGTCGATGTCCTGCTTGTCGTTCCTGAAAGAGAATTTAGCTTTGGCCGTGAGGTAATCAAAATCCGTTTCCCGGATTTTGAAATTAGCCTTCGCTTCGTCAAAAAGTACCCCATCTGCCAGCACCCCCGTCGCCAGCGAATCGGTAGTGGTAGCTACCTCGGTTGTTTTGGCTCGGTTGTGGCGTGACTTGCGGCAGGCCGACAGGGCCAGTAGCATTCCCAACAGCAGCCACGCGGCGATTCTACTGCTCATGGAGGGTACCCGTTGCGATTTTCTTTTCGAGCAGTTCGCTCGTTTCACCCATGGTTTTTGCTTTTTTCCACTGCTCAACGGCCTTCTCGCGCTCACCCAGCTGGAAGAGGACATCGCCGTAATGTTCCACGATGGTACCACTTACACCTACTTTAGCCTGCACAGCCTTTTCCAGAAACGATTTAGCTTTCTTGTAATCCTTGCGAATGTACAGCACCCAGGCATGGGTATCCAAAAAGGTGGCGTTGTCTGGGTTCTTGAGCACCAGCCGCTCAGAGAGTTGCAGGGCCAGATCCAGTTTATCCTTACGCAGCGATAGGAAGTAGCTGTAATTGTTCAGCACGTGATCGTTGTTGGGATCGTCTTTCAACACCAGTTCATAGGAGGCATCGGACTTTGCGTTATCGCCCAGTCCGTTGTAGGCATCGCCGAGGTGGGCATTGATGAGTTGCTTCATCTCGGCATTATCAATCAGACGGCGGCTTTCTTCCAGCGATGACACCGCCCGCTTATAATTGCGCTTCATGAGTTGCGCCGAGCCGTTGGAATACCAGATCATACCCTGATTGGGAAATACTTCAAGCGCCTGCTCGGAGTGCGCCAGCAGACTATCGATCTGGTTGAGTTCGCCATCGAGTTGCAGCACGGCTCCCCATACTTCGTACACCGAACTATTGGCACGGGCCGCCCGGACGTAGATGTCGCGGGCTTCAGCTTTACGACCCTGCTGCACCAGCAAATCGGCGTAAAGCACCAGCGCCCGCGCTTCTTTAGGGTGGGTTTCTACGAGCTTCCTGGCCAGGTTGGCGGCATCTTCGCGATCTTTGTCAGTTTTGAGCATGGTCAGGTACCCTGACAATACCCGTACCTTGGGTTCGGCATCCAGATTGGGATTCGCAAATACAACCTGTAGTTCACGGTTGGTTTTTTCCACATCGCCCTTACGCCGGTAAATGTCCGCCAGCAACACATGCGCCTGCGCTTCGTCAGGATTAAGCCGCAGGGCTTCCTCCAGTGGCGCTACCGCATCGTCGATGCGCTCATTGGCGATCAGTAGTTCGGCTAGTTCAATCCGGTAGTCAAGTTCCATCGGTTCGGAGTCGATCAGTTTTTGAGCCTCCTGGATGGCTTTGTCAAATTTGTTAAGCCGCAGGTACAGCTGTTCCTTCTGATGGGTGATTTCTTCGGTGACACCCATGGACTTCTCCATTTGGTCGTAGGTGGCGATGGCTTTGTCAAACTGATCGTTGAAAACGTACATAGCGGCCAATTGGACCCCGTACTCGACATTGGTAGGATTCTGGCGCACGAGTTTTTCGTAGATTTTAGCCGCTTCGCCATACTTTTTCTGTCTTACATATACCTCCCCGAGCTGTGCGGCGTAATATGAATTGGCGGGATCAGTTTCCAAAGCCATCGTAGCATGGGGCAGGGCTTCCGCCGCCCGATCGAGCTTGATTAATGCCGAGGCCAGCATAAAATGCCCCGCAGCATCGGACGGGCTGGCTTTGACCAGCTTCTCGAACACCGGCAACGCCCGGACCGGCTCATCCATCATCATGTACTTCATGCCTTCGGCGGCCATGCTTTCTTCTTCCAGTCGAAACCCCGGTACCTGTGCGGTCTCCGGATTATCTTTGTCCTTGGTGCGATTCCGTTTCTGAGCCGAACAGGGCATGAAGCCCAGCACCCCTATCAGCGCTATGGTCCCCACGATTCGTACTAATATCCCTTTGCTATACATGATGATTGAGATTGCTAGGTAGCCTGGAAAGAAGCAATAAAGGAGCCGCCAGCGATACACCGTTGACTCAGCACGTTGCCTTCCAGAATTAACTACAAAAGTATCAGATTATTGCCATTCGTCCGCACAGAATGGGACTAATGGTGGATCCGGCAGTTGGAAAATTCGGGGAATCCCTGCCTAATTCAAAATGTCTGGGTACATATTGCCTCGAACCGAGTTTATCCCGAGGGGTTTCGATGTCCTCCGCCGGTCATTACTTTTCCTCCAATTGACGGGAAGGAATAGTTTTGGTAGATAGCGGGTAAGGTGCCTTATCGTAGAGCATCTCGTAAAAGCGAGTTTTTCTATGTGTTTAGCGGAGGTTCGTTTTTATTATTTTTTTAAAAAGCCAGAACCAAGAATCTAATTTCAAAAATCAGATATTCACCTACCCAAAATACAGCATGCCCCTGATTCACCAATCTTCGTACCCCGGCTCACCCCGCTATCTGTTCAATGGGCACCTACAGACCATTGTGCCGAGTGCCCTGCGGAAAGTGCGGGGCCTGACCTACGAGCGCGAGCGGTTGGAAACGGCTGATGGGGATTTCCTGGATCTGGATTGGGTCGAAAGTAGTAGCAAACGGCTCGTGATTATCACGCATGGGCTGGAAGGCGATTCCAACCGGCCCTACGTGCGGGGTACGGCCAAGCTGTTTGCCCAAAAAGGGTGGGATGTACTGGCGTGGAACTGCCGCTCGTGCAGCGGCGAGATGAACCGGGCGTTCCGGTTGTATAATCATGGCGAGATCGGCGACATCGACGCAGTGATCCGCCAGGCACTGCGTACCCGGCCTTACGAAGAGATAGCGCTGGTCGGGTACAGCATGGGCGGCAACATTACGTTGAAGTACCTGGGCGTGCACGGAAAAGACGCTCCTGATGTCATTAGGAGGGGGGCGGTGTTTTCGGCACCTACCGATTTGCGCAGTAGCGCGCAGAAGCTGGATGTTTCATCCAATTCATTTTATAAAAAGAGATTTCTGAGAAAACTGTCGCAGAAAGTACGCCTGAAAGCTGAGCAACATCCGGGTCGGCTGGACATATCCCGGCTGGGGAATGTGCAAGTGTGGCGCGACTTCGACGAGGCATTTTCCGCCGCGCTCGGTGGGTACCGCGATGCCGAGGATTTCTACGAACAAGCGTCGGCCGTGTATTTTATGCCGGGTATCCAGATACCCGTGTTGCTGGTCAACGCGCAGAATGATCCGATCCTGACGCCCGAATGTACCCCTACGGAACTGGCGGAGGCACATCCCTGTATTTTCCTGGAAACACCCCGCACGGGTGGACACGTGGGCTTCATGGTGGCGGGCGACGAGTTCACCTGGGCCGAGCGGCGGGCGCTGGAATTTGTGAGTCGATAGATTTGCTTAGATTTGTCAACTTTCCAAAAGCTGACAAATCTGTAATCCCAATATTCCTTCTTTTATGAATATCGTATACCTCGACGGCTACACTCTTAATCCCGGAGACCTAAGCTGGACACCCCTCGAAAAACTGGGTAACCTCACCGTCTATGACCGCACCGCGCCCGAAGAAATCGTGGAACGCGCCGCGCAGGCCGATGCGATTTTGACGAACAAAGTCGTGCTGGATGCCCAGATTCTGACTCAGCTACCCCACCTGCGGTATGTGGGCGTGACCGCCACGGGCTACAACATCATCGATGTGAAAGCCGCCCGCGCGCAGGGCATTAGCGTCACCAATGTGCGGGGGTACAGTACGCCTGCCGTCGCGCAGCACACGTTCTCTCTGCTGTTGGCCCTGACCAACCACACCGAACTGCACAGCCAAAGTGTTCGATCGGGCGACTGGACTACCGCCGTGGACTGGTGTTACTGGCAGACGCCATTGGTAGAGATTTCAGGAAAAACGCTGGGACTTATTGGTCTGGGCGACATCGGAACGCAGGTAGCGCGCATCGCGCTGGCATTCGGAATGCGGGTCGTGGCGCATCGCAAGAGTTCGGCTTCTGCCGGAGAAGGTACCAAGCTGGTGGAATTGGATCAGTTATTTCAGGAAAGCGATGTAGTGAGCCTGCATTGCCCACTCACAGACGAAACGAGCGGTATTATAAACGCAGCTTCGCTCGCTCACATGAAGCCGACGGCCTACCTCATCAATACGGGACGGGGGGGATTGATCAAAGAACAGGACTTGGCGGACGCGCTCAATGCGGGGCGGTTGGCCGGGGCCGCGGTGGATGTGCTTTCGACGGAACCACCTCAGGCCGACAATCCACTGCTCACGGCCCAAAACTGCCTCGTCACTCCTCATATCGCCTGGGCTTTACACGAATCCAGAGAGAGACTCCTGCAACTAACAGCGGAGAATATCGCCGCTTTTCAGAAGGGTACCCCCATCAACGTGGTGAGCTAGTCAATTCTTAACCAACTCCATCAGGTCTTCTATTTTATTAATGATGATGGTATTGGCTAGTGTCTGAATGTCCTGTCCTACAATCTGGTAGCCCGTAAGGAGTAGCGTGGCTTCGGGGAAACGACTGGCTAGCTTATCGACATAGGGCTGTACGTCGTTACTAGCCGGAACAGAGGTGATAGCCGTAAAAATGTAGTCTGGCTGATACAGCTTATACGTAAACTCTATCTCGTTGAATGGAAGGCTCTGCCCCAGATAAATTACTTTGTGACCTCGGGCCCGGATCATGTAATTGGCAAAAAGCAGGCCCATTTCGTGAAGCTCGCCTTCGGGTAGAAACAGGAGGAATTTTTTGGAATCGGGCGATTGCTTGACTACCTGCCCGTCGATGGCCACAATGATTTTCTGGCGAATAAGATTGGAGATGAAGTGTTCCTGTGCGGGTCCGACCGAGCCCGTCACCCATAGTGTACCAATACGGCTGAGAAAGGGGTAGATGATATGAATCATCGTGTTCTCGAACCCAAATTGCAGGATATTGGTACTGATAATTTTTTCAAAGCGATCCTCATCCAGGTCGATCATCGAAATGGTCAGGGCGTGGATTTGGTCGGGGTAGCTGAGTTTACGGTCTGAAATGGTGACGACCTCCGAATTCATCTCCTCGGAAGCCATTTTGGATATCTCCGAAATCTTGTAGCCGTGCTCCTTAAGCAGCGAAATATTAAGAACCAGTTTTAAGTCCTGGTCATCGTAAAGGCGAATGTTGGTGTCCGTACGCTTGGGAGAGATAATGTTGTAGCGCTGCTCCCAGATGCGCAAGGTATGCGCTTTAATACCGGATAGTTGCTCCAGATCACGTATAGAATAGCTGCTCATGCGGATATTGGGTAAGAGTATTTGCGCGAATTTAGGCGGCGGCATTGTTATAAGTAGACTTTAGATGAAAAGCCTGTCTGATGTTCGGTATAACCGATTGTTCCTGCAATTGTTCAGCGGGTATTCAACCCAGCTGATGCACAAAACCATTCAAACCGAAAAATAAGAATTGCAGTAGTAGTAGCAATGGGGCCAGGGCGTTCTTTTTATTGAAAGGAAGCAGGTAAAAGGCTGCAAACACTACCGCCGACACTCCATACCATCCCAGATAGTTGCTCAGCGGGATGGTAGCTGTATGCCACATCCAGAACCCCAAATCCACCGCGACGGGCTCAATCAGCACATCCAGCCCCGTCATTAGTCCAGCGGCCAGCAGCACTTTTCCGAGTGTGCCCATCGGTAGGCGATCTACAACACTGCCGCAGAGGTAGGTTAGCATGAGCCAGTTGGTGCCAATGGTGAGGGGTACCTCAGCTACCTTCCAGCCCAGTACGGTTCCGTAGGAATAATCTCCGAACAGCAATCCCGTGTGTACGCCCAGCACTTCTGCCAGAAAGCCCAGTCCAAAGGCTATCAGGCAGTACAGCCCGAAGGTAGGCCGCCAATCGGTATGGAAGAGTAACAGCAAGATTAAAGAGGAAATCAGATTGAAGGGGGTAAGCATTCGAAAAAGCGGAGCCGTTGCCGGTAGGTTCAAACCTACAAATCCCGCCAGGTACATCAGGGGCAGGACGATAAAAACAATCAGGCGCGCTTTTGAGGGGAGCAGGGAATGAAGGTCAGACATACAAATTACACATAAAAAAAACCCCGACAAGCGGGGTTTTATAACCGGGAGAAAGACGGGGTTCGAACCCGCGACCTTCGGAACCACAATCCGACGCTCTAACCGACTGAGCTACAATCTCCGTTTTGGAGGGACAAAATTAGGAAAAGGTTTGCAGCTTGCAATGTTCTCCGGGAGATTTTTTTACAAGCCACAAACCTTTTTAGTATTGTTTCAAGTGAAAATATTATTTCGCTGCCTGGTAGTTGGTTTCAGCGGCTTTCCAATCCACTACATTCCAGTAGGCATCCACATAATCGGGGCGTTTGTTCTGGTATTTGAGGTAGTAGGCGTGCTCCCATACATCGAGTCCGATGATGGGGGTGCCTTTGGCCTCAGCCAGGTCCATCAGCGGATTGTCCTGATTAGGGGTAGAAACAACGGCTAAATCGCCACCGTCGGTCAGGACAAGCCATGCCCAGCCTGAGCCGAAGCGGGCTCCGGCCGCTTTTTTGAATTCTTCTTTAAAGGCATCGAACGAGCCAAATTTGGCGTCGATCGCGCTGGCTAGTTCACCGGAAGGCTTGCCGCCACCTTCGCCGGACAAGGTTTTCCAGAAGAAGCTATGATTCCAGTGACCACCGCCATTATTACGCACCGCCTTGGGCAGCGTACTGATAGTAGCCATCAATTCATCGATGCTTTTGCCGGCCATTTCGGTTCCTTCTATGGCAGCGTTCAAGTTATTGACATACGCCTGGTGGTGCTTGTCATGGTGAATTTCCATGGTTTTGGCATCAATATTGGGTTCCAGAGCGTCATTGGCGTAAGGTAGGGGATCTAAGGTAAAAGCCATTTTAGTTTTGGTTTAGTGATATTTAAAAAAAAATAGTTTAGCTGGTTTATCTAACAGCGAAATCAAAAATTATGTTCTTAGCCCCCGGAAAAACTTAAGGAGCAGGGCCTGTGATTCTTCGGCCATTATTCCACCCAGTAGGCGGGTTTTTGGATGAAGCAGCGAGGGCGTTACCTTCGAAAATCCCCGCCTTTCGTCTCGTGCTCCGAACACAACTTCACCTACTTGTCCCCAAAAAATCGCGCCAGCGCACATCACACAGGGTTCCAGGGTCACGTAGAGCGTACAATCAGTCAGGTACTTGGCTCCCAAATACTGTGAAGCTGCCGTGAGGGCCATCATCTCAGCGTGAGCCGTTACGTCATTCAGTTGCTGTGTCTGGTTATAGCCTTTGCCGATGACACGCTGCCGACATACTATCACGGCACCCACCGGAATTTCCCCTGCCTCCGCCGCGCGCTGGGCCAGCTCCAATGCCTGCTCCATAAAGTACTCGTGGGAAAATAAATGCATGACAATCTTGTGAATGAAAAAGCGGGGAGAGGTTATCCCCCCGCTTTTTATAACCTAAGTTTAGTGTAAGAGAGACTGATTAATCCTGCTTGAGAATCCGGCGAACCGCCGTCCGGCCTCCATTCTCTATTTTGATAAAATAAAGACCTGCCGGCTGGGTGGTAAAATCCACATTCGTCCGGGTAGTATTCAACTTCTTGGTAAATACCATACGCCCTTTAGTATCATATACATGCAATCGGGCTTCGCCAGCTACCAATGGAGTATCCATTTCTACCACACAAATGGTTTGCACGGGACTAGGGTACACCTTCAACCATGCCGATGAAAAGGTAGGCTCGGTACCCAGAATAGGATCTACCTTAATGCGCGCCGTGCCCGAAACTTTGCCCGCGCCACACTGATTGGAAACCGTGCCAATGGTATAGGTCGTCGTGGCGATGGGCTTTACTTCAATAACGAAGGGCGTAATGCTGGTGGTAATCAGGGAATCCCGAATCCCATTATTGAAACGGAATGTCCAGGGACTATCACCCGTAAATGCGATGTTGAGGGTTGTTTTCTCACCAATGAGGATGGTTGTGCTCCCCGTCAGGGTAGCCGTAGGCCGGGGCTTTATGGTTACGGTGACCGGACTTACGCTGCCCTTGATAATAAATTGGGGGCTTTCGCCCACCACCCGCACAAAGTAGTTGCCACCTGGGATACTATCGGGAACCGTAGCGATGGCGTCGTTACCCTGCCGTACGGTGGGGATAGTCCGGAAGCCTGCGTCGGCCTCGGTCAGCGAAATCTGAACATTGAACTTGTTGGCGGCCACAAAATCGCCCGATGCCTGAAAAGGCAGGGTAAAGGACGTACCTGCACACAGATTGGCAATCGTCGGATTGCCGGTGCTGACGGTCGGAATCAATACTGTGACCATAGCACTGCCGTTGGGAATTCCCTTGCCGCAGGCATTGGCTACCTCTGTCACCGTATAGGTAGTGGTGCGTTCAGGGGTCACGGTAATCCTCTGGGGATTTTGGGTTACGCTTTTGCCCGTCAATCCGTTGGAGAGCGTAAAGTCCCAGGGCCCCTCGCCGGTAAAGTTGACGAGGATTTGGGCCGATTGGCCCAAACTAATGGAATTGTCGCCGCTGATGGTGGCAGAAGGAAGCGGCTTGATCCGAACGTCGATTTTCTCTTTAGGGCTTTCACAGTTGTTGCTGCCGGTCTGGGTCACGTAAAACGCGTAGGTACCTACATTGGCTGTAAAAGGCGTGAAGGGGTTCGCCTGTGACTCGGTGGATGTCGGTTCGCGGTACCATTTCAGGCTGGCACCCTGCGCCGAAAGCGGTTGGGCGGTCACGTTCTGGCAGTATTCAACAGGGGTGATCACGCCAGGTTTAGGGGTAGTTTTCACCAAAACATTAATCGGTGTACGATCGCCCTCGCAACCCTCCAGGGTTTGGCTTACGTAAAAGCTCGTGGTGCCCCCCGCATCTGTGGTGGGGGTAGGGGCTACTCCGGAGCCGTTGCCCCCAGTGGCGCTGGTACCGTACCAGTTCAGGGCGGCATTAGTTTCACTGGTTGCCATGAGCTGGCTGGGCTTATCAAACTGACAGTACTCGATCGAAGAAGTAACGCCAGGCAGGGCAGGCAGGCGCTTCACCCGGATTTTTACTTCGGCCCGGCTGCCTTCGCATCCTTTGGCGGTGGTCTGGCTCACGTAGTAGCTGGTTTCCTGCGGTTCTTTCAGGTTGATGGAAGGAGTGCCACCGAGTGCACTACTTCCCGAGGCCGCCGGGTACCATTTAAGGTTATCTCCAGTCGCGTTGAAAGCAATGTTCTTGTCTTGCCGCTCCTGACAGATAACCTGAGGAGGAGTGACTATGGGTAAGCCAGGCAGCGGATTGACCTGCACATCGATTTTAGCGCGGGGACCTTCACAGGACAGGCTCCCGACTGCAATGGGATACACCGCCGTTTGACTTACGTAAAAAGAAGTATTCGTGACGGTAGCAGTACTGGGTGTGGGGGCCGTGGTGGAGGGGTTTCCTCCTGAGGCAGTGCTATACCATTTTAAGTTTTCTCCCGTCGCAGCAAGGGGCTGGGCGGGGCCTTTTTCGCAAAGGTCAATAGGCGTGGTAGCCGTTGGTCGGCCTGGAAGCGCTTTAATCTCCTGGGTAAAGGCGGCCCGTGGGCTTTCACAATTATTCACTGTTTGAGTCACGAAATAGCTGATCGTTCCCGTGTTGTCGGCAGAAGGATTTGGTACGGTACCCGTGCCTGTACCACCGGTAGCCTGTTCATACCATTTCAGCGTTCCCGTAACGCCACTGACTGCGTTGACTAGCAAAGGGATTGTACCCTGCTGACAAACGGGAACAGTAGCCGCAATAGTGGGCTGTACCGGTATGGCTTTTACCAGCACTTTGATGAGCGCGCGTGGACCTTCACAATTGTTGAGAGTCTGCGTAACGTAGTATGAGGAAGTGCCTACCGTAGTGGTACCGGGGGTAGGGGCCGTGGGGGAAGCCGTACCGCCCGTTGCACTGGTGTACCACTTCATGGCAGTTCCAGTAGCCGAGAGAGCAGCGGCAGTTTCGTTGTTACAGTATTCTACGATAGAAGTCACGCCGGGCTCCTTAGTGTCGTACACCGTGACGGTGATGGTAGCTTTGGGACTCTCGCAGCCATCGGTCGTTTGACTCACCTGATAGGTGGTGGATCCAGCTGTCGCAGTGGAGGGCGTGGGGGCGGCCTGTAGGGTATTTCCTTTGGCATCAAACCATTTCAGGCCGGTTCCTGTGGCGGTAAGAGCGGTAGCGGTAATGCCTATGCAATAGGGAATGGAAGCTGTCACGGAGGGAACGGAGGGGATACTTTTAATGGTTACGTCCAATTTGGCCCTGAGGCTCTCGCAGCCGTTTACCGTTTGAGTCACATAGTAGGAAGTAGACCCCGGGGTTCCCGTGTTAATGACTGGTGCATTAATGTTTCCACTTCCTCCCGTCGCTTCCCTATACCATATCAGGTTGGATCCGGTAGCAGTAAGAGCCGGGGTAGTGGAGTTTTCGCACAAAGAGATAGGAGTTGTACCGGGTGCGGCAGGAACCGATTTTACCAGCACTGTGATTTTAGTCCGATTGCTTTCGCAACCAGTCAGCGTTTGGCTGACATAATATTCCAGGAGGCTTGCTGCTGCCGTGGATGGAGTGGGGGCGCGTGCCAGCGCTGCTCCGCCAGAGGCGGCAGCATACCATTTGAGGTCGGTGCCCATGGCGGTCAGGGCGGTGGCGGTTTGGCCTACGCAGTATTCAATAAAAATATTGGCCGTGGGTGCGGGCGTCTGGTTGATATTGACAGTTATCGTAGCCTTGTCGCTCTCACAGCCGTCAACTGTCTGGCTCACCTTGTAGGTCGAGCCGGCCGTGTTGGAAGGCGTGGGGGCGCCGGCCAAGGGCGCATCGCTGGCGTCGTACCACTTCAAGCCACTGCCGGTGGCCGTCAGGGGGGGGATGGACTGGCCGAAGCAGTAGGTGTAGCTGGCCGTGACACCCGGTGGAGCGGGCCTGGCTTTGACGGTTACGTCGAGCTTGGCGCGCGGGCCTTCGCATCCGTTCGCT
>JBBRDE010000147.1:0-13947 GCA_038204185.1 Cytophagales bacterium
TTGCCGATCCACACGGTACCCACAAGGTATGCTGGGATGCCATCGAGGCAGCCATCCATCGTTTGAAGCACAAGAATTTCATGAAGGATTGCTGGGTGTGGCTGTACCGCGGTGCCTGGGCCGAGTGGGACATCCACGAAATCGAGATGGCTGTACCCATGAGTCCCGACCAGATGTTCAAGAAACGCATGGGTATTTTCAAGCACCAGTCCCAGAAAGACGGCGTAGTGTTCCAAGGCGACGACTCGCGGGAATTCTGGCAGCGTGCCGAGGAACGCAACCAGGGTACGGCTCAGCTCTATGACCAGCTTGGCCTATCTGAATACGAGGCCATGGAGGCGTTTGTACGGTGGCGGTTTTAGCACACCAAGTGAATTAACAAAATAGTGTGAGGTGCAGAATCAATCGGCTTGCCGTAGACTCTGCACCTTTTTTTTTCTACATTTAGTAGATTATTTTTCGCTGTGTGCTTGTTTGACCATTCCGACATGCTATGAACCGAAACAACTACCGTAAGGGCATCATTTTGTTCAGCCTGACTCTTCTATCGGCCTTCACTCTTCCGCCTGACCAAATTACTGTCTATCTCATCGGCGACTCAACAATGTCAAACAAGCAGGAACGGTACTATCCCGAAACCGGTTGGGGAATGCCTTTTGCTCATTTTTTTGACGAAAGCGTTACGGTTGACAACCGCGCTATGAATGGCCGGAGTACAGGTAGCTTTATCTCCGAAAACCGCTGGCAACCTGTGGCCGACCAACTGCGCGAGGGCGACTATGTTTTCATTCAGTTTGGGCACAATGATGAGGTAAAAACCAAAAAAACCTACACCACCGAAGCGGAGTTTCAAGCCAACCTGATTCGCTTTATTTCCGAAACGAAGGTCAAAAAGGCGAATCCCGTTCTGCTGACTCCCGTAGCGCGGAGGCAGTTTGATGCTGCGGGTAAAATAGTAGGTACCCATGATGTCTACTCCGAACTGGTACGGAAGGTAGCCAAAGCGCAGGGGGTACCTTTGCTTGACCTGGATCAGGAAGGTCAAGCATTGTTCCAGGAGTTTGGTATTGAGAGCTCCAAGCTTTTGTTTTTACAACTCGCTCCGGGTGAACATCCCAATTATCCCGAAGGAAAAGAAGACAACACGCATTTCAGCGAGTTAGGAGCCCGTAAAGTAGCACAACGGGTACTTTCCAATATTAAATCCTTGAAACTCGATCTGGCAGATCGCATTGTGAAACCGGTATCGAAGTAGCGTTGCGTAAATGTGGCGTCAGGCGGAAACACCAGACGCCACAATTGCATGGAATTGCATCCGCTAGGCCACAGTATTCACCAAGGTACCAATGGGTTCGATGGAAATGTAGATTTTATCGCCCGATTGCAGTGTAAAGTCCGAAGGCGGTATGATACCCGTACCCGTCATGAGGTAGGCTCCCTGCGGAAAATCCAATTCACGAAACAGATAGTCAAGTAACTCCTCGGGCTTACGTTTCATTTGGGACAGCAGTACCATATTGCCGAACACCTCCTCACCGCCGCGGATGATGGCAATGCTGATTTCGGTTTCGGGCGAAAGCGGCTCGGCGGGTACGTACAGGCAGGGGCCCAACGCGGCGCTACCCCGGTACGACTTCGCCTGGGGTAGGTAGAGCGGATTCTCGCCCTCGATGCTGCGCGAACTCATATCGTTGCCGATGGTGTAGCCCACCAGCTTGCCAGACGAGGTAGCGAATAGCGTTAGCTCCGGCTCGGGTACATCCCATCCCGAATCCTGGCGAATGCGGACTTGCCCTGAATCGCCCACGACGCGCCAGGCGTTGGCTTTAAAAAATAATTCGGGGCGGTCGGCGGAATAGACCCGGTCGTAAAAACTACCGCCGCCGGCTTTCTCAGATTCTTCCATGCGCGCCTCGCGGCTGCGGAAGTAGGTTACGCCCGACGCCCACACTTCCTGGGTACCGATGGGCGCTACCACCTCGGGCATAGGCGAGCCGTCGGTGAAGGGTAGTAAAAGCAGACTTTCGGTTTGGGTGACGAGCCAGTCGTGCAGGTCGTCGCGGTTGACGACGGCATCCCAGTCGGATTCGTGGAGGCGGTAGTATTGGTCTTCCTTTTCTAAAAGAATGCCGTGCAGCGTGCGGTAGAGTTTCATAGGGGAGTTCGGAGGTTTATGAGTACATGAGTTTATGAGTGAGCTTCCGCCCACTCGGGGAGTTCAAAACAGATAAGTCTCCAATCACCAGATTTTACCTAATTTTATCTCCTGACCTTTCCTCCCTTCCTGCTTTACCCTCTCAATTTCGCCTTCAAATAATCCGCCGTATGGTTGCCTTCCAGGTGCACCATGTCCTCGGGGGTACCTGCGAACGTGATGTACCCGCCGCCATCGCCGCCATCGGGGCCCAGGTCGATGATCCAGTCGGCGCACTTGATGACCTCCATGTTGTGTTCGATGATGATGACACTATCGCCCTGATCGACCAGCGCGTTGATGGCTGCCAACAGTTTCTTGATGTCGTGAAAATGCAGCCCGGTGGTAGGTTCGTCAAAAATGAATAGCGTTTTGCCTTTATTGGAATTTCCTTTTCCCAAAAAAGAAGCCAGCTTCACCCGCTGCGCTTCTCCGCCCGACAGCGTGTTGGACGACTGACCCAGAGTCACATAGCCCAGCCCGACATCCTGCAAGGGTTGGAGTTTTTCGACCAGCCGGTCTTCATTACCTTTGAAAAAAGCAATGGCATCTTCCACCGTCATGTCCAGAATATCGGCCACGTCTTTATCGTGGTACTTCACTTCCAGAATCTCCTGTTTGAAGCGACGACCGTCACAACCTTCACATTTCAGATAAATATCGGCCATGAACTGCATCTCGATTTTTACCTGTCCTTCGCCCTGACATACCTCGCAACGACCACCGTCTACGTTGAACGAAAAGTGCGACGGCTTGTACCCCCGCGCCTTCGCCAAAGGTAGGTCGGCCATCATCTGACGGATGTAGTCGTAGGCTTTGATGTAAGTGACGGGGTTGGAGCGGGAGGATTTGCCGATGGGATTCTGGTCGATCATTTCGACCGCCTCCACGCGATCCAGGCTGCCGCTGAGCTCATCGAATTTGCCCACGTCTTCGCCGTACTCGCCTTTGCTGCGCATCAGAGCCGGATACAGCAGTTTGCGTACCAGCGTCGACTTGCCCGAGCCGCTCACACCCGTCACGACCGTGAGGGTACCTAAAGGAAACCTGGCCTCCACGTCTTTAAGATTGTTCTCCCGCGCGCCCTTAATTTCCAGAAAATGGGTAAACTTCCGGCGGAAGGTAGGTACTGGAATGGAATCGTATCCCAACAGAAAATCCAGCGTGTAGGAGTGAGCACTGGTATTTTCTTGCGCTTCCTCCCCAATAGCTTTGATGGTGTCCCAATCGCCCTGAAAAACCAGGTGCCCACCTCCGGTGCCGGCTTCGGGACCAATATCGATGATTTGGTCGGCGGCGTGCATTACCTCTTCTTCGTGCTCTACCACGATGACCGTATTGCCCAGGTCGCGCAGCGATTTCAGTACGCCCACTAGCCGCTGCGTGTCGCGCGGGTGCAGGCCGATGCTGGGTTCATCCAGAATGTACATCGATCCCACTAGTGCACTTCCCAGCGAGGTAGCCAGTTTGATCCGCTGAAACTCCCCGCCCGACAGCGAATTGGTCAGGCGGTTGAGCGTCAGGTATCCCAGGCCCACGCGCACCATGTATTCAAGGCGGTTGTTAATTTCGATCAGAATGCGTTTGGCAATCTGCTGATCGTTTTCGTTAAGTTCAAGATTTTTGAAAAAATCCAGCGCATCGTTAATGGATTGCAGTACCAGGTCGGTGATGGAAGCCCCGCCGATTTTCACGTAGGAGGCATCCTTGCGCAGGCGCGAGCCTCGACAGTCGGGGCAAGTCGTGCGGCCCCGGTAGCGCGACAGCATCACGCGGTACTGAATCTTGTGCGTTTGTTTTTCTATCTCGTGGAAAAAAGCGTCCAGTCCCCGGAAAAAGCTGTTGCCGGTCCAGAGTAAATCTTTTTCGGCTTTACTCAAATCTTTGTAAGGACGGTGGATCGGGAAATCAAAGCGAATGCCGTTGCGAAGTAGGGGTTTCAGCCATTCACTCATTTTCTCCGTGCGCCAGGGGGCAATCACTCCCTCGAATACCGACAGACTTTTATCAGGAATCACCAGATCCGGGTCGATGCCCAATACCTTACCGAAGCCCTCGCACCGCTTGCAGGCGCCGTAGGGATTGTTGAAACTGAACAAATTGACGCTAGGCTCCTCGAAAAGAATGCCATCCAGCTCGAATTTGTCGGAAAAGACCCGCTTTTCACCGCTCACAATTTCTACGGTACAGGTACCTTCCCCTTCAAAAAAAGCCGTCTGTACCGAATCGGACAGGCGGTACTGCGTGTCTTCATCGTCGTGCTGCACGGCGGCGCGGTCGATGAGGATGAACAATTCCTCGGCCTCGGAAATTTCGGCCAGTGTTTCACTTTCCAGTACCTCCTCGATAAACTGGGTTTCGCCGCCCCGCACGATACGGTTGTAGCCTTTGGAAAGCAAAATGTTAAGTTCCTCGGGTAAGGTACGTCCCGGCCGCACCAGTAGCGGAGCCATGATGTAGACCCGGGTACCTTCATCGTGCGAAAGAATGAAATCCACCACGTCGGTAACGGTATCCTTGCGCACTACGTCCCCCGAAACGGGCGAGTAGGTGACGCCAATGCGGGCGAAGAGGAGTTTGAGGTAGTCGTAGATTTCGGTGCTGGTACCTACCGTCGAGCGCGGGTTGCGGGTATTGACCTTTTGCTCGATGGCAATGGCAGGCGACACGCCCCGAATGTACTCCACCTCGGGTTTTTCCATTCGACCCAGGAACTGCCGGGCATAGCTGCTAAGGCTCTCGACGTACATACGCTGCCCCTCGGCAAAGAGCGTGTCGAAGGCCAGCGACGACTTGCCGGAGCCGGAAAGTCCCGTGACCACCACCAGCTTGTTGCGGGGAATGGCCACATCGATGTTTTTCAGATTATGGACCCGCGCGCCTTTGATCAGGATATAGCGGCGGGGATCGAGGTCTTCAAAGGAGATTTCTTCGGTGGAAACTTCGGGTTGGTTTGTCATGCGTTGCAATAGGGTGGAGCGGATGAAATTGGGTGGCCGCGCTACGAAAGCCGTATCTTGATTTAAACCCGAAATCCGGTTTTTTAGTTTGGGTGAGCATGAGCAAAAGTGAGGCACCCCTAGGCGATTCTTTCCTGACCTTTCCGTGGAGGCAGGTGGTAACATCTGACCCTACCAGAAATATTACGCTCCGTTTGGCATCCTTTTCAAAAAATCCTTACCTTTGCCAACCCAAATCGTGAACCGACGAAATTTTTAGAGCTATAATTTTGATACTGAGATGAAACGTACCTACCAACCTTCCAAGCGCAAGCGCCGTAATAAGCACGGTTTTATGGATCGCATGTCTACGGCCAACGGTCGTAATGTGATCAAACGCCGCCGCGCCAAGGGCCGCTGGAAACTGAGCGTGTCCGACGAGAAACGCCATAAGCAATAGTAAGTCAGCGAGCTTAGGTAGTTGAATCGCTTGCTGAATGTACTTCACGAGCCATTCTACTGTAAAAGTTTGAAGCAGACTTTCAAAAAAGAAGAAAAATTGCGAAGCCGGTCGATAATCGACCGGCTTTTTAAGCGTGGTAGCAAGGAAGTCCAGACCTTCTATCTTTTCCCGTTTCGGATGCTGTATTTTGAAAAGATGCCGGAGGCTGGATACAGGCTAGCGGATGACTTAGCAGTGTCGGATAGCCCAGCCCAGCCCCAAAGGGTACCTTCCCCGCTTCCCCAGGTACTTTTCTCCGTTTCCAAGCGCAACTTCAAACGCGCCGTGGATCGTAACCTCATTCGTCGCCGCTGCCGCGAAGCCTACCGCCTCCACAAAGTTATTCTAACGGCCAAGCCCGACATACCCTATCCCGCCTCCATCGCTTTTTTGTATCTTGCAAAAGAAATCAGTACTTACGACGTTATTGAAAAAGCCATGATCAAGGTCTTAAACAAAATGGCTGAATCCAGGTAGTTATTGGCAAATAACTTTGGGTCAATAGCTTCCCTATCAACTAATTAAATTATGAAAAAGTACCTACGTACGCTTTGGCTTGCCGTTCCGGTAGTGGTGGGTCTTGTTTTTGTTTCCTTCAAGCAAGACGACCGTCTTTTCGAGATTGCCCGCAACCTCGATATCTACGCCACGCTTTTCAAGGAACTTAACGCCTATTATGTGGACGAGGTGAACCCTAATAAGCTCATCAAAACCAGCATCGACGGGATGCTGAAAAACCTCGATCCCTACACGGTCTATTACGCCGAGGACGACATCGAGGATTACATGACCATGACCACCGGCAAGTATAACGGCATCGGTGCAATGGTGAGCTCTTTGGATAAGAAGCATGTCATTATGATGGTTTATGAAGATACCCCCGCCCAAAAAGCCGGCCTACAACTCGGCGACGAAATCCTGAAAATCGACGGCATCGACCTTTCGACGCTGGCCGATTCCGATCCGGGCAAGCTTCTGCGCGGCCAAACCAGTTCGACCGTTAAGCTGACTATCAAACGCTACGGCGCGCCGAAGCCGCTGGAAATTCCCGTGACCCGCGACATCGTGAAAGTAACGAATGTACCCTACTACGGCATGATCAACGATGAGGTAGGGTACATTGATTTGAAAGATTTTACCGCTACCGCTTCTCGGGAAGTGCGCAATGCCTTTCAGGAATTGAAGGGAAAGGGCATGAAAAAACTGGTGCTCGACGTGCGCGAAAATCCGGGCGGCTTGCTGAATATGGCGATTGAGATCTCTAATGTGTTTATTCCCAAAGGAGAGGAAATCGTTTCCACTAAAGGAAAAGTAGCTGAATGGAACAAAACCTACGCGGCCTACAACCCAGCCCTGGATACCGAGATTCCCATCGTGGTACTCGCCAACAACCGCAGCGCTTCGGCGGCTGAAATCGTGGCGGGCGTGATTCAGGATTACGACCGGGGCGTGCTGATCGGACAACGTACCTATGGTAAAGGCCTGGTGCAGACCACCCGTGATTTGTCCTATAATACAAAAATGAAAATCACCACGGCCAAGTACTACATTCCGAGTGGCCGCTGCATACAGGCGATCGATTACAGCCATCGCAATGAGGACGGGAGCGTAGGCAAGGTGCCCGATTCACTGCAAACCGCTTTCAAGACCCGCGCGGGCCGCGTGGTGTACGACGGCGGCGGGGTACTTCCCGATGTTTTGACAGAAAAGGAAACCTACTCACCGCTGGCCACGTCCCTGGGGCGCAAACGGTTGCTCTTCGACTATGCAGTGAAGTACCATGCGGAACATCCGACCATCAAGCCCGCCCGCGAGTACGCCTTTACCGATGCCGAATACCAGGATTTTGTCAAGTGGTTGGGTGATAAAGAATACAGTTACACGACTCAGGTAGAAAAAGACCTGAATGAGCTGGAAGCCTCAGCCAAAAAGGAAAAATCTATCGGTACCATTGAGGATCAGTTGAAGGCGTTGAAAACAAAACTTTCGCACAGTAAAGACAACGACCTGCAAATCCATAAAAGCGAAATAAAGACGCTCTTGCAGGAAGAAATCGTGAAGCATTACTACCTGGAAAAAGGCCTGAAAGAAGCTTCTTTCAACAATGATCCCGAAATGAAAGCGGCTCTGCAACTTTATAAAGACATGAACCGCTACTCGGAGTTGCTGAAAGCGAAAAAGTGATGGAGGAAACTGGATTTTAGATACTGGACGCTTACGAGTTTGAGCAAGACCTATATCTTTTAGCAATGTTCAGATCGGCAACTGGTGGATTTTCTACTTAGAAATGAAAACAGTTGCCGATTTTTGTGTTAATCCAGAATCCAATGTCCAGAATCTGAATATCTCATGCTCATTCTCAGTATCGATACTTCTACCCGGGGGTGCTCGGTGGCGGTGCATTCCAACGGACAGCTCCTGACCTCCTACGATCTGCTCACGGATCGCTCGTCCTCGTCCATGCTCACTACTTTGATGAAAAATGCCGTGGAGCACGCGGGTTATGCGCTAGCCGACCTCGACGCCGTGGCAGTAGCCAAAGGACCGGGTTCGTATACGGGTTTACGGGTGAGCGTTTCCACCGCAAAAGGACTCTGTTACGCGCTGGACAAGCCGCTGATTGCCATTGAAACGCTGACGGCTATGACCGCCCAAATCACAGACTACTATCCCAAGGGGTACCTTTTTTGCCCCATGATCGACGCGCGCCGCATGGAGGTTTTTGCGGCAGTGTACAATGCGCAGCTTCAATTTACACTACCTACACGGGCCGTTATTTTGGATGAAAATTCCTTTGCTGACCTACTTCAGGAGTCTGCTGTCGTGTTTTTTGGGGATGGCGCTGCCAAGTGCCGCCCTTTGCTTGACTCACATTCCAATGCTCACTTTCCCGATCAATCGATCGAACCTTCGGCCCGTACAGTGGGGATGTTGGCTTCGAAAGCCTACGCGGCGGGGCAATTTGAGGATTTGACTTCCTTCGAGCCGTACTATCTTAAAGATTTTGTGGGAACTACCCCGAGGAAAAAGGTGGTTTAAAGAAAGGCGAAGGAGCGGACGCCGCGCGGAAAAGGTCAGAAAGGGAAATTTCTGGTATGATCCTCTACCATCACAAATTTAGATCACCTCTTATGGAACATGAGATTATAAATAAAGTAGCCAATAGCGGCCTGGTATCGCTCGATCTGGAAGAATACTATCATCCCGGTGAACGAGTGGTGTATGATTTGAAAGACAATCTGTTTCAAGGCTTAATTCTGCGCGAAAAAGACTTTCGGGAATTTCTAAAAAACCACGATTGGAGTGCCTATCAGGATAAAAACGTGGCTATTATATGCAGCGAGGATGCCATCGTACCTACCTGGGCGTACATGCTGCTCGCCATCAAACTGGAACCCTACGCTCATGCGCTCGTCTTCGGTGACTTGGCTGCGCTTGAAAGCAAATTATTCTACGAGGGTATTAGTCAGATTGATCTGGAAAATTTCCGGGATGCGCGGGTGGTCGTGAAAGGGTGCAGCAAGCATCCGGTACCTACCTCGGCTTATGTGGAAATCACCCGTTTGTTGAAGCCCGTCGTGCAAAGCCTCATGTTCGGCGAGCCATGCAGCACGGTACCCCTCTACAAGCGGCCCCGCACTTTTTAGGTTTGGAGTTCCGTACTTCTTACCAGAAACTCCAAACTCTGAACTTAAAAATTCAGGCAATTCAATTACCGTAATGAATTTGCGGCACGCTTTTTTGAAACTGGTTTGAAAACTATCTCAAATCACGCTCAATTAATTGTCCCATGAATCAAAATATCTGGAAAGGCATCCTGGCAGGAGCGGTCGCCGGATTGGTAGGTACCGCCATCAAAACAGTTTGGGAAGAAATGCTTCCCGCTCGTCCCGCTAACCGCGACTCGCCGCCTGTAGTACTAGCAGAACGCGTCAAAGAGGAAGCCGTGGGGAAAGATTTGACCAAAGCCGAAAAACCAGCCGTGGAGCAAACCTTACACTGGGCCTTTGGAACGGGCATTGGAGCACTATACGGTGGGGTTATCGAGATCATGCCTAATACCCAGAAAGGGTTAGGGAGCGTGCTCGGTACGGCTTTGTACGGGGTCACCCACGGCTCGGTACTACCCATGATGAATGCTGAACCCTGGCCTCTGAAACAGCCCCTGAAATTTGCCTCCAGCGAATTTGCCAGCCACATCCTGTATGGGATCGTCGTAGAGTTCACCCGGCGGCAGGTGCGGGGATGGCTGGACAAATAGCTATTGGTTAAATAGCAGTTAGCTAATGGCCAATCACAAATACTCGTTAATAACTCAGGCGAAAGGTCCGGCGGTGGTGCACTGTCGGGCCTTTTTCGTTAAGAGCCCGCCGGTGGAAAATAGTAGGGTACCCTACATTGGTATCCCAACCATAGTGGGGAAATTCTTCGGCAAGATGCGCCATCAGTTCATCGCGGTAGGTTTTGGCCAATACTGAAGCAGCGGCGATGGAAAGAAAAAGGGAGTCGCCTCTGGTAATACAGGTGTGAGGCAGCATGGGGTAGGGTACGAAGCGGTTTCCGTCTACCAGCAAATGTTCCGGTTTCAGGGACAGCTGATCTACCGCGCGGTGCATGGCCAGAAAGCTGGCTTGCAAGATATTAATAGCGTCGATTTCGGTGGAGGAAGCTTCCGCAATAGCCCACGCCAGGGCATCCCGTTCAATCTCAATTTTTAACTGGCTGCGTTGGACTTTGGTCAATTGTTTCGAATCGGTCAGTAAGGGGTGGGTATAATCGGGCGGCAGTATCACGGCCGCAGCCACCACAGGTCCCGCCAGACAGCCCCGGCCTACCTCATCGAGCCCGGCTTCGATGAGGCCTGGGGTGTGGTGGGATTGCAACATTAGTCTTCCAGAATATTACTCATGAATGTACTCTTGGTAGCCAGGGCTATCAACAGCAAGGATACTGCCCAGTAGAGGTACACCCGGTAGAAGTCTTTCACTTCCCGGAAAATCACGTTTTTGAATTCTACTTTTTCAAGCATATTGATTTGGGCAAATACATTGCTAAGCGTATTGTTGTCGGCTGCCCGGAAGTATTCGCCATCCCCGGCGGCGGCTATATCCTGCAATTCGCCCTCGTCTACCAGCGCTGCGGCAGTATTCAGCGTATCCCTTTTGAGCTGCGGACGGGTATTACCCACAGCGATGGTATAAATGCGAACCCCGAAAGCCTTGGCCAGGCGGGCAGCCGTAAGGGGGTCCAGGTTGCCGGAGGTGTTATCGCCGTCGCTGATCAGAATAGCTACCTTACTTTGGCTTTTGGAATCGCGCATCCGGTTTACACCCACGGCTAGCGCACTGCCAATGGCCGTTCCCGCCGTGCGAATCATATCCGGTCGGATATCATTCAAAAATCCGTACAACAAATTATAGTCGGTTGTGAGCGGACATAAAGAATAGGCTTCCCCGGCAAAAATGATGATTCCGATGCGATCCTGCAAACGACCCCTGATGAAGTTGCGGGCTACGCGTTTAGCCGCCGTAAGCCGGTCAGGATCCAGATCTTTTTCCAGCATAGAGTCGGACACATCCATCAACAGCATAATGTCGATGCCTTCCGAAAATCGGTCGTTGCGCTCTGTCACGATCTGTGGCCGGGCCAGGGCCATCAGGATGCAAAGTAGTGACAGTCCAACGCACACGGGCTGCACGAAACGCAGGCGGGTGAGCCAGTCATTGCCAATTTTTGTAGCTTCATAGGGAATAACCAGAAACTGCCGGGCCTTTCTATGAAAAGCGTCTCTGAGCCAAAAGGCTACCAGGATAGCCGGAATGGCGTAAAGAAAAGAAGGATGTGCCCACTGAAATGCGCGTAGCACCCCCCAGCCGAACCAACGCAGTGACAACCATTCTTCCATAGGCCTTTAATCCAGTGATTCCCGTTTGCCCGCCCTTACGATTTCAAGTCGCTGCCGCTGATAGATACGTTGTGCCACGCTTTTGAGTACTTCCAGGGATGGTTCCATTTTTTTTGACTTCACTTGTCCGTAGATGATGCGATCCATAGTTTTCAAGGCTTCTTCAAGGGCTTCATCCGGAATATTGTCCACTATTTCCCGAGTCGTATAGGTAGCAAAAGGCTTTTTCTCAATTTCCTCCAAATAGTCTTTCCATATCACAACAGCTTTTTCGGCCTCTTCGGTACTGTCACGCTCGCGGGCCGTGCGGTTGAGGCGGGTGAAGGTACGAACAAAGTCGAGGTGCCGCCGCTGCAATTGAAATATGCGCCACTGCCGGCTGATTTCGCGACCGAAAAGCCAATAAACTGCCAAAAATAGCAGGCCTGCCGACAGGATAAAACCCATGAATAGGGGATAATTGAATTGCCGCTTCAGGAGGGCAACCTCGGTCTCAGACCGCAGCCGTAACGTATCAAGACGAGTACTTGGAGGAAGGGTAGACCGCAAATAAACGGTGTCGGGTTCGGCATATACCATAGTGCAATCGCGCGTGGCCAGTTGGTACACTGGCAAGCGGAAGGCCTGAACAGCCGACACGTCAAATGAAACCAGGCGGTATACCGTGCTATCAAGGCTACCCAGCGAATCGGTGCGGGTAGTGAAAAATTCCTGTTCCACAAAACTGAAAGGAGAAAAATCAGAGGTGGAATCTGGAAAAAAAACATCGGTTTCAGAAGCGTGAAGAAAACTGAAAGTGTACGAAAATGGCTTACCAATCTCCACGGTATCCGTCAGGAATTTTCCCACGGGCTTAGGGGTTTGCGCCAGCGTACGGCTGGAAAGTGCCCCTCCCAATAGCCCCAAAGCAAGGACAAAATAGCGATATACAAATCGAACGGACAAGTCAATAATAATATTTTAGGTTTTTGAACCCACAGATTTAGGCCAATTGGCTCTTGAAAATACACCGGGTAGTTTGTTCATTATCAATTTTATCCACTATCCATTATTTCAAGAGCGTCCGCCATTGTACACGTAGCGCCTCACCCGGAACAACTTAATCAGTGTCGGAACGTAGTCCTCACCGGCATCCAGCGAAAGATAATCGGCTTTGTTCTGACGGCACAGGCGCTCGAGCGTTTCGCGCCGATTCTGAAATTGCGACCACATGTCGGCCCGGTACTGCGACGAGGACGTATTAACCCACACCCGGGCCTGTTTCTCGGCGTCGTAAATGGGCACAATTCCCAATCGGGGTAAGTTGGTTTCCCGTTGGTCGTGCACGTGAATAACGATCAGGTCGTGCTTGCGGGCGAGAGCTTTGAGGTTGTGTTCATAATTGGAGTCGATGAAATCGGAAATCAGAAAGATCAGACTGCGCCGCTTGACTACATTCAGGGTCAGCAGGATCGCCTCCGAAATATTGGTGCGGGGCGAACCGGGTGCCAGTTTGAACAGCTCTGAAATGAAATTATAGCCGTGTTTTAGGCCATCGGAAGGATGGATATAGAGTTCTTTCTGATCCGAAAAACACAACATACCTACCCGGCTGGCCTCTTGTATAGCCGACAGGGCCAGCACGCCACAAATTTCCTTGGCAGTGTCGATCTTCAGGCGACGCGGGTCACCTACTTGTTGCGAAGCGCTCACATCGAGCATAAAAAAAACGGTTTGTTCTTTTTCCTCCTTGAAAATCTTGATGTAGGTACCATGCCCTTTGGCTGAGGTATTCCAGTCAATGGCCCGCACATCATCGCCGTACTGGTACAGGCGCAGGTCATCGAATTCAAGACCTGACCCTTTGAAAACAGAATGAAAATTCCCTTGCCTCTCGTTGTTGACCGCCTTTCGGATGCGTATCTCATACTGCCGGAGTTTGGTGAGGAAATCCTGGAACATGAATCAGCTGGCCGGGGACTGCCCGTATGATGATATAGTGATGGAATGAGTAAAGGAAGGGTGATTATTTGAAAGATTTACGACCTTTGCAGCATTACCCTTGTCAGACAAATATAGACAATTTGCCCGAGCCATGCCGAGAAACCTTATTTTACGATGTTTGCTGATTTCCTGCTCAGGGTTGGCCTTGCTTGCCTGCGGTGGGGATGAAAAACCGCCGGGCGATCTGATTCCGCAGGATAAGATGGCGAAGATTCTGGCTGACATCCATATAGCCGAGGCTCAGGTGACCAACCTACAGCTACGCTCTCTGGACTCTTCGGTGACGGTATATGGTGAGCTGCAACAAAAAATCTGGAAAAAATACGACGTTGACACTTTACTTTACCGAAAAAGCTATACTTTTTATACGTCACATCCGGCTTTTCTGGTTGAGATTTATGACAAAGTAGAAAAAAATCTTGAA
>JBBRDE010000148.1:0-13417 GCA_038204185.1 Cytophagales bacterium
ACAAGCACGGAGTTGCTACAAGTTAAAAATAGATAGTAATGTCAGAGTAAAAAAGTATCCCTGCTAATGTACCTATAAATGAAATAGGCTTGACAATCAGAAGATTGTCAAGCCTATTTCATTTATAATTGTGATCGCGACAGGATTCGAACGGCAGCGGCCGACCGTCTGTGACCGTCTGCTTAGAAGTCAGATACTCTATCCAGCTAGGAAAATGTATGGTGATCGCGACAGGATTCGAACCTGTGACCGTCTACTTAGAAGGCAGATGCTCTATCCAGCTGAGCTACGCGACCATTAAAAAAAACAAAAAGACAGCTAATAAATAGCTGTCTGATTTTTTTGTCGGGGAGACAGGATTCGAACGGCAGCGGCCGACCGTCTGCGATCCTCTGGTCCCAAACCAGATGTTCTACCTATGTTTTTAATGTCGGGGAGACAGGATTCGAACCTGCGACCCTCTGGTCCCAAACCAGATGCGCTACCGGGCTGCGCCACTCCCCGAATTATTTATTTTTTTCCTTAATTTCGTCCCTTGACGAAGCCTGCGTATTTAATAGAAGCGGAGAGAGCGGGATTCGAACCCGCGATACCCTTTAGAGGTACGGCAGTTTAGCAAACTACTGGTTTCAGCCACTCACCCATCTCTCCGGCTATTGGGTCACAAATATAGAAGGTTGAAAATGATTAATACAAACAATCGTATAAAAAACTTTGTCAGAAGAACGGATTACCTATTTTTGAAGTACATTGGCATTACGTAATCCTCTTGCAATGAATTGGAATTATCCTTTTGGAACTACTGAATTTATCTTTACGCTACTCTTCATTGGAGCTTATGCCGCTTTCTTTGTGCGAACCATCCGGGTGGCCCGGCGATTAAAGACCACCACCCGCTCGCTCATCATTAAGCTTTTTGTCCGCACCATAGCGTTTGTGCTTCTGCTGGTTTCACTATTGGGTCCTTCGTTCGGTGAGGCCGAGCGCGACTTGCAATCACAAGGCAAAGATATCTACCTGCTGGTCGACCTGTCCAAATCCATGGATGCCAATGATGTGTCCCCTACCCGACTGGAAAAAGTAAAATTTGAGATTAACCAATTTTTGGAGGCCATGGGCAACAACCGCGTCGGATTGATCGTGTTTTCAAATGAAGCTTTCACCCAATCGCCCCTGACATACGATCGGGCAGCATTAAACCTGTATGTACAGTCCTTGCAAACAGACCTTCTGCCCGGTAGCGGCACCAATCTTTGCAGCTCGCTCGAATTGGCCTATTTGAAAATAAGTCAGGATGAGGCCGCTTCTGATAAGTCCAAAATCCTGGTGCTGTTTACCGATGCCGAACGAAAAGCCGACTGCAATGCGTCGCTTTTTAATAACATTCGGCGCTTTGGCATCCGGTTATTCGTGGTGGGGGTAGGTACCCCCGAGGGTAGCTTTATCCGCACTAACGATATCATTCTGAAAGATGAGGAAGGCGAGTCGGTGGTCAGTAAGCTGCATGAAGACGTAATCCAAAACCTGGTCCAGCAAACTCAGGGGAACGGATATAGGATTGACAACAAAACAAATGAGCTGAGCAGCCTGGTACAGGATATTAATGTGATCGAGGGACAAGTAATAGACCGCCGTCGGGTGGCGGTGGTGAGCAACAAGTATTATTATTTTTTGATTATTGCGCTTGGCTTGTTAATTCTGGATTTATTAATCACCGTCAGAACCTTCCGACTATGACCTGCGATTCGTACTTTTGGGAACCCAATATGCTGCGCTATGACCTATCTTCTGCTGTATTTATTGTTATGGATCTGGGACAACCGCTCGTTTAATGCGATCAGTCAGGCAAATCGCCACAAGACTGAGGCCGAAAGGGCTTACCTTGATAATGACTACAGCAAAGCCGCGCGCTTATACGAAGAAATAGCATACGGTTCTCTTTTTGCTGAACCAGCCAGCCGATTATACCTGGCGCACTCCTACTTTAAACTGGATAGCTTCGAAAAGGCCCGCTCTCAGTATACTCTTTTGATCCATGTGGACGATCCCGAAGTGGCCTCCCGGGCCAATACACAACTAGCCGTTCTGGAAACTTTTACCACGCGGGACACACTTGCGGCTTTGAACTTTCTCATGACCGCCCTGCGCCTGACCCCCGCTAATGAGAAGGCACGCTTTGATTATGAGCTTTTAAAAAAAACGTTCTCCGGCAAGTCGCCCAGTTCTTCTGATCAACCACCTCCGGAAAAGCAAGCCCCACCGCCACCCGCCCCGGTGGCTCCATCCGCTCAGCAGGCTCTTGCTCTGGCCCAGGAACGCGAAGATCTACTGAAGAGCCTGCGCCGATTAAACATGTCGGAAGAACAAGCCCGCTCCATTCTGGATGCCATGAAAACCAACGAAACCCAATACATATACCAATTGAGGCGGCGACAGTACTACGATCAGTCGGAGCGTAGTAAAATCATCGAATGGTAACCTCGCACAGAACCTTTTACTTTTCTTATTCTATACTTTTTTATGAACGTTATTCAGCAAACCGACTACAATTTTCCCGAGCAGCAGGGTTTTTACCGGGGTAAAGTCCGGGATGTGTATGCCTTCAAGGATCGGCTGGTCATGGTGGCTACGGATCGTATTTCCGCATTCGATGTGATCCTGCCGCGGGCTATTCCCTACAAGGGCCAGGTACTGAATCAGATTGCCGCGTACTTTTTGAAAGCTACTGCTGACGTGGTCCCCAACTGGCTGTTAGCTATCCCTGACCCGAATGTAGGTGTAGGATTACGTTGCGAGCCCTACGCCGTAGAAATGGTGGTGCGAGGATACTTGGCTGGTCACGCATGGCGCGAATATCGCGTCGGAAAACGTATGGTATGCGGCGTAAAACTCCCCGAAGGTCTAAAAGAAAATGATCGGTTGCCGAAGCCCATCCTTACACCCACCACCAAAGCCCATGAAGGCCACGATGAAGACATTTCGCGTGAGGCTATTCTGGAAAAAGGGATCGTGCCCGCTGATGAATACGCTCTGCTCGAAGCATACGCCCTGGCCTTGTTCCGACGGGGCACCGAAATGGCTGCCGAACGGGGTTTGATTCTGGTAGATACCAAGTATGAATTTGGCAAGTTGAATGATATGATCTATCTGATTGACGAAATCCATACGCCCGATTCGTCGCGCTATTTTTATGGGGATAGCTACCAGGCCAATCAGGCCGCGGGGCTACCGCAAAAGCAGCTGTCCAAGGAGTTTGTGCGGGAATGGCTGATCGAAAACGGTGTTCAGGGAAAAGAAGGCCAGCAGGTTCC
The DNA here is from genome assembly GCA_038204185.1 of Cytophagales bacterium. Taxonomy (GTDB): domain Bacteria; phylum Bacteroidota; class Bacteroidia; order Cytophagales; family Spirosomataceae; genus Salmonirosea. The sequence continues at coordinate 3,312 of JBBRDE010000148.1, forward strand.
CGAAATGGATGATACCTGGGTCGGTCAAATCAGCGACCGGTACATCGAACTTTACGAAAAAGTAACAGGAATGCTTTTTGAAAGAGAAGACACTACGGATATTTTGAGCAGAATTGAGGAAAATATTCTTAGTTCATTATCTTCGTAATCCTGGGTAGCAAAATATTCTGCTATTCAGGAGCCAATCAGGCCCTTGAATCATCCCATACTATCTACTCAAAATTCCAACCAAAGCGATGGACTTCAAAATAGATCGAAGCGAGAAATACGCGGTTATTACCCTTGAAGAAACGCAATTCACCGATGAGGTTCCTGTCCTATTGGAGGCACAAGCACGTGAACTACTGCGGGAGGATTACCATAATCTGATTGTAGTCATGAACCAGGCTACCGATATCGACCCAACGGGTATCATGACACTGCGCAAACTGGTCAGGCTGTGCACGACGGGGCTTGGGACGTTGGTAGTAGCCACACAGAATGACGAATTTGGCGAACTACTGGAAGATTCAAATATCGCCGACATATTGGTGCTTCCTACGTTGGAAGAAGCGATCGACGCGGTTTTCATGCATGATCTCGAAAATGAGTTTGGAATGGGAGATGATGACTATGACGATGACGACTACGAAGGCATCAGCGAAATGAAAGAGCCCTAGGTAGTTGCATTGGGCTCGAAAACCTGACCGTCAATTAAACCCACGCATAATCTAATAATAAACTTTTGCAAGTCACCATTCTCGGTTCCGGCTCGGCCACGCCTACGTTACGAAGCCATCCCTCCGCCCAAGTCATCCAGATAGGGAATGAATGCTATCTGATTGATTGTGGCGAGGGTACTCAATACCGACTGCTGGAAATGCGCCTGCGCCCCAGCCGCCTAAAGGGAATATTTATCACGCATCTGCACGGAGATCATTATTTTGGTCTCTTTGGCCTTCTTACCAGTATGAGTCTTGGTCAACGGTTGGAACCCCTACATCTTTTTGGTCCCCGCGGACTCAATGACGTCCTGACTGAAATATTCCGGCAGTCTGACACCCGACTCTCCTACCTGCTGCATTTTCACGAAATCGATGCGAAACATCCCGGCCTGATCTACGATACTCTGGTTTACAGCGTGAGTACCCTCCCTCTGAGGCACCGCATTCCCTGCACAGGATTTGTTTTTCGGGAAAAGGCAGGACAGCGCAACCTTATTAAAGAAAAAATTGCCCCGGATATGACCCACGGGCAGTTGCGTACTTTGAAAGAAGGGCATAACGTGCTTGATCAACTAGGCCAGGTTCTGTATGCGTGCGAGGACTATACCCTCCCACCACGAAAGCCCTGTTCCTACGCTTATTGTTCCGATACTATCTTTAGGCCCGACCTCATACACTATCTAGGCGGGGTCAGTTGCCTGTACCACGAAGCTACCTTCCTGGAAGATCAGGCAGAACGGGCTCAGAAAACCTTTCACTCAACCGCCCGTCAGGCTGCCCGACTGGCTAAGGAAGCTCAGGTGGGCCAATTGCTCATCGGGCATCTTTCCTCGCGCTACCCCGACTCTTCCGCTTCGCTGGAAGAAGCCCGCTCGGTCTTCCCGCAAACGGCAATGGCTGTTGAAGGACACACCTATGCGATAACAGCCCCCCTAGCCTCCCGGTAGGCACCTACCCCAACAATACCGTTTTGAATTTGCAAATTTCGCAAGAATTGAAAAGAATTTTTGTGTCTTTATCAATATATGGAGATATAGTTGGAATTAAGTAGTGACTTTATTCCATATCTATAATATTTTGCTTTTAGGGCCTTTAACCAAATATTTTTTATTATTATCTTGCATCAATTTGCTTGATCATCCGCTCTGGAATTGATTTACATCTTACATTTTATTAGGTTATCAAGCCATACCGTTTTAGAAATTTGTAATTAGTTATATAGTATTTACATGGTAGAAAACGTTTCAGATCAACCTGGGCTTTACCGCTCCGAATTCGAACACGATGCTTGTGGCATTGGCTTCCGGGCTCATATGAAGGGGCGCAAGTCCCATCAAATTGTGGCTGACGCCATCCACATGCTCGAGCGTATGGATCACCGGGGTGCCTGTGGCTGTGACCCTAATACGGGCGATGGCGCGGGTCTCCTGCTCCAGATTCCTCATGAATTTTTTGTGGAAGAGTGCCTTAGTCTTGGTTTTCAGCTACCTGACGCGGGAGAGTACGGCGTCGGCATGATTTTCTTTCCTCAGGACGAGGAAATCCGGGAAGAGTGCAGGGGCATTCTGAATCGCAAGATCAAGAAGTTAGGCATGACCTTACTGGGTTACCGGGAGGTTCCTACACTGAATGAATCGCTGGGAGAGGGCTCCTTATCGGTGGAGCCACACGTAGAACAGCTCTTTATCCGGCAGCCTGACCTGATTGAGAATGATCTGGCTTTCGAGCGCAAACTATTCATTCTGCGGCAGGCCGTCAATAAACTTATCGCCTCCGTGAATGGTGCCAAAGAGCACTTCTACTTTTCTTCGCTATCAAGTCGTACTATATCCTATAAAGGCCAACTTACGACCAACCAACTGAAATATTATTTCCCCGATTTGGGCAATGAGTCGGTCGTATCGGCCTTCGCTATTGTCCACTCGCGTTTTTCTACCAATACTTTCCCTTCCTGGAAATTGGCGCAGCCTTTCCGTTACATTGCTCATAATGGCGAAATCAACACCGTGAAGGGGAACGTAAACTGGATTCGGGCCGGGGAAAAATCCTTCGAGTCGGAGTACTTCACGAAGGAAGAGATGGAAATGGTCCTGCCGATTTGCGATACCAAGCAATCCGATTCGGCCAATCTCGACAATGCCATCGAACTCCTGTACCTATCAGGACGTTCACTGCCCCACGTGATGATGATGCTGATCCCTGAAGCCTGGGACGGCAACGAGCAAATGGACCCTACCCGGCGGGCGTTTTATGAGTACCACGCGGCCATTATGGAACCCTGGGATGGTCCGGCTTCCATTTCCTTTACCGATGGTAAAATTGTAGGCGCTACCCTCGACCGGAACGGCCTGCGTCCTTCGCGCTACTGGGTACTTGACGACGATACCATCATCATGGCTTCCGAAGCCGGGGTGCTGGAGGTTGATCAGGCCAAAGTAGTCAAGAAAGGCCGTTTACAGCCAGGTCGCATGTTTGTCGTGAACATGGAAGAAGGTCGCATCATTCCTGATGAAGAGTTGAAGGCCGAAATCTGCGCCCGCCAGCCGTATCAGGAATGGCTGGACGAGTACAAACTCCATGTCGATGTATTGGACTTGCCGATTCGTACGTACCGCAACTATGACGACGCTGCTCTGCTCAAGAGGCAAATGGCCTTCGGATTTTCGTCCGAAGACCTTCGGATGATTCTGGCTCCCATGGCCCAGACGGGCAAGGAAGCCATTGGTTCCATGGGTACCGACGTACCGCTGGCTATCCTTTCGGAACAAAGCCAGCATTTATCCAACTATTTTAAGCAGCTTTTCGCCCAGGTAACTAATCCACCCATTGATTCCATTCGGGAGCGTTCCATCATGTCGCTGATTGGTTTTGTGGGAGCTACCGAAAATATCCTGACCGAAACGCCCTGGCACTGTCGTCAGATCGAACTACCGCACCCGGTGCTGACCGTACAGGAATTCGACAAACTGCGTTTTGTAGACAAAAATCACTTCCAGGCCAAGACGATCAACACCTATTTCCGCTCCGATCAGGGTGGAAAAGGTATGGAACGGGCACTGGAACGCATTCGGCAGTACGCAGAAGATGCCATCGAGGATGGCTTTGAAATTATCATTCTCTCCGATCGCGCCATCGACTCCGACCACGCCCCTGTCCCCTCTCTACTGGTAACGGCGGCGGTTCACCACCATTTGATCCGCAAAGGATTACGAGGTAAAGTAGGGCTTTTGGTTGAAGCGGGCGATATCTGGGAAACCCACCACTTTGCTACCCTGTTGGGCTACGGTGCGGCAGCTATTTGTCCATACATGGCGTTTGAGTCACTCTCATTTATGAACCGCACCAAGCGGATAGATGGTGACTATACGGATGAAAAGCTTTATACGAATTACATTAAAGCCGTCAATAAGGAATTGCTCAAGATATTCTCGAAAATGGGCATATCCACGCTACAATCATACCAGGGCGCTCAGATATTTGAGTGCCTGGGCTTGAATAAAGAGGTAATTGACCAGTATTTTCCGGGTACCATCTCCCGCATCGGAGGCATGGGCATCAACGAAATGGCTCGTGAGGTACTCGTGCGACACAAATTAGCCTATCCTGAAACACCCCAACTGAACCCGCATCTGGAAGTGGGCGGTTTTTACCAGTGGAAGCAACGGGGCGAGTCGCACTTGTTTAATCCACAGACGGTGCATCTGCTTCAACAAAGCACCAAAACCAACGACTACGGACTTTTCAAGAAATACTCCAAACTCATCGACGATCAGACCCAAAAGGCCATGACATTGCGCGGTTTGATGCAGTTTAAGAAGGGTGATCCAATCCCCATCGAAGAAGTAGAATCAGTGGAAGCTATCTTCAGGCGTTTTGCTACGGGGGCGATGTCGTTCGGCTCTATTTCGTGGGAAGCGCACACCACGCTGGCCATCGCTATGAACCGGATTGGCGGCAAGTCCAACTCCGGCGAAGGCGGCGAGGACGAGTTGCGTTTCAATCCCTTGCCAAATGGCGACAGCATGAACTCCGGCATCAAGCAAGTCGCGTCGGGTCGTTTTGGAGTGACTAGCCACTATTTGAGCAATGCCCAGGAGCTACAAATCAAAATGGCTCAGGGAGCAAAGCCCGGTGAGGGTGGACAGTTGCCCGGCCATAAGGTAGATGATTGGATTGGCCGTACCCGCCACTCGACACCCGGGGTAGGGTTGATTTCCCCGCCACCCCACCACGACATCTATTCCATCGAGGATTTGGCGCAGTTGATTTTTGATTTAAAAAACGCCAATCGGAAAGCGCGTATCAGTGTCAAGCTGGTATCGGAAGCCGGGGTAGGAACCGTAGCGACGGGCGTAGCCAAAGCCCACGCCGACCATATTCTGATTGCCGGATACGATGGCGGTACGGGCGCTTCGCCGCTCAGCTCCATTCGTCACGCCGGGTTACCCTGGGAACTTGGACTGGCCGAAACGCATCAAACTCTTGTTAAAAATAAACTGCGGGGACGGGTGACTGTACAGGCCGACGGACAAATCCGCACAGGCCGTGACATGGCCATTGCTGCTATGCTGGGCGCCGAAGAATGGGGCGTAGCTACGGCAGCCCTGGTAGCGGCAGGTTGTATCATGATGCGGAAGTGTCACCTGAATACCTGTCCAGTAGGCGTGGCTACCCAACGGCAGGAACTACGCGCGCTGTTCACGGGTAAGCCCGAACACGTTGTGAATATGTTTCACTTCATGGCAACGGAAATGCGCGAAATCATGGCGCAGCTGGGTTTCCGCACGGTGAACGACATGATCGGTCAGGTGCAGTATCTGGAAATGCGATCCGACCTCAAGCACTGGAAATACAAGAATTTAAAGTTTGATGCTATTCTCTACAAAGAGGAATCTGGCTTGGATGTAGCCCAGTTCAAGCAGGAAGAACAGGATCACGGCATCGATAGTATTCTCGACCATGATTTGATCAAGGCCGCTCAACCAGCTCTGGAAAAATCCGAGGAGGTGTACGCCGAGTTCCCGATCATCAACCTGGATCGTGCCGTGGGCACGATGCTCTCCAACGAGATTTCAAAAAAATACGGGGGGGTGGGCCTCCCTAAGGGTACCCTTCATTTCAAATTTCGAGGTACCGCCGGACAAAGTTTTGGCGCTTTCAACACAGCCGGGATCCGCCTGGAACTGGAAGGTGATGCCAACGACTATTTCGGTAAGGGCCTGTGCGGGGCAGAGTTAATCACCTACCCCGATCGCGACGCTAAGTTCAAGCCCGAAGACAACATCATTATCGGTAATGTAGCTTTTTACGGAGCGACCTCCGGCGAAGCCTACATTCGCGGTACCGCCGGGGAGCGCTTCTGTGTGCGCAACTCAGGAGCCAAAGTGGTAGTGGAGGGTACCGGCGACCACGGTTGCGAGTACATGACGGGTGGTTTGGTCATCGTCCTGGGCGAAACCGGGCAGAATTTTGCCGCCGGGATGTCGGGCGGCGTGGCGTATGTTTGGGATAAAGCGGGCGATTTCAATGAAAAGGTAAATCTTGAAATGGTAGCCGTCAACGCGCTTAACGACGAAGACGAAGGCATTTTGCGCCAGTACGTCGACAAGCATTTCCAGTACACCACCAGCAACGTCGCTTTTCAGATCACCCAGAACTGGGACGAGGTAGTCAAGCAGTTTGTCAAGGTACTTCCCACTGATTTCAAACAGGCACTCGAAAGCCGGGGGATCACGCTGGCCCAGCAGATTGCCGACAAAAGCGTAGTTTATCAAGATATTGTGGTGAATGTTCAGTAATATTTTAAGTCAGAATGATTGAATGCTAGGATAAAGCTTGCAACGTCTATTTCACTCCAACATTTACTCATTCACTAATTCAAAATTGATTGTGGGAAAACCAACCGGATTTTTAGAATTTAATCGCGAACTACCCAAGAAGCGTCCCGTCGAAGAGCGGATTCACGACTATAAGGAGATAGAAACGGCGCATCACGAAGATGATTCACGCCAACAAGCTGCCCGCTGCATGGACTGCGGCATTCCGTTTTGCCACAACGGCTGTCCGCTGGGCAACATCATTCCCGAATTCAACGACGCCGTTTACGACAACAACTGGGGGCTGGCGTACGAAATCCTGGCTTCGACCAACAATTACCCCGAATTTACGGGCCGTATCTGTCCCGCCCCCTGCGAGGCATCCTGCGTATTGGGAATCAATAAACCGCCCGTAGCGATTGAATTTATTGAAAAGTCGATTGCCGAGAAAGCTTTTGAACTCGGGCTGGTAAAACCTCGGATTCCCAAAAAGCGAACTGGTAAATCCGTGGCCGTAATTGGTTCCGGACCGGCGGGTATGGCGGCCTCTTCTCAACTGAACCAGGCGGGACATACGGTGACGCTATTCGAGCGGGCCGATCAGATTGGCGGTTTGTTGCGCTATGGTATTCCTGATTTCAAACTGGAAAAGCGGATCATCGACCGTCGCCTGGCCGTCATGGAGCAGGAAGGGATTCAGTTTCGGACCAATGTAGAAATTGGCAAAACGATCAAAGCCGACGAGCTACTGCGTGATTTTGACGCCATTGTATTGGCCACGGGATCCACTGTTCCGCGTGACCTGAAAATCGAGGGGCGGAACTTGAAGGGGGTACACTACGCCATGGAGTTCCTCAGTCAGCAGAACAAGCGCGTAGCCGAACTTTCCGTAGAAAAAGACCATCAGGGCCTGGACTACCAAAATGGTGACCTGTGGGCTACGGATAAAAATGTGGTGGTCATCGGTGGCGGCGATACCGGCTCCGACTGCGTGGGTACCTCCAACCGCCACGGTGCCAAATCCATTACACAGATCGAACTGCTGCCCATGCCCCCCCACGATCGTGACACCTCTACGCCCTGGCCTAACTGGCCCATGATGCTCCGCACGTCCACGTCGCACGAAGAAGGGGCCGACCGGAAGTGGTCACTCAATACCAAGGCTTTCGTTGGTGACGAAGACGGCAACCTCAAAGGACTTAAAATTGTGGAACTCGACTGGCAGATGAACCCCGAAACGGGGCGCCTGAGTATGCAGGAGGTACCCGGCACTGAGCAGGAAATTCCCTGCGAACTCGCGCTTTTAGCCGCAGGTTTTCTACATCCGCAACAGGAAAACCTACTCAACGACCTGGGACTTGAATACGACGATCGGGGCAATATTAAAGCTAATAAATACCAATCTACTATTATTGACAAGGTGTTTGCCGCTGGTGACTGCCGCCGGGGTCAATCGCTGGTAGTCTGGGCCATTAGTGAAGGCAGGGAGACAGCCCGCGCCGTGGACGAGTATCTGATGGGGGAGTCGCTATTGGAAGCAAAGGCTGTTTCCATGCTGACGCCGCAGTTCGCCAACGTATAAAAAAAATGATGATCTCGGGGCGACCCGAGGCGTCTGGCGCTCCATTGATGAGTGAGGAATGATTTTCCAGCAAAGGAGAAGGCGTAGGCCTTCTCCTTTGCTATTTTTTAGGGTACCTCTTCGCACTTCATTTTTTTATTTAAAATTCCCCTTTAATGGATCATTACGTCATTCCATCCGGTACGCGCATCGGTCATGTGCATTTAAAAGTCTCCGATCTGGCTCGCTCGCTTCAATTTTACTGCGACTTGCTGGGATTCACTTTGACGACTACCTACGGGTCAGGTGCCGCTTTTATTTCAGCGGGAGGGTACCACCACCACATCGGCCTGAACACCTGGCAAAGCAAGGGCGGCACTCCCCCACCCCGGCAGAGCACCGGACTTTTTCATACGGCAATATTATATCCTGAGCGCAAAGATCTAGCCCAGGCCTACCAACGATTGCTCACTGCGGGGTACCCTTTGACCGGAGCCGCCGACCATGGCGTCTCCGAAGCACTGTATCTCGACGATCCCGACCAGAATGGGGTTGAACTGTACTGGGATCGCCCACGCGAAGAGTGGCCTCTCCATCCCGATGGTTCGCTTCAGATGTACACTCATCCTCTACATTTGGAAGGACTGTTGCGGGAATTAGCGTAAGTCTGATTCAGCGCTCACAATGCGTACTGTTACCAACAATTGCCCCAGGTGTCGCATGGTATGTTCGGCGGAATGGAAAAGCAGCCCCATTACCGTCGAGGGTACCTGCGCCCGCCCCACGCCTCGAACCTCCGTAAGGGTACCTTCATCCGTATTTCTCAGCTGATCCAGCGCGGCTTCAACCTGTTGGTTAAACAACTTCACCAGAGCTTCTACCGTAGGCTCTCCTTCTTGCCGTTTCCCCTCATTTTTCAGGTATTCGAGTTGCGTTCCGGAAAGCATTTCTCCGCGCGCATACGTGAATAGCCGATCCAGTACACCCGTCATGTGCTGTAGGTGAAATCTTGCCGTAGCAAGGCCAGCGGGCGGGGTATCCAGAAGTTCCGGATCAAAATCCTTCATTAACGCATCCACTTCTTCGCGCGCCTGCATCAGGGCGTGGGCTACGGGTTGCAGGAGCGGTGGGATGACAGGCAAGGGACCACGCAGCCATACCTCTTGTTTTTTGGGTTGTTCCATTTTTTTTGAAGGTGGGTTACTTCTAAAAAAAGCACTGCCGTCAGGCAGTGCTTTTTTTACTTTATAAAGATCTAAATTTTACGAAATCAATTCGGCATTCAGCGTAACCTCAGCGTTAAGTAATTTCGAAATTGGGCAGGCCTTCTTAGCACTTTCGGCAATTTCCTTGAATTTGGCTTCTTCAATTTCCGGAATATACGCTTTAAGGACCAAATGACTTTTAACTACTTCACCCTTGGCTGGGTCGAGGGAAACAGTAGCGGTAACGTTCAACTCATCGGCGGTGAAGCCGGCTTCATTAAGTTCAAAGCTGAGTTTCATAGCATAGCAGCCTGAATGGGCCGCTGCAATCAATTCCTCAGGATTAGTGCCTTTTCCTTCTTCAAAGCGGGTTTTGAATGAATATTGGGCCTCGTCCAAGACGGTACTTTGGGTGCTTACCTTACCAGTGCCTTCTTTACCCGTGCCTTTCCAAACGGCGGTTGCTTTTCTGTTGATCATGAATGTAGTTCGTTAGTTTTATACTGAATGTAGACCTGTATAACGCAGAATGAGCGATTTGGGTTTTCGGATAGGCGGTAAATCCCGATGGGACCGGGATGGCAACCAGCTTGATTTCGTTAATAAGTTGGCGGAATTTTCGAGGGCATCCCCCACCTCAAATTATTCCCTCCCATTTAAACCCAGGGCCTAAATAAGGGTCAAACCAGCACTGAAATGTCAAACCGATGGTTGAGATTGGTACAATCTTTTTCGTTACCTAGATTCATCAATCATTCTCTCACTTATCAATTTCCCAATCGCCATGAAAAAAATCCTTTTGTCCCTCACATTTTTAGCC
>JBBRDE010000149.1:0-13329 GCA_038204185.1 Cytophagales bacterium
TCCCGCCCAACCTGACATTACCCTAACTAAAAACATGACATTCATTCAGGAGAAAGCAACGGTGGGAACCAAAATTCTTTTTGATAAGCTGCTGGATGTAATGAACTGACCGACTATGCTTGATAATAAAGTATTACTAAATAACGGCGTTAACATGCCTCTCCTGGGCTTGGGAATCTATGCGCCGGGACAGAAAAACGAAGTAAGCCAGGCAGTTCGTTGGGCGCTGGAAACCGGCTACCGGCTGATCGACACTGCCAGCGTGTACCAAAACGAACAAGAGGTAGGTCAGGGCGTGAAAGATAGTGGTATTTCGCGCGATCAGGTTTTCATCACATCTAAGGTCTGGAATGATGACCAGGGCTACGATAGTACCCTGCGGGCCTATGATCGGAGTCTGAAGCGTCTTCAAACCGATTATCTGGATTTGTACCTGATTCATTGGCCCGTGCGCGAAAAGCGCCGGGAAACATGGCGGGCCCTGGAAACGCTGTACAGTGAAAAACGGGTACGTGCCATCGGTGTTTCCAACTATTACGAGCCGCATCTTGAGGAGCTTCTCGGGTATGCTTCGATAGTTCCGGCGGTCAATCAGTTTGAGCAAAGTCCTTTTCTGTACCGTCCTGAACTACTCACCTACTGCCGTAAAAAAGGCATTCAACCCGAGGGTTACTCTCCCCTGGTACGTGGTCAGGAGGAAGCCAACCAAATCCTGGAAGGTATTTCCCAAAAATACGGTAAGTCGACTTACCAGGTGCTGATCCGTTGGGCGCTGCAGCACGGCATCGTCACAATTCCGAAATCAACGAATCAGGGGCGAATTAAAGCCAATTACGACGTTTGGGATTTTGAATTGACTAGCGAGGACATGGACAAACTCAATGTCCTGAACGCGGACATCCGCGTCGCCGATGATCCCATGGATTACTTGTAGTTATTCATAAAAACCAAAATCCATTCACTCATTCACCTGGCGGCAAACCGCTCATTCACTTATTAGATAAATGGAGCTTCTGGACGGAAAAGCGCTTTCTACGCAAATCAAGGCAGAAATTAGGCAACAGGTCGATGAATGGACAGCCCAAGGTGGCAAAAAACCCCATTTGGCGGCTATTCTTGTAGGAAATGATGGCGCCAGTGAAACCTACGTGGCTTCTAAGATCAAGAGTTGTGAGCAAGTGGGCTTTACCTCCACCTTTGTAAGGCTAGACGAAACGGCCACCGAAGCGGAGGTACTTTCGGCGGTGGATAAACTTAACAACGACTCCGATGTAGATGGCTTTATTGTCCAGCTTCCTCTCCCTGCGCACATTTCCGAGAACAAAGTTATGGAAGCTGTAAATCCCGCCAAGGACGTGGATGGCTTCCATCCGGTTAATGTAGGCCGTATGTGCAAAGGACTGCCCGCCTACCTATCGGCTACCCCTTTTGGAATACTGGAAATGCTGGAACGAGCCAAAATTGAAACCAGCGGCAAGCACTGTGTCGTGATTGGCCGGAGCCAAATAGTCGGCTTGCCCATGAGTATTCTGATGCAGCGCAATACCTACCCCGGCAACGCTACGGTTACTATTTGTCATTCAAAAACCCAGAATCTTAAAGAAATATGTCAGACCGCTGACATCCTCGTAGTAGCGCTGGGACGTCCCGAGTTTGTGACTGCCGACTACATCAAAGTAGGCGCAGTGGTGATTGATGTAGGGATTACCCGGGTACCGGATTCCAGCAAAAAAAGCGGATTTGCCATCAAAGGCGATGTGAAATTTGACGAGGTAGCTCCCAAAAGCAGCTATATCACCCCCGTGCCGGGCGGCGTAGGACTGATGACGATTTGTGGATTACTCACCAATACCTTGAAGGCTGCCAAACGGGAGATCACATTCTGACTCTTGGGGCTCACTACCCTTCCTAATACATCAAATATAGTGAATAGCTCTTTGGCTGGGAGCACCAACAGTTTGCTCCCAGTCTCCCGTGACTTCATGCCAGATGTGTCGGAGAAAAGCAATCTCTAAAAGTGAGGTACCTTCATGTCCCCTAACCAGCCGTGATAATATCTTCACAAACCTTTTCGGGCTACACCCGGTAACCTTACACGCTTTTCAAGGGTACCAAGCGTTTCAGGCCTGCTGCAAGCCATGGTGGCATCTCTTATTGTTATAAATAAGAAAAGCAAATCGCCAGTTCACAAGGATCGAGCCCGGCCAATAAGTCCCGGACAGCCAGGGATTCCTCTCCCTCAGGGCGATAGGCTATATCGTTCCACAAGCTATTTTTATTCAACCAGTCCACAGTTGATATAGCTGGTTTCAGGTGTATTAAAAAATGGATGACTTTGCTGATTTCAGGGTACCTCTCTCGATATAATAGTGCGTGCTGAATCGTGCCCCCGGGAGTGGCAGTCAGGTACCCCTACTGGTAAGCAATAAATAACCCTGCGCGAGGTATGGTACCGCACCAACACCAATGATAGTGAAAGTTGGAGCGAAGCCGTGAATATCACCCTCCAGACCTCCGGCCCGGATGCTCCGACGGTCAATCCGGTCTATACTTTCAAGGAAGACTGGCGCTCCTACGCCAACACGCCAGGTCACGCGCTGCAAATTCAGAAAGGGAAATGCAAGGGCCGACTTTATGTGGCGGCCAACCACTCCGCCGGGCCACCGCAGGATCAGTCCCGCGATTACATAGCCCACGCTTTCTACTCCGAAGACCACAGCTTGACCTTCAAACTTAGCCCCAACCTCGACTACGCCGGGGGCAATGAAGCCGCCGCCGCCGAAACCTCCGGCAGTAGCCTGCTCTTCAATTACCGTAACCAGTCGGGTGATGCCAAACACCGTTTGCAGGGATTCACAAAGGATGGGGCCAAAGCTGGAACGAAGTATGTGGATAAGACCCTGGTGGAAAAAGTGCGATAAAATCATTTAAAAATACCGAATCAAGGAAACACCCTTGCTTTTTACTACTATTTTTGACAAATAGTATCCGAAAATTTTCCTAAACCAGGTATGAGCATAGTCAGCAATAACATCAAGTACCTTCGACGTCTGAACGGTTTGACTCAGGAACAGTTTTCCCGTAAGATCGGGATTAAGCGTTCACTGTTGGGCGCGTACGAGGAAGCCAGGGCCAACCCTAACCTCACCAATTTGAAAAACATGGCCCACGCCTTTGGGATCTCGGTGGACCAGATTTTGAAAAATGATTTACGGCGACTGCGCGAAACTCCCGACCTGGGCCTGCCGTTCAATCCGGCCACGGTAGCGCCACCAGCCCCGCTCATGCGGGAAGTGACGACCGTACAGCCGCAGCCGCTGGCGGCTATCGTCACCAAATTTCATCCTCCCAAGCCTGCCCTTCGCCTCGTGGCACGGCCAATTACCCTCAAACCGATCCGCCGGGAAGGTTTTAATCGATCCGAGCCCCCCACTCAGACCGCTTCCACAGGTACCCCCATTCGGTTCAATAATCATTTCGAACCTACCTCTCCCGAAAAACCCACGCCCCGTGAAGAGGTGAAGGCCCCGGAACACACCATTCAGTGGGTAAAACGGAGTGAAGCGGAGGAGTATTTGACTAATCACCAAAACGCGGGGTACCTTAGTCGGCTGCCCTCGTTTCAGCTTCCTCCCCTGCCGTCGGGTCATTACCGGGCTTTCGAAGCGGGAACGGATTTTGTCCACCCTGGCGCATTACTGATCGGCACTTTCGTACGGAACTGGTATGATATCAAGGAGGGTTTGACTTATGTGCTGGTCGTCAAATCGACCGGCATTGTGGCCCGGCGGGTGTTCAATCAGGTAAAAGATAAAGGGATGTTGGTTTTGAATTCTTATCAGGAAGGCACCCCTACTCTGGAAGTACCCCTTCGGGATGTGCTGGAAGTGTGGGAAATCAAAGCTTTTCTGAGCCAGACCCTACCCGAACCTGCCCCCACCTTCCCTCGATTGAAAGAGTTGTTGGGCGAGCTGCGGGACGAGCTGAACCACACCGAACTATCGGATCGTCTCCTCCCGTAATTGATCCATCAATCGCACAATCTGGGGCAATACTTTGCTCTTCGGCGATGGCTCTACCAGTGTTTCGTTGAACTCGTACCACACCCCATCGCCGGTGGTCAGGTACTTGCCACTGAAACGTGGCAGTTCATCGGGGGCTTGTGGGGGAAGAAAATCAGCTTTAAAAACCGTTTCCATCACTTCTTTTGTCCATTTCCAGTCCAGTGCCTGCGGCTGGGAACTATTCAGTCGCACCAAAAAATTCCGCTGGGCAAACGAAGCGTCTACTTTAATTCGGAGATCGTTCTTCCCTTCAATTTCCAGATATTCCAGTTCAAAAGCTCGCTCTTTTCCCGATGCCTCATAGATCGCCTGGATAAGCTCCTGCTGTAAGTAATCCCAAAAAGGACGATCCGTGGGCGTAAAATCAGTGGTTTTTCCGTCCACCGATTTAATTTCGACCACCAGGTAATTTTCGTGTTGTTCTACCTCATCCGATTTAGCCTCAGCTAAATTTTCGAGGGCCCGCGTCAGTTGACTTTGCCAAACGGCGGGTAGGGTACCTGTCCAGCTATAATCATCGTCCAGTGAAAATCCTTCTTCCAGAATCATTTCTTCGTCCAACTCGTCCCGATCCAGGTAGTGTAGCGTCAGGCCTACCCCCAGATTGGCACCATCGGGCGTGAGTTCCAGGGTATAGAAATAGCTGTACGGTGCGGGTAGGCCAGCAACAGTTTGGAATTTTATGCGAACAGATTTCCAGTCCTCCATATATTTATTTGTCAGAATTGGGTGTAAAGTAGGCCTGAGACGTAGCCTTTTTATCTATTTTAGCGGTGGGGGTACTTCTGAATTTCTCCACAAAATACACCACCTTAGGTACCTCATACGGAATAACCAAGTCGGCAAATTTGGCTAAAAGTTCGGTAACGTTCACCACGGCGGGCATTTTTTCAAGAAATAGCACCAACTTCTGCCCCAGCTTTTCGTCGGCCTCGTCCCAGAGAAAAAAAGCGTTGGGTACCCGCATCTCCTGCAAAATCTGCTCAGCTATCCGGTCGAGCTTGTCCAGGTAAATTTTGACTCCACCCGAGTTGATCACCGAATCGGCCCGCCCCAACCACAGAAAGGTACCTCCAGGCTTTAACTCGACCAGATCGTTGGTTTGGACGGTGTCGAAATTCGTAACCGCCCCCTGTACCCACAGGCATCCTCTATCGTCCACTCCGAAATCTATATTATCTAGAATTTGGTACCCTTCGGTTCGGTCTGGCCCGTTGACCCGCCGTAACGCGACGTGCGAGACCGTTTCGGTCATACCATAGCTTTGGTACACAGGTACCCTCAATTGCTGAATCTGGGTTTCCAGCGCCAATGAAATGGGGGCGCCTCCCAACAATATTTTACCACAACGTTCCACCATCTGGCGTGTCGATTCACCGCTCAGGCAAGCCGACAATTGCAGGGGTACCATGGCCACAAAGTCAAAGGCAATTGCTGACCCAAACAAAGCCAGCGGATTGGCGACGGGCTCCACTACACTGATCGCCCAGTCCAGCACCAGTGCCCGGACGAGCATCATGCGGCCCGCAATGAAGGCGGTGTTCAGACAAACGAGGGCTTTGGTGTTGGCAGGCAAATTCAGGGCCGAGCCGGTCATGAGGGCCGAGGCTTCCATTTGGTTTTTCTTGAGCAAAATAGGCTTAGGTACCCCCGTGGAGCCGGAGGTATTCAACTCAAACTCCAATTCGCCGTCAAGCCACGCTCGGGCAAAGTCGTAAGCTGATTTGAAATAAGGCTCCGCTGGCGGCGGATCCGTGACCAGACGATCCTGGTCGGTAATCCAGATATTCATAGGGGATGCTTTTCGAGCAAAGTTCGGCAATTGGTTTGGTAGCTTCGCCAAACAATCCGTACTTTCGCACGTTCAAGGGATTATGATGAACACAAAAGAAAACAACAAAAAAATAGCCCAGGATCCCGCCCTGCTACCTTACGCCCACACGGTGGGCGGAGTAGTCATCCGCCCCGAGGATATGGGAAAAGTCAAAAGCCGCTCTTTGATGGCCATGCAACAGCAGACGGATATTCAGTTGACTCAGCTTTATCAGCAAATGCAGCTTTTAGCCGATCAGGCCAGGCTTATAAGTCAACGGGTGGAAATTTCGGAGCGAATCTATGGAGCCCGGATGAATTTCGAACCACTGGTGGGAAATACTTACTATCTGTACGAACAGCATGATGGCCAGGATGCCCTCTCGATTATTGCTCCCAACGAATGGGGCCGTTCGCAACCCTTCCGGGCTTTTGTGGCCTCGGCCTACCTCCTGGCCGACCATACCTGGGAAGTAACGTTTTTACAAGAAAATTCAAGATCCGTCGATGAGTAAAGTCCCGCCCGCTCCCTCTTCCAATCACTGGCTTGTAAAATCTGAACCCTTCAAATATTCGTGGGACGACTTCGTTAATGAAAAGCGAAGCGTATGGGAGGGGGTACGAAACTACCAAGCTCGGAACAACCTGATGGCGATGCACGAAAATGACCTGGTGTTATTCTATCACAGCAACGAAGGCAAAGAGATCGTGGGCTTGGCGCGGGTCGTGCGGGAACACTACCCTGATCCTACTACAGAAGATACCCGTTGGGTGGTTGTCGATCTGGAACCAGTGGAGCGTTTTCCCAAAACAGTACCTCTAACCACGATCAAAGCCGATACCCGTCTTCAGAACCTATCCCTGGTGCGGCAGTCACGTCTTTCGGTACTTCCCTTGCTTCGCGAAGAATTTGACATACTTGTTGGACTAGCCCATGACTAAGCGTACCCTATCGGCCCGAGCGATGTTCTTACTTGCCTGGCTCGTTTTTCCCATTTTTCAGCTCGAAGCGCAGGAAACAAAACGCATTGAACTACCCTTGCCAAGTAATGATGAAGCCTATCAGACGGTCCCCCTGGGCGAGCAGGGAATTCTTCTAATTTCCCAGCCGGGACGGAACACCTACAACGTCCAGCGGTTCGATACCAACCTGGAAAGCCTGTGGTCGATTGATGGCACCATTGAGAACAACCTCGATTACGTGACTTCTACCTACGATGGGGGTTCTGTGTTCCTGCTGTTCAGCCGGTACCGTAGTTCGATTTACCAGATTGTCAAAGTCAATATCGGCCCTGGATTCGTCGAGACCTTTACGATCAATACGCTGGATCGCTTTCAAATTACTGATTTTAAAACGATGGGCTACGGGCTTTTCATGGCGGGAACCGTTCGCGATGAGCCCATCCTGATCCATACCGACCTCACCACGCTCCAAACCAAAGTACTTCCTACCGCCATTAAAGGGTCCAATGCGATCCAGTCGATTGAGATCGATACCACCCACCGGTTGGTCAACGTGAGTTTTGCAGTTAATAATCGCAAGCAAATACAGATCGTGGCACGGTCATATTTCGAAACGGGTCAGCTCTACAGTCAGGTGGTCGTGGAGCCTGAAGACGACTATTCATTCCTGAACGGCAGACTTCAGGTTTTGAGCGATTCAGTGAAGCTAATGATAGGTACTTACGGATACCGTAACATGCAAAGTGCCAATAATGCGGCCTCACAGGGGTTGTTCATCACTAAGATTGTCAACGATGAGGTGGTTTTCACCCGCTACCATAGCTTTACCGATTTCAGTAATTTCTTCTCATTCATGAACGACCGCCAGCAGGAAAAAATGGAAAGAAGAATTCAAAAGAAGAAAGACGGCGGCAGTGACCTCAAGCTTAACTACCGACTTTTGGTCCATGACATTATTCAAAAGGATGACCAGTTCCTTTTGGTTTCGGAGGTATTTTATCCCGAGTACAGAAGTAATAACAATAATATGATGGGGATGAATTCTTTCTACGGAAATCCCTGGCTTTATGGATCTCCTTTCGGTTCCGGGCTGTATAACCCCTACCTTTGGAACCCGATGTATGGCTCCCGGGGTGGGTATTCCAATCAGATCTTTGATGGATTTGTCTACACCCACGCCATTGTGGCCGATTTTGATAAAGACGGTAAACTCCTCTGGGACAACAGTATCAGTTTTGATCATGTCAAGTCCATGGAACTGAAAGAAAAAGTCAACATTCAGGTATCTGACGAGGGTAGGACACATTTAGTGTACAGTAAGGATGGCGCTATCACCAGCAAGGTGATCAAGGCTGATAAAGTAATCGACGGAGGCAAAGCAGTGGAACTACCTACGAGCGTGGAGGGGGACAAAGTTCGAAAAACCACTACCGACGATATCGAGCACTGGTTTGGAAATTATTACCTGGCCTGGGGTGTACAACGCATCGTCAACCCCGCCGGCGATATCCAGACCCGTGGCCGCCGGAATGTATTCTATTTAAACAAAATCTCCTTCTGAACTTGATCCTACTTACCCCCACCAATCACACCGACTACGAACTGCTGGACTGTGGCAATTTTGAGAAACTGGAACGATTCGGCCCTTACATTCTGGCCCGGCCAGAGCCACAGGCAGTTTGGGACCGATCGCTGACCGAGTCGCAGTGGACCCAGCAAGCCCACGCTATTTTTAGGCGGGATAAAGGATCGCAGGAAAAAGGGCAATGGCATTCACAGGCCAAAATACCCGACCGCTGGACGCTTCGATACGCTACCCCTACCCTGGATCTAAAAGCGAAGCTGACCTTGTCCTCATTCAAGCACGTGGGTATTTTTCCCGAGCAGGCGGTTAACTGGGATTATATCGCTCAGGCAGTTCAGAATATGCCCGTTGAAAAACCTGCGGTGTTGAATCTGTTTGCTTATACTGGCCTGGCATCGCTTGCCGCTAAAGCTCATGGGGCCGATGTCACCCACGTGGATGCTGTAAAGCCCGTCATCAGCTGGTCACGGGAAAACATGGAGCTTAGTGGGCTGGATGGAATCCGATGGGTGGTGGAAGACGCGCTCAAGTTTGTGAAACGGGAAGTGAGGCGGGGTAAAAAATACCATGGGCTGATCCTGGACCCGCCTGCCTACGGCCGGGGACCGGAGGGCGAAAAATGGCTCCTCGAAGAACAGATTAATGAGTTGCTGGGCCTATGTGCCAATCTTCTTGAAAAAAACAATTACTTTTTTGTAATTAACCTATACTCCCTGGGATTTTCAGCACTGATTCTGGATAATCTTGTGGAGAGTCATTTTGGGAAAATCGCGAACTACCAATCTGGCGAACTCTACCTACAGGATTACTTCAAAAAGAAATTACCTCTGGGCGTTTTTTCCCGCTTTTCGGATATTTCCGTGTGAAATAGCGATTTTATCCGCAATTTTGTGTTTTAGAAAGGTAGCATGTTTCCCCCTTTCTGATCGGAATGCCTATTAACAAACTGACTTATGTTCGAATTCTGCTTTGCCAGGCCGCATTAGTGTTGGCGGTAAGCTCTTGCCAAAGCGATGCTCGAAATAGCACCCGTATCCCCCCGATTCCATCATCTAAGGTAAAAAAGAACTGGCAACGGGACGCCCTAGCAGCTTTATCCAATCTGATTGCCCGCCGGATCGATCTCGACATCAATTACTACAAGCGGGCCCGAATTTACTTCGATCAGGAAAAGTACCCTTTGGCTGAAGTCGATGTGAATCAAGCCATTACTCTCAAGGAAAACGTGGGGGAATACTACCTGCTGCGTGGAAAAGTGAAAAGGGAAATGGGTGATATCGACAAAGCGTTGGAGGATGCCCAACGGGCCGAGGTACTGCAACAGGATCTGCCAGAATTATACGTGTTACTCGCGGATTTAATGCAGGAAAAAAAACAGTTCCGCGACTCGCAACGCTATCTGGCTACCGCTATGCAGATGGCCCCTTACGAGGGCAACGCTTACTATGTAAAGGGGATGCTCCAGAGCAAAATGAAGGATACGATTGCTGCCTTGGTGAGTCTCCGCCATGCGCTCGCTCTCAATCCCCGGATGTTGCGAACCTACCAGCAGATTAGTCTGCTCAATGCGCGTTTGGGGAATCAAGATGTGGCACTCCACTACAATACACTGGCTCTCAAACGTTATCCGACCAATGCCGGACTATTTCTGGAAAGAGGGGAAATTTACCAGAACAAATATAAGCTTGACAGTGCGTTGCTTTACTACAAGCAAGCCACCTATCGCGATTCTTCCCTGGTTAGAGGGCATTTTTTGACTGGAAGCATTTACCTGAAATGGAAAAACTATTTACCTGCCATAAAGTCTTTTGAAAATGTACTGATGTACCAGGAGAATTTTCCGGAAGCCAGTTACCTGATGGGTGTTTGCTTCGAACGGCTGGGTAATGATGATAAGGCGGCCGAATACTATACCCTGGAAATTAGCCGCAACCCCGAGGATGCCCTGGCCGCTGCGGGAATCGGTCGTATACAGAGCCGAAAAATTAGAAAATATGACCCTGCGGGATTATTTACCAGCCAACGTGATCCCAAAGTTGTCCGACTACTCGTTCCGCGTACACTCGATACGTCCCGCATAAAAATAACAACCATCGAGCCCCGGCGCAAGCTGGATCTCGGCCGGGACTCAACCCTGAAAATGACCATTAAATAATAACTCCGAACAGACTCTATTTCTCAAATTGCATGAGTGATCAAGAAAACATAAAAATAACCCTACCCGATGGATCGGTACGGGAGTATCCCAAAGGAATATCGGGCTATGGGATAGCTATGAGTATCAGTGAAGGATTGGCTCGTAACGTATTGTCAGCCACAGTAAACGGTGAAGTGTGGGATGCCAATCGACCCATTGAATTCGATTCTGAGGTCAAGTTACTGACTTGGAATGACCCACAAGGCAAAGCTACCTTTTGGCATTCTTCGGCCCACCTACTTGCTGAGGCTTTGGAAGCCCTGTATCCGGGCGTAAAATTTGGGACTGGTCCGGCCATCGAGAAAGGATTTTACTATGATGTAGATTTGGGTGGCAAATCGCTTTCGAACGAAGAATTTTCAGCCATCGAAACGAAAATGCAGGAATTGGCCCGGCAAAAAAACGAATTTGTCCGCCAACCCATTAGTAAGGCCAATGCACTGGAATTTTTCACCAAGAAGGGCGACGAGTATAAACTCGAACTCATCGACGGTCTGGAAGACGGTCAGATAACCCTCTATACCCAGGGTACTTTTACGGACCTTTGCCGGGGGCCTCACCTACCCAATACTGGCACCATAAAAGCGGTAAAACTCACCAATATTGCCGGTGCCTACTGGCGCAACAACCAGGAGAACAAACAGTTGACCCGAATTTACGGTATCACCTTCCCCAAACAAAAGGAGCTGGAAGAGTACCTTTTCGTAGTGGAAGAAGCCAAAAAACGGGATCACCGAAAGCTGGGAAAAGAGCTGGACCTGTTCACGTTTTCGGATAAAGTAGGTCAGGGGCTCCCCCTGTGGCTCCCTAAGGGCGCTATGCTCCGCGAGCGGCTTGAAAGTTTCCTGCGCAAAGCCCAGTTGCGGGCTGGCTACCAGCCGGTTGTCACACCGCATATTGGCAGCAAGGCATTGTACGAAACTTCAGGGCACTGGGAAAAGTACGGCAAAGATTCTTTTCAACCGATCAGAACTCCCGATTCGGATGAGGAATTCATGCTGAAGCCCATGAATTGTCCCCACCACTGCGAAATATACAAAGCACGGCCCCGCTCCTACCGCGACCTACCCCTACGCTTTGCCGAATTTGGCACGGTATACCGGTATGAACAAAGCGGCGAGCTTCATGGATTGACCCGCGTACGCGGATTTACGCAAGACGATGCACACATTTTTTGTCGGACCGATCAGGTGAAAGAAGAGTTTCTTCGGGTGATTGATTTGGTGCTTTACGTATTCAAAACACTCGGTTTCGATGAATACAGCGCCCAGATTTCTTTACGCGATCCAGAAAATAAAGCGAAGTACATTGGCAGCGACGAGGACTGGGAAAAAGCCGAAAGGGCTATCATCGAGGCGTCCGCCGAACGGGGTTTGCAAACCGTAACCGAATTGGGCGAAGCCGCTTTCTACGGCCCCAAACTTGATTTCATGGTACGGGACGCCTTGGGACGCAAGTGGCAGTTGGGTACCATACAGGTCGACTACCAAATGCCACAACGCTTTGGACTGGAATACATCGGTTCGGACAATCAAAGGTACCAGCCTGTTATGATTCATCGCGCGCCGTTTGGTTCGATGGAGCGTTTTATCGCGATCCTTATCGAGAACACAGCGGGCCAGTTTCCCTTATGGCTTTCCCCGGAGCAGATTGCTATTTTACCTATTTCTGAAAAATATTCTGACTATGCCGATGAGGTATTCCTCATTCTTCAGGATAAAGACATTAGGGGCTTTGTGGATCATCGTGATGAAAAAATCGGTCGTAAAATCAGAGATGCCGAGGTTACCAAGGTCCCATTCATGCTGATAGTGGGCGAAAAGGAGCAGAACGACCGTTTGGTTTCAGTGCGCCGCAAAGGAGAAGGCGATCTGGGATCTATGAGTCTGGACGATTTTTCTGATTTTTTCCAGAAAGAAATCAAAAATAATTTGGCTAATTTTTCATAATTCCTTATAATTCCGGGCTACTGGCACTATTTTTAGCCGTGTTGTGTTTTAAATACTAGTTTTTCAACCTTAAATACATTTTTTACCAAATAATACCCTATGGCATTAAGACCCCCCCGCGCACGCGGCAGATTTAGAGTACCCGAAGAACCTTACAAAGTTAACGAGCGTATAACCGCGCGGGAAGTGCGCTTGGTAGGCGATAATATCGAGCCGGGCATATTTGAGATTGGCAAAGCCCGGGCGATGGCCGAGTCCCAAAGTCTTGATCTGGTCGAGATTGCCCCTACCGCTACGCCGCCGGTCTGCAAAATAGTGGACTATTCCAAGTTCAAGTACGAGCAGAAGAAAAAACAAAAGGAGATTAAGGCGAAGGCGCAGAAGGTGGTGATTAAGGAGATCCGTTTCGGTCCCAATACAGACGACCATGATTTTGACTTTAAGCTGAAACACGCTATGAATTTCCTTAAAGAAGGTTCTAAGGTAAAAGCCTACGTGCATTTCGTGGGCCGTACGATTGTCTTTAAAGAAAGAGGGGTCGATTTGTTGAACCGATTCTCGGAAGCCCTATCGGAATACGGGAAAGTAGAAATGGAACCCAAGTTAGAGGGTAAGCGTATGACCATCATTTTGGCTCCTCTGCCTCCCAAAAAGTAAATACCGCCTTTTATTGTCGAATGCATACTAGTCCGAATGGGTGTCAAGACCCGTTCGGACTTTTGTTTTAGATAAAATACTCGTATTTTTGCGGGCTGTTTA
>JBBRDE010000150.1:0-13298 GCA_038204185.1 Cytophagales bacterium
TCGGATGGCTAAATTTTAGACGGCGGCTAGCCAAAGAATACGAGAAAACAGTAGAATCTTCGGAGGCTATGCTGCAAATCGCGTACACTACCATATTTCTCAACAGAATGACCAAATCAGCTTCCAAAACATAATCTAAGATCTTTTCAGGAAGCCGGGGCAGGCTTGCGGGGTTTCATTTTCAGACTATCGGCGGGGTAGGTTGCTTTCAGGATCGCCATTTGCCCTCTGGCCCAGCTGGTAATCAGTTCGCGTTGGGCATCGGTTAGGTTGGCTTCGGGGTGCATGCCGAGGTAGGTGTACTCCTTCATGGGCATTTCCTTCTCTTCCACCATCTCCACAATTTCTTCCAGCTTGTGGTTCTGAATAGCGAGAGGACGTTTGGTGAATTCCGAGAAATTAAGATGCCGCTTGCCATCATTGACGTGATCGCTGAGCCACCAGGCTGCGGGCTGTACATTGGCGTACCAGGGGTAGGTGGTTTTGTTACTGTGGCAATCGTTGCAGGCTACCTGTAGCACATGATTGACGTCGTCGGGAACGGTGTATTTGGTGGAAATGTCGTAGGTACGGTCGTCGGATTCGTTGCGCTCGGGCCGGATGAATTGAGCGAGCAGGAATATAGCGGCAAGAGCAAGGAAAATTTTTAGAAGCATGTTGGAAGAGTTAAAAGATATCAGATATAGAAAAAGCTTTTGATGAGGAAAATCTAACCGAGTAACCTTTCTAAAATCAGAGCTTTCTCTTCACTACAGGTACCCCTGCGCCTGCAAATTGAAAAGCTCGGCGTACTTTCCGTTTATAGCCAGGAGTTCTTCGTGTGAGCCGAATTCCAGCAAGGTACCATTTTCCAAAAACAGAATCCGGTCGGCCATGCGGACGGTGGAGAAGCGGTGTGAAATCAGCACAGCCATCTTGCCCTCGATCAACCGGCTGAAACGCTGGAATACCTCGTGTTCGGCGCGGGCGTCAAGGGCGGAGGTAGGTTCATCGAGTACTACCAGTTGGGCGTCACGCATGTAAGCGCGGGCGAGGGCTACCTTCTGCCATTGTCCGCCCGAAAGTTCCTGCCCGTCCTTAAACCGCTTGCCCAGTACCTGCTGGAAACGGGCCGGTAGTTGGTCCACCACTTCACTGGCCAGACTCTTCCGGGCCGAGTCGGCGATGCGTTCGTGGTCGTCGCGGTGCTCGATGTCGCCTACCGCGATGTTCTCGGCCACCGTCATCTCGTACTTGATGTAGTCCTGGAAAATTATACCGATGCTGGCCCGCAAATCGCTCAGACTGTATGCTTCCAGCGGGAGGCCATCCAGCAGAATCTGGCCTTCGGTCGGAACGTATAGTCGTGAGAGTAACTTGACCAGGGTTGTTTTTCCGGCCCCGTTCTCGCCCACAAGCGCCAGCTTTTCACCGGGATTCAGCGTGAAACTGAGATTACGCACCGCCCAGCGTTCGCTATCGGGGTACTTAAAGCTTACATTCTCAAACGTAAAGCCTTCCCGGATAGGCCGGGGTACCTTCATGCCCCCGGGATTGGCTTGGATAGTGGGCTCGATGGCGAAAAAGTCAAACAAATCCTGCAAGTACAGCGCACTTTCGGCGATGCTGGAAAAGCGACTCATAATGCCCTGTAACATGCCGTGCATTCGCTGAAACGATCCCGACAGAAACGTCATGGTACCAATGGTTAGCAGGCCCGCGAGGGTTTGGAATAGAATGAACACGTACGCCCCGTAGTAGGCCAGGGTACCCAAAGCCGCCAGCAGGTACCCCCACAAAGCGCGGCTGAGGACAATCTTTTTGTTTTGTAAATAATACTCATCCGATAACGCCTTGAACCGCTGGGTCAGGTACTTTTCCAACCCGAATACCTTCACCTCCTTGGCGGTTTCGGCGCTGGCTCCGATGTAACGCAGGTAGTCGAGTTCGCGGCGTTCGGGCGTCCAGCTCCGGGTAAGGGAGTAGCTACGCTCGTTGAAATGCGTTTCACCCAAAAATGAAGGAATCACGGCTACGATCAGAATCAAAATCAGCCACGGACTGAACGCCACTATTCCGGCCCCGAGTAGCAGCAGCGAAAGGATGTCCTGCACCTGCGAAAGTACCTGCGTCAGCAGCACCGTACGGCTGGTGGTCTGGCGGCGGGCTCGTTCCAGCTTGTCGTAAAAAACTGGATTTTCGAACTGATACAAATCCAGTTGCGCGGCGTGGTGTACCAAATCCACCGAGGTTTTATTAGCGACCAGATCGCCTAACAAACTATCACAAAGTCCAATGAGTCGGCTCAATAAATCCGAAAAAACGGTTAGGCCCAGTTCCGCCGCCACCATCGTCCACAGGTACCTTTGCGAGCCGCCGCTACCGATGAGCCGAATGACTTCGTCGATAATCTCCTTGCCGATGTATAACATCACGACCGGAATCCCGGCTTTCAGCAGCCGGAATACGATGTTACCCATTGTCAGGGGCTTGTTGGTAGCCCACACTAGCCGGAAAAAGGGCGGTAGGTTCTGCAAGGCAGAAAACCGCTTGCGGAGTGACTGAGTAGTGGAGTCTTTTTTAGGGGGTAGGTTAGGGCGCAAATACTTGTTGATTGGTACATATCAACTAATCATTTGCGGTGGGGAAAAGTTCGGGGTATCATTTAAGTAGGCGGGTAACTTTCTTTACTTTTTGGGTCAACCAATAATCATAAAACTGTATCTAAATCCTAAGTATGTGTCCACACTGACCCTTTGCTAGAAGTCGGTGAGGCACAGACCTAAGTGAGAGAATCAAGGTACGTAGGTGGATTTTTATGATTTCAAATATTGAATGTGGCACACGGGCAGTTTGCATGGCTTGTTTTTTCAGGTTGTATAGCGAAATATCCTTCAACTATTCCACACTCCTGTATTTACAAAAAGCCCCTCAGCTCATCCATACCGTTTACTCAATACTTCGACACCTACTACAAATGTATCGGGCTGGCGATCTTGCTAAAAATGGGGTAGGGCAAGTGGTATGGAATATCGCGTGATTAGCCGAAATTCCTAGGAAACAGGCCTCCTCCTGGAAATATTTTTTTGTTTTTATTGGCTCAGGGGTACCACGCGTATCTGTTGTTGCTCCTTATCCACTTGAATCTCATAGTATTTCTGCCAGGTTTTGCCGTACAGGTGTACTTCGTATTTGCCCGATGGGAGGAAAGCAAGTGGATACGCTTCGGAGAATTGCGTATTTTTAACCGAGCTTGTTTTCAAAACACGCCCCATATCGTCCTGTAGGATAAAGTTTACTTTCTCGATTGCAGGAGTTTGGCACCATACATAGAGCAGCTTCTTTTCGCTAACCATCACCTTCGCTAATGTACCCGTGGGGTAGAGTTTCGGTGTATCTTCTGGCAGCTCGGCCTTGTATTCTGGAACGGGCATGCCCTGCCCCTGGCTTTTGTACCAGATAGGCCGGGTTTTGAGTTTGTCTCCGACCAACTGCCGTTTGGTCAGTTTGACAAGCGCATGATCCAGAACGCGACGATTGTGGCTGGTGAGTTCCACAGACTGCCGGGGAAGCACCTCTTCGTACACCACCCGCTGGTTGGAATCCAGAAAAACAACAGAGGTTTGGAGGGTTCGGGTATCGGTAGAGACGTACCAGGATGCCTTCCGGCTCTTTTCGAGCTCTAAGTAGGTTTCCCCACTCTTCTCTACCCGAAGTGCCCCGGATGAACTGGTTCCAGTGGTCAGTTGGGCAAGCTGGGTCTGAGCTGTGTTCTGCTGGGCCTGAGCGCGGCTCAGTAGGGATACCAGCATAATGATGTGAAGGAATTTCATGGATGTAGTGTGTTAAGAAGTTAATGTGAATGTACAGCTAACCACCAGGGGAAGGGCGGTACTGGTGGCTCGTTTGATTAGTCGAAATTCCCTTATGGGAAGGAAACACAATCTCAATTTTTGATTTTTTTGGATTATTGGACTGCAAGACCTGTCCTACCAGCAAGGAGTATCACAACGTTGCTGCCCTGCCTGGTTAATGATTCATTCAGGGCCTATGCTTTTACTGCGGCAGGTTGTCAAAGGCCACAATGACGGGTAGGGTACCCCGCCCTCAACCAACACAGTTTGAGACTCAGGATTTACCTCCATGTATATCATACACGACAGGTCTATGACGAGCCCATCGTAGCAGGTACCCAGGCCGGCCCTATTGTGCCCTCCACCGCGTACGGCGACCAGGAGTTTGTTATCACGGGCATGGTGGACTATGGTTCGGACATCTTCCATGCCGGTGCAGCGCGCAATTAGGGCAGGGGGGCAATCATCCCTGTTATAGAACTTTCGGTCAATGTCATATTCAGGGGTCATGTGGGGTAAGAAGCTACCCTTTCAACTGCAAAGGCAGTTAGGCTGTATTTTCTGTTTCCATGAATAAGAGGGGATTTTGGTGAAAGAAAAAGGTACTTACTTTTTAAATGGTCTGTAAGCTCTTAACACTATATTGCTTCCGGTAATGAAGCGGTGAAATCCCAAATTTTGCCTTGAACACCCGACCAAAATGTGAGCCATTTTCAAATCCGCTTTCCATCAGCACGTCGGCAATACTTTTGTCGGTGGTGTTGAGTAACGTCGATGCATACACGAGCCGTTTTTGCATTAGCCAGTGGGTAGGTGTGGTATCAAATACCTTTCTAAATTCCCTTTTAAAAGTAGCCAGGCTGCGGTTGGCAATATTGGCGTATTCTTTTAGGGATAAATTGTACATATAGTTTGCCTCCATCACCTCGTACAACGATGTCATGGGTAACTCAGCAAGCGAATTGAGATATTTTACAAAACCTTGATTTTCAGGATTTATAACCAATGCAAAGAAAAACTCGCGAAACCGTTCTTCCAGGAGGTTTTCGGAGGGAGAGATTTCTTTTTCAAACAAGTTCAGGATGGTCAGAAGGAAGTTTTTGGTTATTTCATTGACAGCCAGGGTCAGGATGGTACCTTTTGCCTGTCTAGTGATCGCGCTGCCCCAGTAAAAATGCCTAAAATCCTGTAATAGCTGCTTGAGGTAAGCATCAGAAATGTAAAATGTGAGCGATTTGAAACCTTCTCCGATAAATAGTTCCTGCACGAATCCCCCTTTTCTAATGAACGAAAGACTGCCTTCCGAGAACAGCAACGTTTGGCCTTCCCGATGAATCCATTTTTTGCCGCTAACCCCGAAAGTCAGGTAACTATGTTGGGTAAACACCTCTTCGCGCTGTCGGGATTGAGGACAATCGTACAAAGTAATGAGCAGATCCTTACAAGCAAATTGCTTATAGGTTTCACGCTTCATTTTCAGGAAATCATATACATTCGTCATCACCGTACGGGTTCAGTAAGTATTTGATTTATAGAACAAAGCTATGCAATATAAATCAGTCAGATTATGCTGTACGGCTCAACTTTTTGCCTGTGGAGGTCAAAATTAGTAAACGGTCAAATCAGTACCAGTACGGTCGGATACATTGGAGCACCATCTCATGCTCGTTTCAATAGGGTACCTCCCGATTGATAATTGGCGAAAGGCTTTGATTGGAGATTAGTCCGGGACGCGTAGTCCGGGACGCGTAGTCCGGGACGCGTAGTCGTGTGTAGCTACAACACCCGGTTTAAAAATCGGGATTAGAAGAGAGAACTAGTCTACCTAATTATAGAGCAGTCCCTATTTGAAAATTCAATTAAATAGCCAGACAAAAATCTTATAACTCAACCACGCCAGCGCGCCCACAGCGAGTACGAGTAGCAGCATGATGGGTACAGCTACCTTCCACGCTCCACCCGTATGCCGACCTTCGACATAATGCTCACGCATGAGTTTCATATTCCGGATGTTGGCTTTGAAAGCTACATCGAAGATATCGCCTATAAGAGGGATGGAGCCAAGGAGAGCGTCAATCAGAACGTTGAGCGCCATTCGGGCGAGCACAAAACCGCTGGCCCCGTTTTTGGCTAAAATAGTGACCATATACCCGGAAATTAACAGCGTTGTGAAATCACCGGCACCGGGTATAAGCCCTATCAGAGCGTCGAAACCAAACTTAATGTTGGTACCGGGAATCGTGAATCGAGAATCCATCCAGGTGGCCATCGACTCCACATGGGATATAGCTGACTTTTGTTTTGATACTGTCTGCATTGCTGGTAGTGAGGTTTTGATTTGGAAACCTACTTACTAATAGTGTGCCAATCAACCCGTTTACACCTCCCCCAACGCCTTCACCAATCCCTCGATCTGCGCTACTGAGGTTGCCGGGAAGTTGGCGATGCGTACCTGAGAGCTCTTGAACTCGCCGTAACCGCTGCCCAGTATCAGCCCTTTTTCTTTGAGCTTGCTGATCACCACCGATGAGTCTTTTTTCGTATTAGCTACCACCACGGTTTGAGATTGGTGGCGGGGTACCTTCACAAAAGCCTCGAAATTATCATGTTTTTTGACCAGCGAATAGAGGAGTCCGGCCTTGTGTTCGGTTTCCTTGCGCATAGCCTCGACGCCGATGCGGTTAAAGTCTTCCGCAATTTTGCCCAGGGTGTAGATCGCCATTACGTTGGGGGTAGCGGGCGTTTCGTATTTCAGCGCGTTTTTCCACAGGGCAGGTAGGTCGTGGTGCGCGCCGATGGTGAGGCTGTCGTACTGCCGCAGGCGTTCGGCTTTGGCTAGGCAGGCTTCGTTCACAATCCATACACCGAGTCCGGCAGGCATTCCGAAGGCTTTCTGCACGGAGAAAAATGCGGTGTCGATCAGGCTGTAATCCAGGGCGGGGTAGGGGGCCGACGATACCATGTCTACGGCCACGATCTTATCAGGATGCTTTACTTTGAGTTTATGGATATCCGCTACCGGCATCTGCACGCCCGCACTCGTTTCGTTATGGGTGGTACAGATCAGCTCCGCGTATTCAGGTACCTCGATTTCGGCAAAGTCAAACCCTTCGCCCATCGGCTTTTCGTACAAGTGCGCAAACTTGTGCAGCGATTGGGCATAGTCGTAAAACTTTCTGGAAAACGAACCATTGACCAAATGAAAACTTTCGTGCTCCACGCAATTCAGCAAAATCCGCTCCCAGGTCTCCGAGGCCGAGCCTAAAAACAGGATTTGGTGCGTATCGGGTACGGAAAGCAATGTGCGTAGCTGCTCCACGGTAAAGCGGTGGAGGTCGCGGTACTGCTGGCTGCGGTGCGAGATGGACCCCAGTTGCCGATCCATAAAGGTTTTCAGGTGTTTCTCAAAGGTAGGAAACAGCGCCGCCGGGCCAGGAGTAAAGAAGGTGTTTTGCATGGGGTTTCTTTTGGGTCAAAGGTGAACGGTTAAAGGGTGAACGGTTCGCGGCAAAGACTTGTAGGTAGAGATTTACGTAAAATATCGTTTTGCCTTTTACCCTTAACCGTTCACCCTTTAACTCTTCAATACAACATCCGGAAACGAATGGTACCTTCGACGGCTTTGATTTCCTGGATAAATTCTTCAGAGTACTTCTTGGAAATATCCACAATCACATAACCGATGAGTTCGTTGGTTTTGAGGTACTGACCCGAAATATTGATTTCGTGTTTGGCAAAAATACTGTTCAGTTTAGCCAGTACGCCCGGTACATTGGCGTGGACGTGCAGTAAGCGATGCGAGTCACCCAGTTTGGGTAGCTGCACTTCGGGAAAATTGACGCTGCCGTAAGTACTGCCATTGTTGATGTATGCCAGCAGTTTGCCGGGTACGTAGTAGCCGATGTTCTCCTGGGCTTCCTCGGTACTACCGCCGATGTGGGGCGTCAGAATGACGTTGGACAGGCCGATGAGCTCACTTTCAAAGGCTTCGTGGTTGGTTTTGGGCTCTTTGGGAAACACGTCCACGGCGGCCCCGGCGATTTTGCCGCTTTTGATGGCATCGGCCATGGCCGCAATGTCCACCACGTGACCGCGCGACAGGTTCATAAAAATCACCCCGTCCTTCATCAGGTCAAACTCCGCTTTCCCAATGATCAGCGTGTTGTCCTTGCGGCCATCTACGTGTAGACTGATGACATCAGAGATGCGCAGTAACTCTTCCAGCGAACGTACCTTGCGGGCGTTACCGATGGCCAGTTTGTCCACAACATCGTAGAAATACACTTCCATGCCCAGGGCTTCGGCCACAACGGATAGCTGCGTACCGATGCTCCCGTAGCCAACCATACCCAGTTTCTTACTGCGTATCTCATAGCTACCGCTGGCCGATTTGTCCCAGTGACCGGTGTGCATGGCATTGCTTTTGGGAATAATATTACGAATTAACATAATCATCTCGCCAATAGCCAGTTCTACCACCGAGCGCGTATTGCTGTACGGTGCGTTGAACACTGCTACGCCGCGTTCGGTAGCCGTTTCGAGGTCGATCTGATTGGTGCCGATGCAGAAAGCACCGATGGCCATCAGGCGGTTGCCGCTTTCGAGAACACGCTTGGTGATCTGTGTTTTGGAGCGGATGCCGATAATGGAAACATCCTTGATGCGCTCGCAGAGTTCGTCTTCGTCAAGCGCTCCTTTTACAAACTCCACCTTGAAGCCTTCCTCTTCAAAGGCCCGTACCGCCGCCGGATGTACATTTTCCAACAACAGTACCTTGATCCGGCTCTTGGGATACGATTGGCTGCGGCTCAGTTTGTTGTCATACAGAAACTCGTCCAGCGAACCCGACACGTGGTCGGCTACTTCCACCACGCGGGGACGGTTGACGTTTTCAGTAAAGGCATAGAAGCGGTTCGCCAGGCCCGATTCGCGTAGTTCGTAATCCGTGTAGCCGTCGCCGATCACGTAGATATCGCCTGTAAGGTTCAGGGTACGGAGGAGCTTTATTTTGCCACCATCCGTAGCCAGCACGTTGTTTTCATCCACGCCGATAATATGGCCCTCTTGGTCAAAAACGAACTCATTGGCATATACATGATCGGCGCGAACGCCCAACTCCGTCACGATGGGTACGATGAACTCCTTAAATCCGCTGGAAACCACGTAAATGTGATCGGCATTGTCGGTTATGAAGGTCTTGTTACGCAAAAACGAATCCGACACCTTGGTGCGCAGGTAATCCACCAGAAGTTCGATGTGCGAGCGATCGGCGGACAGCAGTTCAATGCGGCGGCGGAGACCTTCGGCAAATGGCATTTCGCCATTCATACCCTTGTCGGTTAGGTCGCGGATCTGTTGAACAATCGACTCGCGGTCGTTGTGCCCGGCCAGGGCAATATGGGCCAGTTCGTCGAGTCCTTCTACCTTGGTGAACGTGCTGTCAAAGTCTATGACAATGTGCGTCGGATTAAGTGTTTGCGTCAACATGCGGGAAGTTTGTCGGGGTAAAACCCCTGGTTGGTTCGGAATGACTACTACGTTGTCAGCAAAATTACAAAACGTAGCGTGAACTGACTATAAAAAGTACGTTTCCAGCGCATTGTATAGATTGCGTACTATTTATTAAACGTTTAGTGAAAAAGCGTCCTCAGTTTTTGCTGTTTCCTAAAAATTCCAACGCCCGCCTTTCCGACCAGTACATATCATCTTCCAAATTGTCGGACCGAAATCCGCAATGTCCGCCTTCATCGGTTAGTTCCAACCACACGTTGGGCATCGCGGCGATTTGTGCC
Organism: Cytophagales bacterium; assembly: GCA_038204185.1. GTDB lineage: Bacteria > Bacteroidota > Bacteroidia > Cytophagales > Spirosomataceae > Salmonirosea. The sequence goes on from JBBRDE010000150.1 coordinate 9,626, forward strand.
TGCGGCAGACTGTCGGCAGGTACCAGCGGGTCGTTCAGGGCATTGACAATCAGGGTAGGTATGGCAATTGATTCCACGAAAAATTTGGAACTGTTTCGGGCATAGTAGTCGTCCGCGCCGTCGAATCCGTGCAGAGCAGCGGTGTAGATATGGTCGAAATCGTAGAAGGTTTTCACCTTGGTATAATCATCCACACTGATATGGTCGGGAAAGACTTTGGATTTTGCGGTTACTTTGGGTTTCAGAGAAGACAAAAAGCGTTTGAGGTACACCCGGTTTTCCGGTTTTTCGATGGCCCGGCTGCACGCCAGTAAATCCATCGGTACGCTGAATACGACTACCTTTTTTATTTCTGGGGTCAAGCCTTCACCCTTTTCTCCTACATATTTAAGCGTCAGATTTCCGCCCAAACTAAATCCCATCAAAAACAGGGTAGGGTACCCCCTTTGAAGCGCATGCTGCACCACCAGATCCAGATCATCAGTCGCTCCACTGTGGTAAAACCGTACCTGTTTGTTCATTTCACCCCCGCAACTCCGGTAATTCCAGGCCAGACAATCGTAACCCGAGCGGGTCAGCGCCCGCACCATGCCCAGGATGTAGTGCCGCTTGCTGTCGCCTTCCAAACCGTGCGACAAAATCACCAGACCTTTTGAAATGGGCTGGGTGGTTTTGGCCCAGTCCAGATTCAGAAAATCATCGTCGGGTGTGACGATCTGTTCCCGGAGGTAGGTGACGTCATTTATTTTCCGAAAAAGGGCGGGAAAGATGCTTTGGAAATGACCATTGGGTAGCCAGAAAGGTGCTTTGTGATCGTGGGTATGAAGTAGAGGCATGGGACTGAAACTTTTGTATTTGACAAAAAAAAGCGGATGCTCGTTCCAACCGATGACCGGGAAAATTGGTCTGATAAGAAAAACAGAACATGAAAAATGAAAAGAATTGATTTTATCCTGGTACTGGCCACCCTGGTTGGATGCAATAAAGAGTCGCTCAGCCCCGAAGAAAAAAACATAGTGGGTACCTGGCAACTGGTGGAGTTTTGCGTCGGCCCCGGCGATGGCAGTTGCCCGCCACAGCTAGCCACCACAAGTATCACCCAAACGCTAGAATTCAGAAAAGACGGTTCTTTTATTGAAAAGATACCCCAACCCGGCCAGTTCCAGACTCCGATTGTTAGTTCGGGGGAATTCAAAATTGAAAAACAGGGGAATATTTATCTCAGATTCGATAACGCCGGAATCTATAATGAAGAAAATCAATGGGGGTACACGCTCAAGAACGATATGCTCACGATTCTCCCCACGGTCTGTAACGAAGGCTGTTCTTACTCCTACAAAAGAATTTAGGGCCGTACTACTTCCCGTCGCGCTTCATTTCAGCTTGCCGCATGGGCATGGAATCGATGAGGGAGAAGAATTTTTTGGTCGTGACGGGCTTGGTTTCGGTGAGTTTGGTACCCCCATCTTTCCCAACCAGCCACACGCCAAAGCCGCTGAGGTCATGCATAAAGTGATGGGCGATGTAGTTTTTGTCTTCGGGACTGAGTTGCTTACCCACGCATTCGACGACGACGAGGTCGCGTGCTTTCAACTCTTCAGTCATTTCGGACAGGATTTGTTTCTGCTGCCGAAATTGTTCAGAACCGGCTTCCGGTGCGTACAGAACGATCACGCGGTTTTTCCAGGCCAGACTTTGCATCTTTTCCCACAGGGGGATTTCTTGTGTAAAGGATGAGAGGAAAAGGGAGGAGAGGATGAAGGGAATCAGTAGAGAGTTCATGGCAGGATGTTTTTTCTAAAACCGGACAACGTTTGAAATTGTTCAACGTTTTGTGTGCTCCCGAAATTATGATCCTAAACTAAAAACAGACTATGAAAAAGGTATGGGCAATACTGATTTTGACAGTGGCATTTGGATGTCACAGAGAAAAGGTAGGGACTGACAAATGCGTCGAGAAACCAAGCGATGGCCGGATTTGTACTTTCGAGTATGCCCCGGTTTGCGGCTGTAATGGTAAAACCTATGGCAATACCTGTGCTGCCGAATCAGTGGGAATCCTGGTTTACACCAAAGGTCCTTGCGGAGCGGGGAAATAATGGCATTGTGAGCTAGTTTTAGTTCGGGTGGGCTACTGTCTTTATAGAATGCCGGCACCCAGCGTCGAACATCGAACGTCCAATATTCAGAATCAAATTTTTTTCCTCAATCAAACAGATTCTCCGTTCGGTCCAGCATCAGGATAGAGTTCTGCGGTACGATCACGTACTTTTCGCCGTCGTATTCCAGTTCGATGGCGTTGCGTTGCAGGTAGATAGCCAGATCGCCCTCCTTCGCCTGCAAGGGCATGTACTTCACTTTTTCTTCGGTTTCTTTCCAGGGTTCTTCCTCCACAGCGCTGGGAATGGGGTAGCCAGGACCTACCTTGATGACGTAGCCTGTTTGCACCTGCTCTTTCTCGGTGACGGTAGGGGGTAGGTACAGGCCGCTATGCGTGCGGTCGTTGGGACTTTTGGGTCGGATGAGGACGCGGTCACCTACTACGATCAGGCTTCTCAGTCGGTTATCGGCAGTTATTTCCATTTTTTTTAGTGGAAAATTGAAAGTGGAGAGTTTTTTGATCTACGAAAATTAGAATTACAAACCTTATGACCAAAAGAAGCGTACGACTCTATCTGAAAATGACAAATTGACATCCTGCCTGAACTTCCCGAAAGACTAGCCGTCTGGCGTTTTGAACTTTCGGGAAGTTGGCTTTAAATAGACTAAAACTGGAAGTAAATAAATTGGTTGGACGTAAATACGCCGAAAAAGTAGATGAACACACAAATCGCGGCGAAAAGACTATAGAAGAAGGGGGTACTTCGCGTGGGAATCGTGGGATAGTAATGTTCTTTGACCAACATGAATAGAATCAAACCCACTGAAAACCACATCTCGACGGAATTGAGCGGTGAACGTACCGGCTCGCTCCACGACAGGGTACCTATTTTGCGTAGAATATCGAAGGCTTGCTTGACAGGAGCCTTATCGTTCCGAAAGAACACCCAGGTCAGCGACACCAGAACGAACGTAATGGCTACGTTGGCAACGTGGACGAATTGATTTTTTGGAATGACGATGCCCGATTTCTTTAAAATCTTATCACGAAAAGACGCCCCTACCAGATAGAACCCGTGCAGGCTACCCCAGATCACGTAGTTCCAACTCGCTCCATGCCATAGGCCGCTTACCAGAAATACCGTGAATTGATTGAAATAGCGGCGGTACTCGCCCTTCCGGTTGCCACCCAGCGGAATGTACAGGTAGTCGCGAAACCAGGTCGAGAGTGAAATGTGCCAGCGGGCCCAGAATTCCGCGACGGAAGCCGACTCGTAGGGCGTGCGGAAGTTGTCCATGAGGTTAAAACCCATGACCCGCGCCGCGCCAATGGCAATATCGGAATAGCCCGAGAAATCACAATAGATACGGAACGTGAAGAAGAGGGTCGCAACCAGCATGGTCAGGCCGTTCTGCTCGTAGGGGTTGTTGTAAGCGTAGTCGATCATTAGAGCCAGGCGATCGCCGATGACCACCTTCTTGAACATTCCAAAAGCCATTTGCATGAGTCCCGCTTTGACCTGCTCAAAATCGTACTTGAAATACGAGTGAAACTGAAACAGCATGTTCTGGG
>JBBRDE010000151.1:0-13279 GCA_038204185.1 Cytophagales bacterium
TCCCGCATTGCCTTCGGCATCCATATTGGCGGGAGGCGTAACCAATATTTCTATGGTTTCGATGCTATTGGCACTCATACCGTTCAACATCTGAACGGCGGCTTCACTAGTCATGTAATTCTGCCGCCCATTAATCATCACGACCACCCCACTTTTCCCCGAAAGGGCGATAGTGTTGTTTTGCCGATTGACGACAACGCCCGGTGAGCGTTCCAAAACCTCCAGGGCGGTACTACCCGCCGATGTGCTACTGCTTGCCACATTAACCACAAGCCGATCTATTTTTTGCTCGAACAAGGCTTTTTTTGCCGCTACTGCCACTTCCTGCAATTGGGTGGTGCTTTCGTGAAGCGTGAAAGTGCCAAAGTCTTTGAGGGCTTTATCCTTTTCCAACCTGAACGGACGCACACTAAAAGGCTCGTAGCCAATCAAACTGATGTTGATAAAGTAGCTTTCAGGGGCGATGTTATCAAGCAGGAATTGCCCATTGGTATCAGAAATGCCCCCCTTTGAGAATAGGCTATCGGAAGAACGATTCATGAGGATGGTTGCCCCGGCGATGGGTCGGTTCTTGTCGTCCAATACACGACCGCGAATTTGACTTTGGGCAAAGCTTCTTTGAGTTCCGATCATCAAACAAACTATGATTAAATGGAGTAAATGGGGTGTTTTCATACATTCTAATTTTTTGTTTGCCGTTGATAAAAGACTGGGATTTGATACCCTAAGGAATGATATCCGCCCAGCCATAACTGGGATAAATGTATGCATTGTGCCTGATACTTAGATTAATACACCCCTAAAACTTAGTAAGCGGTATATTTTCGCTCAAACGGTTACTTCAACCCCTGCGCTGTGTCTCACCTAAGCCGTGAGGTGAAGAATAGCTTCGGAGGATCGGACGTTGTGTTTGGTTAAAATCGGGGTAAGATTCTTCCTGCCTTCTCGCATTAGTCGTGTAAACATCTCGATCAGGAAACAACCGTGCAACTGCCGTTGTGTGAACGGTAGATTTATTGCGTGAATAGCAGGTATTTGGTATGCCATTGAGTGAACGGTAGGGAATGGGCGCGAAAAGCGGCTCACTCAATAGATCGACCGTTTGCTTAATAGAGCGGGCCCTCGGCCCGGAGAAGGAAGAATAATATGTCGCTTTATCAGTACCTTGTTTATTATTTTCATCAGTATGCGTTCACTTCTTCTCCTGACCCTGTTGCTCAATTGGTCTGTTGCTTTCGGGCAGGAGAAAACACTGGTGTTGCCCGGCAAATTGCCTGCCGACCAACTGGACATCGGACCGTACACGACCTTTTACGAAGACCCTTCGGGCGATACGTTGCCTCTGTCGGTGGTTCGTCGGCAACGGTTCCGGCCCTTTGCAGAAAAGCGGAATGAGCGAACCACCTTTTCCGACCAGTCTGTCATGGTGGCATGGCTTCGGTTTACTATCCGCAACAGCCATCCAACCGATACGCTGCATCTCCTGCATTCTACCGGTATTCATGGCCTTATCACGCTTTTCGAAACAGATCATCCAATTGGGCATACCGATATTGCAATCAGACCCAAAAGCCGACCCAGTCCGTTTGCGTTGCCCCTCTCCATCCCGCCTACAACCGACCGAACGTATTTCGTTCGCGTACTGGGCTATACTATATATGGCACCCACACCGAATTTCCTCCACGCTGATGACTGTGTCAGAAAGCATTGATAATCAGTCAGAGTGGGGCCTGAGCAGAACATTAAATCATTACTAAACGCAGCGTCCCGAGCGAGCCGGAATTCCCGATTATTATTGTCGGGTGAGCATTAGAGATTCCAAAAGGCTCCATCAAAAATAGAAATGTGTAATCACTTCACGCTTACCGTTTACTAAGAATTTAGCTTTTTATCTGAACCCTTTCGGAACATGCCAACTTCTGCGCCGATTGCCCTTTTGCGCCAGGAAGAATTTGGCCTGAGCCGATCTATCATGATTCGCCGGAGGGCATTGATCGGGCAGAGCTGGCGGGGGAGCCGCGATCATCGCCACCAGCCGATGGCTATTTCTCCGAATGTTGAAGACAAACGGTCGTTATTAATATTATCTACCAAGTTGAAGGTTTTTTGGCACCTGGAATCTATACTTGGACAAAGAGCCATCGGATTGCATAAGTGATCTTGCTACCTTTGCGCAAAAAATCAATAATTTGGTCGACTATCGCAAAAAAATCTGATAGTCTACCCCCCCTAGCCCGTACCCCTATGAAATCCCCCAACCGCTATACAGTTACCGCCGCCCTCATCTACGCCAATGGCCCCATTCACATCGGGCATTTGGCGGGTTGCTACCTGCCGGCCGATATTTATGTGCGCTACCTGCGCTCCAAAGGCGCGGATGTCGCCTTTATAAGTGGTACCGACGAGCACGGGGTACCCATCACGATCCGGGCCAAGAAAGAAGGCGTAACCCCGCAGGAAGTCGTGGACAAGTACTATACCCATATCGCTGATTCTTTCGCCGAATTAGGCATTATGTTCGATGTCTATTCCCGCACCAGCAAGCCTGTCCACCACGAAACTTCGCAGGCAATTTTCATGGATTTGTACGACAAAGGCGTATTCGTAGAAGAAACCACCGAACAGTATTACGACGAAACCGCGCAGCAATTCCTGGCCGACCGCTACATCGTGGGTACCTGTCCGGTTTGCGCCAATCCCAACGCCTACGGCGATCAGTGCGAGCGCTGCGGCTCCACGCTCAGCCCCACAGAACTCATTGAGCCACGTTCCACGCTCTCGGGCGCACAACCTATTCTGAAAGCCACGACCAACTGGTTTCTGCCGTTGGATACCATGCAGCCGCAGATTCAGGAATACATCGACAGCCATCCCGAGTGGAAAACCAACGTACAGGGCCAATGCCAGTCGTGGCTGAAAGAGGGCCTGAAACCCCGTGCCATGACCCGCGACCTGGACTGGGGCATCAAGGTACCCTTGCCCGATACCGATGGCAAGGTACTGTACGTCTGGTTCGAGGCGCCAATTGGCTATATCTCGGCCACGAAAGATTGGCTCACGCAGAAAAACGGCGCCGACGCGGGTTGGGAAACGTGGTGGAAAGAGGCCGACACCAAACTGGTGCATTTCATCGGGAAAGATAACATCGTCTTTCATTGCCTTATTTTCCCCGCCACGCTGATGGCCGAAGGTACCTATATCCTACCCGATCAGGTACCCGCCAACGAATTTATGAATCTGGAAGGCGATAAAATTTCGACCTCGCGTAACTGGGCCGTATGGCTGCACGAGTACCTCGAAGAATTTCCTGGCAAGCAGGATGTACTTCGCTACGTTCTCACGGCCAACGCCCCCGAAACCAAAGACAGCGAATTCACCTGGAAAGATTTTCAAACCCGCAATAACAGCGAACTGGTGGGCGTGTTCGGTAATTTCGTGAATCGCGCCATGATCCTGACGCAGAAATTTTGCGAAGGGAAGGTACCTTCGGTGAGCGAATTGCAGGAAATCGACAAAGGTACCCTCGAAGAACTGGCCGCTTTCCCCGCCCGCATCGCCGAGTCTTTGGAAAACTACCGCTTCCGCGAAGGGCTATCGCTGGTGATGGATTTGGCCCGATTGGGCAACAAGTACCTGGCCGAAACCCAGCCCTGGCACGCCATCAAGACCGATACCGATGGCAGTACCGACCGCCGTGTGGATACAATCATGAACATTGCGCTGCAAATCACGGCCTCGCTGGCAATCGTCGCTGAGCCATTCTTACCATTTACAGCCGCCAAAATTAACGCGCAACTAGGTGCTAAAAAAACGACCTGGCACAACGCCGGACGCGCCGACCTACTTCCCGACGGGCACACACTAAGCGAATCGAGCTTATTATTTGAGAAAGTTGAAGATGATGTGATTCAAAAACAAATCCAAAAACTCCACGAAGCCAAGCGCATGAACGAATTGGAAAGTAAGCAGATACCAGCGGTACGACCCGAAATACAATTTGACGATTTTGCCAAAATGGACATCCGCGTCGCGACGGTGCTAGAAGCCGAAGCGGTACCCAAAAGCAAGAAACTCCTGAAAATAAAACTCGATATCGGCACCGAACAACGAATCGTGCTAAGCGGCATCGCCGAGCATTTCAAGCCCGAGGAAGTCACGGGACGGCAGGTACTGTACCTGGCCAACCTGGCCCCCCGCAAAATGATGGGTACCGAGTCGCAGGGAATGATCCTGATGGCCGAAGACCGCGACGGCAGCCTGGCATTCGTGCAGCCCGGCAAGGCGATCTGGAACGGGGGTACCGTCAGTTGAGAGCCTTTTTAAAATCACCACGTAGATTCTGGATATTAGATATTGGATAAATTCCAGCATCCAAAATCCAGAATCTATCCACTCTTCAACCAGCCCATGCTTTCCACTTTTGTAAAAATCAGCAACGTCACCAACCTCTCGGATGCCCGCTACTGCGCGGGGATGGGCGTGGACATGCTCGGATTCTCCATTGACGAAAATTCTTCCCACCACGTGGCTCCTAAAAAATACGCCGAGATCAGAGCGTGGGTGGCCGGGGTCCGTCTGGTGGCCGAGTCGTCGGAAACAGATCCCAAAAAACTGCTGGCGCTACTGACTGAATACGAATTCGATGCCTTGCAGGTGGAGGACCCGGATTTACTGGTATACCTGAAAAGCGAATTGGACAAGCCCCTGCTGCTGCGCGTGGATGTAGATCACTACGAAGCCGACGAGCTGGATGCTCTGATGGGCCGTTATGTAGCGGAAGTCGCTTACTTTTTGTTGGAAAGCGCGCACGAAGCTGAACTCACCGACGAGTGGAAAGCCTACCTTGTCACGCTGGGCAGAGAATATCCGATCCTACTAGGTTTCGGGCTGGATCAGGAAATGCCAACGCCTGAGTTTGTCGCAAATCTAGGCATAGCCGGTATTGCTCTGAGGGGGAGTGCCGAACTACGGCCCGGCTATAAGGATTTCGGCGCTTTAATGGATATACTGGAAGCACTCGAAGTGGAAGGGTAGCTTTTCCTTTACGGGCCGGGACACATATCCGCCAACGAATTCACCTGAAAAAATCACCACTCAACCCGATCAATTACCGATCGTAAATTTTCGGGATACAGTATCTTGCATTACCTACTACCTTTGATTGCAAATAAAGCCGAAAGTTGTTTTATTTTGTAAAAATCCTAATCTGGTTTTTAGTATACCCCAAGCCTCAAACCCAAAAACCTTATACCATGGAAAAGAAACTAACCCGAATACCGAGTGAAGCCGTCCTGGGCGGGGTGGCCGCTGGCATGTCCGATTACTTTGGGGTGGACCGTACCATCATCCGCGTTTTGTGGGTGGTAGCGCTGCTGCTACCTATTCCCCCCAATTTTTTCTGGACTACTATTGTCTACATTATTTTGTGGGTAGCGCTGCCCGAAGGTACCCCCGGCCTGAATACGCCCGTCAATCCCTACGACCGTCCTCTTGGTACCGAGCCATCCGACGATCCCCGGTTTTCTGGTTCTTCTCCGGGTTATTCCACAGCTGGTTCGAGGGGATCAGGCATCTTTTCCAATAGTTCCGACCCCGACCGCTCCATCAAGATCATCGGTGTCATTCTATTGGGTATCGGGGCGTTCCTGCTACTGGACGAACTCCCTTACTGGTACCGCGTGCGAGAGTACATCTGGCCTGCTGCTCTGATCGCAGCTGGAGCGTTCCTGCTTCTTCGGCAGCGAGACAAAGAACAGTACACCGGCGGCAGCGATACCACGCCTCCACCACCGACTGACCCGTTAACGCCTACCAGTCCGTTCCCACCCACTGAGCCCGATCCGGTGCCCTACCGCCCGTTCGATGCCCCGACTTCTAACCCGTCTATCGACCCAGATAGGCCCGCTGACCCCGACGGCGAAACCGATCCAAGCGGCGATTATCCCCAAGTGAAGTAAAAGAGCCAGGGTACCCAAGTTTCGGGTTCAGAAAGCTTAGTTCTCTCACACGAACATAACAGTACCTGAAATAAAACACGCTCTCTTCTTGCGTAGCCCTGACTCATTAACTCCAAACCGCAGGGGCGAACCCCTTATAGACTCATAAACTCTAAATAAACAGCCATGAACTTTCGTAACACTTTTTGGGGCGTTATGCTCATTGTAGTCGGTGCCCTATTCCTGATTGAGGAGTTGACTGACTTCGATTTTGGACGCTTCTTTCTTCCCGTTATCCTGATCATATCCGGCGGTCTGCTGCTGTTGAGGCATCAGTTAGGGGCTGGGCAAAATACGAACTCTAACTTTTAATAAACCCAATCATGAGAAGATCAAAAGGCATATTCTGGGGTGGGTTGTTGGTGGCGCTGGGCATTTTCTGGCTGCTACGCAATTTGGGCTTTCTGAACATTGACTGGCGCGAGTTTTCCCGCTTCTGGCCCGTGTTACTGATTTTGGCCGGTATAGGTTTGCTGGCTTCCCGGGGTGAGCGGGGTAGTGTCGGTCGGGGCATTTCGGGTATTCTGATCGCCCTGGCCGTACTGGCGGGCATCGCACATCGCACCGAGCGCAGTCTGGACCGCCACCGCGATAACTGGGATTTTCGGTGGGACAAAGACGATGAAGAAAGCCAAAATAAGGATGAGTGGGATTTTGGTGATCGCAAAAGGGAACGCGACCGGGGGTATGAGGATGGTGCTGATAACGAAAGTTCACCGGATGACGAGGCTTCGGAGAAAATTGATGTCAAAAACGGACATTACGAGTACGATATGGAAAATAGTCTGCGCGAAGCCACACTGAATTTTGAAGGCGGGGCAGGCGATTTCAAACTGAAAGGCAACACTGACAAGCTTTTCGAGGCCGACACACGTTCCTCGGTGGGGCAATTCACCGCCAATATCCGCAACAACCGCAACGCCAACACCGCCGTGATTGACTTCAAAATGCAGAATAACCGCGTGGAGTTGAAAAACGGGAAGATGGAAAATAAGGTGGAGATCAACCTCAATGAGAGTCCTATTTGGAACATCGACATGGGGATTGGGGCTGGTAAAGCCAATTTCGACCTGAGCGACTATAAAGTCAAATCACTAAAAGTTAGTACCGGAGTGGCGGATTTGGAATTGCGCCTGGGCGACAGGGTACCCCAGGCCGACGTACGGATCGAGTCGGGCGTGGCCTCGGTGACGCTTGAAATACCTGAATCGGTAGGCTACGAGGTACGTATCGACGGCGCGTTGAATATCAAGGATTTGGACGATTTGGTCAAGGTCAATGACAATCTGTACCGATCGGCCGACTTTGACACGGCTACCCGCAGAGTGGTCATCCGCTACGATGCCGGGCTATCGAAAGTAAAAATCCGCCTCTATTGATTACCCGTTTACACTAATTCTTCCTCAAGGCTGATCACCCGCTCTCTAATGTGAGAGCGGGTGTTTGCGTTTTTACCAACCCGCCCGTACCGTTTACTAAGTGGGCATACCTGGCATTTGAAAGATGTCTAAGGGTATGCTATATTTGTTTTGGCGCAAACTTCATATAAACCATCAGGATCATGAAAAAAGCATTCATTTTAGTACTGGCACTCATAGGTAGTATATTCACCTATGCCCAGAAATCTGCAAATCTCATGTCCGCGACGATCGACGGAGAAGCATGGCAGGCAGAGGCCAAACGCCTGAAAATTCCAGTCAGCAATTTCCGATACCTGGCCTTCGCCGGCTTCAAGGTCAACCCCGACGAGCAATTATGGATCAGGCTGTACTATTTCGATGATGAGTTAAAACCGGGTACATATCCCATCGAAAGTTTGGAGGCTGTGGATAAAAAAGGGTTTAAACCAAAATCGGAGGGCAGAGTCTGGGCACTGGTCGACTATACCGAAGAAACCAAGAAAATGGGTCACGGATTTCACGACGGCGAGTCGATGGAAGGTACCCTAACTATTACCTCCGTGACGCCCACATCCGTGGAGGGTACCTTTGAGGCAACGTTGCTGGGCGTTTACTACCAGAAACGGGCTCTGGCTACAGTAACGGGCACCGGCCTGCGGGCCAACCTGGAAAGAAAACTGCTGACGGGTGCTGGTGCAGGCATGGTTGCCAACGGCGATCCCCACGATCATGATAACGCTAAAAAGTCTAAAGAGACCGATACCATTAAAATTAGTGACGGAAAATTCAAAGTAGATTGGACAAAAGAAGACAAGCTTTGAGTTGGCCCTAAATACTTAAAACCCGGCTCACTAACGTAAGCCGGGTTTTAAGATTGATGTGTGTATGGTGTGTGGGAAACTTTAACCGTCTCTTAAGTTATTAGTAGGTGTTCTCAAGCCTGAATCTACCTGACTTCTTCCCATTGATATTATTTACGGTACAAAATTCATCAATTCCGCACTGAGGCACAATACTGTATATACAGTATATTTCTTGTATATTGCCTTGCTTTGTAAACTATTAGGTGCATGATTGTGATGAGGTGCATGTGGATTGCAGTGTGGTTAGCAACGGGTGTTGGCGTAGCGATATCACAAAATTCAGAAAGCGGTAAAAGCAGTAGCCTATCTGCGGAACTGTCTTTCTGGGAAAATCAATCTCAATCGCTCAGGCGCGATTCTACCTTGATTCTTCTTTACGCCAGAAATGCTGATTTGACAACCAGCCCTGACAGTGCGCTGGTTTTGTTACAAAAAGGATTCAAACTGGCACTTACGCTCAGGTCAAGTACCTGGCTGGCTTTCACCCACAATCGAATCGGCCTGGTTTATCTCAGGAAAGGAGTGAGCTTTCAGGCCATCGAATATTTTTTTAAGGGATTACAGTACGCCGAAATTGCTAAGAAAACGCCCGAGCAGGCATTTAGCTGGGACCATATTGGTGATTGCTACGCCAATCTCAAAAATTATGATAAAGCGATTTCAGCTGAAAATCACGCGATTGACCTATACCGGAAGCATGGCAATAAGTTGAAGTTGGCTTCCTCTTTGAATGATTTAGGGGCCGCTTTGAGTGCAAATCAACAACTTTCCGCCTCCATTACCGCTCTGGAAGAAAGCTTAACACTGAGCCATAGCCTGCAGAATCCCGATTTGCTGGTTGGAACCTACCGTACCCTTGCCATCACGCTCCTGAAAAAAAATGATTTAGAGGAAGCCCAGCAGTACATCCAATTGGCCATAAATACTCAAATACAAACCAAAGGAAGGGCCAACGCCGATTTATTAGCTTTAATGAGCCTGATCGAGGCCCGCTGCAACAGACCCAACGAATCTCTGGACTACGCAGCCCGGGCCGAGTTCTACCTGACCTATGAATGGCCATCTATCCAGCAGGAAGTGGCATTTTACCTGTTTGAAACCTACAAGGCTCTGCAAAATCCCAATATGGCCCTGCTATGGCACGAAAAGTATGTGGCTTTTCGTGACAACAACTTGCAGGCTGTCCAGGAAAAACGTATCGAGATACTTCGGTACGAGTATGATGCCCAGCGATTGGACGCTCGTTTGCAGCTTATGGCCGATGATATGGCCAGGGAAAGCTATCTGCGCTGGATTCTGGTATCGGCGAGCGTGATTTTTTTGCTACTGGCTGCTGCTTTTTTACGTAGTAATCTCCTTTTACAAAAACAACGAAAAGTACTCGATACAACCAACGGGCAACTTACTCATGTGGGAGAGTTACTCAAACAGACCAACGCGAACCTGGAAGATCGGGTAGCGGCACGAACCAACGAATTGCGTGAGGCCAACCGCTCACTTACTCTCAAAAACCGCGAAATTGAGGAGGCCTTGTTTCAGGGCCAAAGCCTGGAAAGAAAGCGGGTAGCCTCCGAACTCCATGATAACCTGGGCAGCCTCCTTTCAGGGGTGAAGTGGCGGTTGGAATCTATCGACACCGAAGGATTGTCGCATTCGGAGCAAATGCTCCACGAGGGCGTAGTAAAACTCATTACCGATGCATACAATCAGGTACGTCATATTTCTCACAATCTGCTACCTTCTATTCTAGAGAAGCAGGGGCTGATTCCGGCGCTGAAGAAACTAATTGCCGATGTGAATCGACCCGGCAAACTGACCTGTGATCTCATTGTTGCCAAGGGTGTCCTCATTGAGGATAAGAAAGTAGCCTTCGAACTTTATAGTTGCGCATTGGAATTAATAAACAATATATTGAAGCACGCGCAGGCAAGCCAGGTGGTCGTAGAAGTCATCCAGACCCAGTGCTTTCACATTCTTATGATCACCGACGACGGCGTAGGTTTACACCGCAAGCCGGGACAGGGCCTGGAGAATATTCAACAACGGGTCGAATCGCTCGACGGGAAATTTACTATAAAAGCGTTGAAAAACAAGCAGGGAACGGCCGTTGCATTACGTATTCCCCGCCAAACCTTACTGGTCTCCTAGCTCAACTTGTAATCGACAGCAAAACGCGTAAGAGCAACCACCGAATGGATGTTCAATTTTTTAAAGATATTACGGCGGTGTGTTTCCACCGTCTTGGGAGAAATAAACAGCTTGTCAGCGATTCCCTGATTAGGCACATCATTCACGATCAAACGGATAATTTCAATCTCCCGCTTGCTGAGCGCATGAATCGTATCCGGCGTTTCGCGCCCTTCGCTGGCACTTTCGTTGGGAAGCTGGGCCAGCTGTTGGCTGACCTCCTTCATAAAGTACCTTGTACCGCCCGCTACGGCATGAATGGCCTCTTCCAGCTCTCGCTTTGAGGCTTTCTTCAAGACGTACCCCCATACCCCCGCCTGTACTGCCATTCGAATCGTCTCGGGCTCCTCCTCCATCGTAAGCAGAATCAGTTTTACAGCCGGATACTTTTCCCGAAGTCGGAGTGCCAGCTCGACCCCATTCAGGCAGGGCATATGCATATCCGAAAGCACAACATCCACGGTATGACGGTCTAATTGCTCGAGTGCGTGCTGCCCATTGGCCGCCGTAGCCACTACCTGTATCCCCGGCAAAGTCGAAATCATCATGGCCAGGCTTTCCAGTATAACTTCATGGTCATCGGCCAGCAACACCTTGATAACATCCATAGTTTTTTCACTGTTAGAAAGTGTTTCCACTATGGTTTTTCTTTCTTCTAAAACCAATAGATTTGAATTTAAAGTTATTCTTTAATCTCTTTCATAGTACTTAATACAGCAGTTATTTGTTTTCCCGTTTCGATACTATCTTGCTAAAATCATGAAAAAATCATACCTCCTAGGACTCATCGTTTGGTTGGGAACCACTTCGTGTCAGAGCTCCCCTCAGGAAAAATCAAAAAAACCACCTACGGAGAATTCTGTAAAATCTCCCCTTAATCCTACTCCCCCTCAACCAATACCCGCCCTCGAACAGCAGATGATCAAACAAGGGCTGATCAATATCCAGCGTCTTGACCCCAGCATTCGCGTGGAATTGAAGTATTCAACTACTGATAATTTTGTAAAAAAAGATGTGTATGGTGATTTGACGCGGGCCTACCTCCAACCTGACATCGCCCGGAAACTTATCAATGCCAGTATCTTTTTGAAGAAAATAAATCCCAAATATTCGTTACTCGTGTATGATGCAGCCCGTCCCAATTCCGTGCAGTACATCCTGTGGGACGCTTTGGATGCACTCAAAATAGCGGAACGTCAGAAATCACAGTATGTGGCTAATCCGAAAACTGGCTCCATCCATAATTTCGGCTGCGCCGTGGATCTGACGGTAGCCGACGAAAAAGGGGTACCCCTGGATATGGGTACCCCCTACGATTTTTTTGGCCCACTGGCCTATCCGCGTTCCGAACAGCTTATGCTCCAACAGGGCAAACTCAGCCCAAAGCAAATTGCCAACCGGAACATCCTGCGCAAAGCCATGACCCAGGCGGGATTTATCGTCAATACTACGGAATGGTGGCATTTCGACGGGCTGTCGCGTAAAAATGCGCGCACAAAATACAAAATGATTAAGTACACTGTTAATTAAGTTTCTTTAAATTTTTCGTTTTCGAAGTTCACCTTTCCGTAGTGCCGATTCAGCTTGTCTCTCGCATTGGTGATTGAGAACTGCCACTCGATTTTTATGTGTTTTTCATTTCGTTCTTTGACAATAGCCAAGATTTCACTTTCCAACAACTCAACGGTTGGTATCCTGCGGTTGAGACACTGCCTGGCCAAGGCAGAGAACTCGATCTCTATCACATTCAGCCAACTGGCCGACTTGGGCGTGTAGTAGAATTCGAACCTCTGGGCCAGCTCGAAGGCCTGGTCAGCGGGCAGGTTCTCATAGAACGAGCTGGCGTTGTGTGTGTTCAAGTTGTCCTGCACTACCCGGATGCGCTCGGCGTCGGGGTAGTGCGAGGCCAGCTCCTGCATGAACACGCAGTACTCCCGCTTGGTGCGCCGCAGGCGGATCTGGGCAAGACGCTTGCCAGTCAGCGGCTCGATGCCCGCCAGCAGACAGCAAGAGCCGTTCTTGGTGTAGGCGTAGTTCTGCTTGGCCACCCGGCCGGTCTGCATGGCGATCGGCTCAACGGTCTCGCCGATCAGGAAGCATGGCCTTTCGTCGAAGCACACCACGGGGTGCTTGGGGTCGTAGGGCTGAGCGTAGAGCCACAGGATGCGCTCCATGCAGGAAAGAAAGCGTGCGTCGATCCTGCCTATGCACCACTGCCGCCTCAGATGGGGCCGCAGTTCATTTTTTTTAGGATCGTGCGGGCGTGTACGTGCGAGAGATGCTGACACAGGCCCAGTTCGACGGCCTTGTCGGCCAGCAGCCGCAGCCCCCAGCGGTCATGACCCTCGGGCGGGGTGCTACAGGCCAGAGCGGTGATTCTGGCCCGCTCCTCCCCGGTGATCTCGATGGGGCGACCGGGCCGGGGCGCGTCGCCCAGGCAGCCCAGTTGCTGCTGACCGTAGCGGGTGCACAGCTTTTTGAGCGTGGGGAAGGACAGGCCCACCTGCTGGGCAACAGCCTTAAAGGTGCCTCTCGAATCCAGCGCCAAAAGCGACTCGACCCGTTTGTGAATCTTGACTGACAATGAACGGTCAGAAGCCAGACCCTGTAATGTCGCGCGGTCGGCTTAGCTTAACGTGTTGCTTTTCCATTCTTTGGGATTGTTTGAAATCCAAAGATAAAAAAGTGAAAATTATTTATTTAACAGTGTAATATTCCCTTTCGGGTGATAGAGTCATAAACTAGGGACTAGTGATTCAATGTATTCCAAAATGTTGATGATCTGCTCTTTTGTGAGTATTTTCTGGTCATCGCATAGTTCTTTGATACATG
>JBBRDE010000152.1:0-13270 GCA_038204185.1 Cytophagales bacterium
ACCCCGGCCTATCCTTCAAAAGCTGACCGCTCTCAGTGCGCTCCGCCAGCGCCTGCTGGGGGTGCGCCAGCAAATCCAGCAGCCTATCGACGAGCAGACCGGCTTTGTCGACAAATCTATTCACAAGCAGGTTTCCAAGAGTTGCCAAGCTACTTTGAAAGCCATTAGTGCCGATCTCGCGTCGGCTGAAACATAGATCAGCGAGCTGATCGAGGGCGACGAGTGCCTGAGGGAACTCTTCGAGTTGATCACCTCCGTGCCAGGGGCGGGCAGCGCCATCGCCACGGAGGTGCTGGTGGCCACTGATGAATTCAAAGCCATCTCGGACCCCAAGAAGCTTGCCTGCCACGCCGGGGTGGCGCCCTTCGAGCATCGGTCTGGTACAAGCGTGAGGGGCAAAACAAGGGTCAACCAACACGCTCGTAAGCACCTCAAATCTCTTTTTCACCTGGGTGCCATGTCGGCAATCAGATCGAAAGGCGAGATTCAAGCTTACTATCAGCGGAAGGTCGCCGAAGGAAAAAACAAAATGTCTGTCCTCAACGCGGTGCGTAACAAGCTGATCCATCGGATTTGCTCCGTCGTTCATCGTAAAGAGAAATATGAAAAAAACTATACGCCGGGGTTTGCATAAACCATGGAAATCCGTGCGGTGAATATTGGAATGAGTTATTGTCGCAATAACAGGTCGCTGGCGAAAGCAATATTCACTAATTCACAAGTCACTAATTCACAATTAATTCAAGGTACCGGGTCCATGCCGCTGCCGCCCCAGGGATGACAGCGGGCAAAGCGTTTCAGGCCCATCCAGCCACCTCGCATGGCCCCGTGTTTGCTCACGGCCTCGATCATGTACTGCGAGCAGGTGGGCGTGTAGCGACAGGCGTTGGGCAGGTAGGGCGAAAGAACACCCTGGTAGGCCTTAACAAGAAGGATGAGCAAAGTTTTCATAGCATCTTATAATTCATAGCTCATAGTTCATATCTCATTTTTGAAAATCCTAACTTTGCCAACTTTATCAAATACGCCACTTATGCTTACCTATATTACCTGGAACGTCAGACCCGACCTTTTTACGATTCCTGAATTCCTGGGGTTTGGCCCCTTTACCATTCGTTGGTACGGGTTGCTATTCGCAGCGGGATTCCTGTTCGGGCAGCAGATCATGACCTACATTTTCAAGAAAGAGGGCAAGCCGCTCGAAGATATCGATACGTTGACGCTCGTGATGGTAGCCTCTACCGTACTAGGCGCCCGTATTGGACACTTTCTTTTCTACGAACCCCAGGTGCTTTTCCGCAATCCGCTGGAAGTAATCCTACCGCCCTACGCCGGGCTGGCCAGTCACGGGGCCTTGGTGGGTATTCTGTTTGGGTTATGGCTTTATACCCGAAAACGCCAGTCTACGGGGCAAACGTTCCTTTGGCTCACCGACCGCATGGTGATTTTGGTGGCGTTGGCGGGAGCGTTCATCCGGTTTGGTAATCTGATGAACTCCGAAATCGTAGGTACCATTACCGACAAGCCCTGGGCCTTCATCTTTATGCAAAACATGGAGTACAGCCAATACCCGCGCCATCCGGCCCAGCTATACGAAGCCATTACCTGCCTGATTTTGGCGTTTATTCTTTTCGCTTTATGGAATAAGTACAAAGAAGCCACCCCGCCGGGTCGGTTGCTGGGCATTTTTCTGATCTGGATTTTCGGACTGCGGTTTATGTACGAATTTCTGAAAGAAAACCAGGTTTCGTTCGAAGATAGCCTGCCCTTGAACATGGGCCAGTTCCTTAGTATCCCCGCTGTGCTGTTGGGCGTTTATTTCGTAATACGCTCGCAACGCCACACACCGCTGCCCAAGGCACACGCTACTCGAGTGTAAGTTACTAGGTCAAACTTGCCAGCCAACTATGCCAAGGCTACCGTTCACTAGAATTGAGGACATTGGCTGTTGTGTTAGTAAAATAAAGCTTTAAATTGCCTCCTGAAACAAACCCTTCTTGATCGAATGAAAAAGTCTTTTTTAGTAGGTAGCTTGCTAGTCGTAGCGTTATGGAGCTGTGGTGGAAAGGAAGAGGAACAGGCAAAAGAAGAACCCAAAAACGCCATGGAGGCCATTCAGCAGATGGCCGATAAAGCCAAGGAAATGCAGGAAAAAGGCCCTGTAGATCCAGTAAACTTTCGCAGCCTGAAAGAATTGCTTCCCGCCGATGCTGCCGGATTTGAGCGCACGGAAGCCACCGGCGAAAAGAATGGGGCAATGGGGTTCAGTATTTCCCAGGCCCAAGGCAAATACGAAAAAGATGACGCCAGAATTGAAATAGATATTGTGGATACGGGCGGAGTAGGCGGCATGGCCATGATGGGCATGGCGGCCTGGGCAATGGCCGAGGTAGATAAAGAAACCAAAAGCGGCTACGAAAAAACCACCCGCATCAATGGAATGAAAGCTTACGAAAAATACGACAACGATAGCAAAGACGGCGAGGTGAATGTCATTGTGGCCAACCGTTTCGTTGTCAATGTGAAGGGTAGAAATGTGAGTATGGATCAAATCAAAGATACGCTAGACGACTTGGATTTGGACAAGTTGGCCAAATTGGAATAACATCGGAATCCATACTGTACACACACCTGTGGAGTTGGATCAGGGTGTTTAAAAGGGAGCTTCGGCTCCCTTTTTAGTTACTCATAGTGCCAATTTCGATCCCTATGGAAATTCGAGGACTGTCCGAATATCGGATGGACGCAATTTCGCATTTTGACCGTATATTCTTTACTTTGGGAGCTTTTTAAAAGTGCTGCGCAAAAATCAGGTGCAGTAAGCCTCTTATGTGGATTTTTCAACTACTTCCGTTTTGTTTTCTGCTCATGGATTCCAATACCTTTATCATAAGGCTACCCATAAATGAGTGGTACGCGCTTCCCCAAATCCACTTTCGCCAGGCAACCGATGGAGCAATCCTGCCCCAGGAGACTCGCGTACGTATGAAGCGGAGCGACGATAGCCTCTTCGTAGAATTTGTCTGCAATCAGGATCCTTTTTGGCAACAGACTACTGCTACGGGACACAATACAAATTTGTGGGAACAAGAAGTGTTCGAGGTATTCATCGCCGCCGGTGAAGCTACCCCAACTCGTTATTTAGAAATGGAATTAAATCCTACTAACGCCTTGTTTGTGGGTTGGATTGATAATCCCACCGGGGAAGGCGATGCCAATACACTCACAATGGTGCCTTACGAGGAGGCAGGCATCACGCATCGCATCACGGGTACTACGGCTGATTCGTGGCGAGGTGAACTGCGTATTCCTCTGGCGCTCATTGACAGTGGGAAGGCGCAGGGTACCCAGCCTACTACGTACCGGATTAACTTTTATCGCATCGTTCTTCTCACTCCCCAGGTTGACCCGCACTGGACGTGCAATCCGGACAATGCGTCCTTCGGGTGCTGGAGTCCCACACTGAGTGGCAAAACTCCCCGGTTTCATCGGCCCGATCGCTTCGGCACACTTATTTTCCAGTAAGTGCAGATTCATTCTGCGCATCCAGCGAAACCAGATGGCTTCGCTGCTCGTAGATGGAAGGAAGAATTTTTTGGCAAGTTGAAGTACCCGCTGAAATCGACATGGGCAAAAAAGGTTTTTTGTTACCAACAACTTTACCTCTTTTCTACGTTGTAGAGAGATAATTAAGGCTACTATCGAATTAATGCTTTATCAGTATCGGATAATTATTGTGCTTCTGGCCCAATGGCTGATGGTGGCGGGCAGTGGATACGCCCAGGCAATTGACCCACTGTTAGCAGACAGCCTCCTTATCCCCAAAAACGATACGCTCAATAGGAATACGTATTCAGCCCGGGATACCGTCACGATTGGAAACATCAGTATCGAAGGGAATTATCGAACACTTACCCCCATCATTCTACGAGAGATGGCCGTGCAAGTCGGCGATGCCGTACCCGAACGTGATCTGGAACGACGACTGGAAATTGACCGCCGCAAGATCGTCAATACCAACCTCTTCATTACCGTGGAGATGAAGCACTTTACCGACGCGAAGAACTCTAAGCTGGTTGACGTGCGAATTTTGGTAAAAGAAAGGCTATACTTTGTTGCGCTGCCGGTTTTTGAACTGGCCGACCGCAATTTCAACGAGTGGTGGTACGAGCGCAACCACGACTTCCGACGTACTACCTATGGCTTGTTTATGAGCTACCTGAACCTGACAGGGCGGGCTGACCGCCTGACGATTTCTGCGGTGTTTGGGTTTGTACCGCGCTACGATATCCTGTATTCGGTGCCCTACATCGACCGACAGATGAAGACCGGAATAACGACGGGAATTTCATACACCACCAACAAAACCCTTCCCTACCGAACCTGGAAGGATAAACTGGATTATTTCAATAGTGAAAGCCTGAACCGAGAGCGGCTGATCCTATATGGTACCCTGAGGCGTCGCAATAAGTTCTACGACAATCATTTGCTGGATTTACGCTGGGTTTCTATGCAGTTGTCCGATACCCTGGCCCGCTTAAACCCTAATTACCTGCTCGATTCACGCAGAATCCAAAACTTTTTCCAGCTTACGTATTCCTACAGTTATGATCGCCGCGACAATGTTCAGTATCCCCTGCGGGGGTACCGGTACGGCGGACAGGTAAGTAAACAGGGGCTGTTGCCTTTCGACGATCTGAATCAGGGGTACATGTATGGATGGTACAACCGCTACCTGCCGCTGGGGAAAAAGTGGTTTTTCAATACTGGCCTGACGGCCCGGCTGTCCATGCCGACCCGACAGCCCTACGCTCAGATTATCGGCCTGGGCTTTCGGCGCGATCTGGTGCGCGGCTACGAACTGTACGTTATTGAAGGACAGCATTATGTTTTTTCAAGCAATGAGCTAAAATATAAGCTGTTTAGTTTCCAAAAGACGTTCCCTTGGATTCCTGTCCGTCAGTTGAATACCATACCGATTACCGCTTATCTCAATTCGTTTGCCGATTTAGGCTATGTACGCAACTATTATCCCGAACTCAGCAATACGCGCCTGGGCAACAAGCTTCTGCCTGGGGCGGGCGTGGGACTGGATGTTGTAACATTCTATAACCTCATTATTCGTTTTAACTATACCCTCAACGGGCTAGGGCAGGACCGGTTCTTTTTTCAGGTGGGCCGCTCTTTGTGAGTATGTACTATATCATTTCAAGCCAGATTGGTTAATTTTGCCCAAACCACCACATTTCAAATCTCTATGAAGTATTTTACGTCCCTACGCTATCTGTTGTGGGTATGCCTGTTGGGTGCCCTGATGATGGGATGCCGCACCGAAAACACCACCGACGAAGAAGCGACTGATTCTACTGATTCGGCGGTGCTCCAAGATCCTGCTTCCAGCGCTATCAACAGCAATCAGTCCGAGCTTCTCAATACTATTCTGGGTACCTCCGGCGAGGGAATCATCCGGGGCATTGCCTTTGGCGATCCAGTCAGTAAGGTGAAGGCCACCGAGTCTTTCGAAATGTTTGAGGATTCGGTACGGCACGTGGGTTTTACCTTTGAAACCGGTCAGCTGGAAACCATCGACGTGCTGTACTATTTTACACCCACGGGCCGGATGGTCAACAGAATCACCGTCGATATTTACCTTAATAGCGAAACCGCCACCCGACAACTGTGGAAATCAGCCGAAAAGCGCTTTACTGAGAAATATGGCACTCCTCTGGAATCCAAACCCCGGCGGATTAGTTGGAAGAAAGATGCCGTACATACTACCATGGAAGAGGTTTCCGAGGGGAAAGATTTCGGACTGAAGTTAGTGTTTGCACCTACGGATAAAGCGATGCTGGCGAGTAGGTGAGGAGGAACGGATGTTTAATGATTGATTCTGTATGTTTGATTGCCCGAAATCGGGAATGATAAATTTGATTTCAAAAGTTGACCCATTGTTTTGATGCTCAATCTTACTATGAAAAAATACAGTGTTTTGCTACCTCTACTTTTCCTGCTAGCTACATTGGCTTTACCGGCGCAGGCGCAAAAGAAAAAAAAGAAAGACTATCTCGTGACGATCACGACCGACGCGGGTACCATGCGGCTCGTACTTTTTGACGAAACGCCTTTGCATAAGGCCAATTTTATTAAGCTGGCGCAGGAAAAGTTCTTTGATGGCCTGCTTTTCCACCGTATTATTGAAGCCTTTATGATCCAGGGCGGTGATCCTAATTCGCGGAATGCCAAACCCAAAGAAGCGCTGGGCAACGGCAGTGTAGGCTATAAAATTCCGGCAGAAATTCGCCCCGACTTTTTTCACCAGAAAGGCGCGCTGGGAGCGGCTCGCGACAACAACCCCCTAAAAGAATCGAGCGGGTGCCAGTTTTATATCGTTCAGGGGCGCCCTATGGTGGGTGCTGAGCTGGACCGTCAGCTTGCTCGCGTTACCGAGAAGGAAAGCACTCCCCGTAAGCCAACCGAAGCACAGAAGAAAACATACCAGACGCTCGGAGGTAGCCCCCATCTGGATGGCGGTTATACGGTCTTCGGTCAGGTAATCGACGGGTTGTCGGTCATCGATTCCATTGCGGCCAGGCCCCGTGACGCGCGCGATCGTCCCCTGAAAGATGTGTCTATGCAGGTATCGGTGGAGTCAATGAGAAAGAAGAAGATTACCAAGAAGTACGGGTATTCTTTCGAGTGATTTTCTCCCAGGTAAACTGATGAATACTCGGTACGACGGGCGGGCCGCTGAACGCGGCCCTTACCACATTTCATACATAAAAAATCTCCGTTTTGAATATAAAGCGCATTCTCCTTACTGGTTCCAACGGTTTGTTAGGCCAGAAGCTCGTTGAGCTATTGATTGAAAAACCAGACCTATATGTTATTGCCACGGCGCGGGGCGACAACCGCCTGCCGTTTGTGGAAGGGTATGAATACCATCCCATGGACATTACGGATGCCGCACAGGTTCACAAAGTGCTGGAACTGACTAAACCCGATGTCGTGATCCATACCGCTGCCATGACCAACGTGGATCAGTGCGAGAGCGAGAAAGAAGCTTGCTGGGCCCAGAATGTGAAGTCCGTGGAGTATCTAGTGGAGGCCTGTCGAAAGCAAGATAGTTTCCTGCTGCACCTTTCCACCGATTTTATTTTTGACGGTGCCGACGGCCCCTACTATGAAGAAGCCGAAGCCAATCCGCTGAGTTTTTACGGGTGGAGTAAGTACGCCGCTGAGAAAATACTTATCAACTCGGGAGTGACTGCTACACCCATACGCTGGGCTATAGCTCGCACAGTACTAGTGTACGGGATAGCACACGACATGAGCCGCAGTAACATTATTTTGTGGGTGAAGAAATCGCTGGAAGAAGGTAAAAACATCAAGGTCGTGACCGACCAGTGGCGTTCGCCTACTCTGGCAGAAGATCTGGCCATAGGGTGTTTTCTCATTGCGGATCAAGAGGCCGAAGGGATTTTCAATATTTCGGGAAAAGACCTGCTAACGCCCTACGAGATGGCCCTGATGACGGCAGATTATTTTGACCTGGACAAATCACTCATCGACGAAGCTGACTCTACTACGTTCACCCAACCCGCAAAACGCCCGGCCCGTACTGGTTTCGTTCTGGACAAGTCCCGCAAAACGCTGGGGTATGAGCCGCGTAGCTTTCGGGAGGGAATCGAGATTTTGGCGGGACAGGTAGGGAGTAGATAAAGTGTGACGAATTCGAAAAAAGAATCACCTAAAAGCGGACTAGCGGCACACCGTATATAAGAAAGCCAGCTATCATTCAAAATAGCTGGCCTTCTTATTACGAGCAGAAATCCCCTACCGCGCCGAATAATTCGGCGCTTCCTTCTGGATCATGATATCGTGCGGGTGGCTTTCGCGAACGCCCGCGCTGGTAATTTTTACAAACTGTGCCTCCTGCAAAGCTACAATATCGCCCGCGCCGCAGTACCCCATGCCGGCCTTCACGCCACCCACGATCTGGTATAGAATTTCGGATACTTTTCCCTTGAAAGGTACCCTGCCTACAATACCTTCGGGTACCAGTTTCTTTACATCGTCCTCGGCATCCTGGAAATAACGGTCCTTGGAGCCATCTTCCATTGCTTCCACCGAGCCCATACCCCGGTAGGCTTTGAATTTACGTCCTTCATAAATCACGATTTCACCCGGTGCTTCGTCGGTACCGGCCAGCATGGAGCCGATCATCACCGTACTAGCTCCCCCGGCCAGGGCTTTGGTCACATCGCCCGAGTAGCGGATGCCCCCATCGGCAATGACGGGGATGCCGGTACCTTTCAGTGCTTCGGCGGCTCCCATCACAGCCGATAGCTGGGGTACCCCGATGCCCGCAATAATCCGGGTCGTGCAGATACTGCCGGGACCTACCCCTACCTTTACGGCATCTACGCCCGCTTCGGCCAATGCCTTAGCCGCCGCGCCCGTGGCGATATTCCCGGCGATCACCTCTAAGTCAGGGAATTTTTGCTTGATAGTCTTGGCTGCTTCAATTACGCCAAGGGAGTGTCCATGGGCCGTATCGAGACTTACCACATCAACCCCCGATTTCAGTAGTGCTTCCACGCGTTGGATCAGATCAGGCGTAACGCCTACCGCTGCACCTACGCGCAGGCGACCATACTCGTCTTTGCAAGCGTTAGGGTGCGATTTGCGTTTCAAAATATCTTTGTAAGTGATAAGCCCCGTCAGACGGTAGTCCTTGTCCACAATGGGTAGCTTTTCGATCTTGTATTCCTGAAGAATGGATTCGGCGTCGTCGAGCGAAAGTCCTTCTGATGCCGTGATTAGATTTTCACGGGTCATGATTTCCGTCACCGGGCGGTGCATATCCCGCTGAAAACGAAGGTCGCGGTTAGTGAGAATACCCACTAGTTTTTTATTCTTATCTACTACCGGAATTCCCCCGATCTTGAACTCTCGCATAATTTGCTGAGCATCACCCAGGTTGGCGTCTTCGCGGAGCGTAATCGGGTCGAGGATCATGCCACTTTCCGAACGCTTCACCTTACGTACCTGCTCGGCCTGGGCTTCCAGACTCATGTTCTTGTGAATCATGCCGATACCACCTTCCTGTGCCATGGCTATGGCGAGTTCGTATTCCGTGACGGTATCCATAGCCGCCGAAACGAGTGGAATATTAAGCCGGATATTACGGGTAAGCTGAGTTACGGTGCTAGTGTCACGCGGGAGTACCTCCGAGTAAGCAGGAAGTAGCAGAACGTCGTCGTAGGTGAGTGCCTCGTAGAGGACTTTGGATGGGTAGTTGCTCATTGCAAATAAACGGTAGTTATTTGCGGGGCAAAATTAGAAATAACTTACCAGACTGCAAAGAGTTTTATTTCAGCTTGTGTCAGTTAACCAAAATGGGTCTTTCTATTAATTAATTATCAAATTGATAAACAGTACTTTGCATGATTTTGTAGAGTTAAAGTAGAGAGAATAAACTTCTGGAACGAGTATATGGGTACAAGGTCTCTTTACAGACTATTCATCCCACCATGACCCGAACTTTCTTAATGCGCTTTTTGTCGGCCGATTGTACTTTAAAGGTAAGGTCTCGATGGGTTGCCTGCTCGCCCGTACGAGGTAACTGCGAGAATAACTCCAACAGCAGTCCGCCCAGAGATTCGCTGGCTCGCCGTACGTCTTCAAAGTAGTCCGGTTCCAGGTTCATGATTTTACAGAAATCATTAAGCAGTACTTTACCCTCAAAAATGTATGTTTTTTCGTCTACCTGAGTATAATTCACTTCTTCGGCTTCGTCATACTCATCGTTGATATCACCGAATATCTCCTCGATTATATCTTCAAGCGTAATGAGCCCATTGGTACCCCCGTACTCGTCAACGACGATGGCCATGTGTACCCGGCGGTTCTGAAATTCCTGCATCAGGTCGTCGAGCCGCTTGCTTTCAGGAATAAAGTACGCCTTGCGCAGGAGCTTCTGCCAGGCAAAATGTTCGTCGCGGTACAGATGGGGGAGCAGGTCTTTCACGTAGAGAATTCCCTCGACCGAATCGAGGGTATCGGCGTATACGGGAATCCGGGAGTAACCCGATTTATTGATCTTATCCATCAACTCGTGAAAATCGAGCTCAATATCTACGGCAGTAATGTTCAGGCGCGGCTGCATGGTTTGTCGAGCGGTAGTTTGTCCAAAAGTCGCCAGACCCCGCAGCAGGTCGCGTTCCTCCTCGTTTTCAGATCCACTTTCGAGTTGTTCAGACCTTCCTTTTACTTCGTCAGGCAACAGCACCCGCCATTTGGTGCCGATCGTGGTAAAAATGGTACCCATACGGGTTAACAACCCCGAGGCAGGTTTCAATAGCGGTGTGATTTTACGGGTAAACCCCAGAGCATTATGGCCAGCATAATAGCGCACGAGGGCATCTACCCACAGCCAACTTACAAGTCCCAGTGCTGGAATCCAGACATAGGGGCTGAGTTCCGGATTTTGTGTTATTTTCCAGGCGAGGTGCGCCGCCAGCAGAAAAGCCAATAGAGTACTTCCCCGTTGCAATAGCGATAGGGCAAGCTTTTGGGGGGCACTCAGCACCAGTGGTTCGGCCGCGTGGCGCCGTTCCCAGGGATTTTCGGCCGTCGAAGTAATACCGTAGGCTGCCCGCACAGCCGAGAGAAACAGGGAAATGAGTAACATTGCCCCAATAATAATTAGCTCTGAAAAGGAAGTCCGGATAGAAAGTACCAGTGGTATTTGGGCAAACGGGAACGCATTGCGGAACCAGGCGATGGATTGTGCGCCAGTTCCCGGCTCCCGACATATTCGGGAAGGGTCGTCTTGATCTGATTTTTCTTGCACGGAATTCTTCAAAGATGACAGTTCAGGGTAGGGGAAAACAGGAATCATTCTACTACTGCCTAAAACTGTACCAGAATTTCCCTGCATCAAAATACATACTCATAACTTACTTCAAGCCCTTTTGGTGACTCTTTTTCAAAATAGCTTACAAAAAACAGAGTCTCAGCCCTGTGGGTGAGACTCTGATCAAACTAAGGTATCCTAAAAGGGCAAATCATCGTCGTCCGCGTTGGACGCCATCGCCGGAGGCACGGGGTCGGATGCTCGGGGCGCAGGCTCACGTGCAGGCTGGGAGGCAGGCCGACTCGCCGCTGTTCCGCCAGCAGGCTGCTCGTTGTCGCTGCCACCGCCCGCATTGGAGCCACCAAGCAGGGTCATGTTGTTGGCCCGGATGGTAATGCCCGTACGTTGCTGGCCTTCCTTGTCGGTCCAGTTTTCGCTGCGGATGCGGCCTTCTATATACACAGAATTGCCTTTTCGGAGGTATTTTTCGGCGATTTGGGCCAGCCGGTCCCACAATTCAATGCGGTGCCATTCGGTTTGCTCCACGCGCTCGCCGCCCTTGTTGGTATAGGACTCCGAAGTAGCGATGTTGAATCGGGCTACGCTGGAGCCTCCTTCGAGGTACCGTATCTCTGGGTCACTACCCAGATTCCCGATAAGAATTACTTTATTTACACTTCCTGCCATGAGTTAATTAATTGATAGTTGATAATGGCTTTTGAGTTGGGATTGTCATCGGCAACAAGGAGTTACCACTTCGTCCAGTCATCTTTAGAGCTCATCTAACGTATTAAAGTAGATCGCAATGATTGATTTATACGAATACGGTGAATGGATTTAGAGTCAATTTTTTTGATTTATAGGACTTTGTATAAAAATAAAATCTAGCCGCGCCGCCGGCCGCCTAGGCCCCCCCGCCGATCCAAAGATTCAACATCTATTTATTTAGCGATGAATTTAACTAAAAATTTGCTCTTTTATAAAGGTAGCGATCAAAATAGGCTTGGGTAAATCTTCGATTTCAACTTCTTCGTAAAAGGCAAAATCTATTGGCGTTTCACTTGCTCCAAGCGCATCGTCTAATCTGATTCGCCAAAACCGGACGTGCAATTTTTGATGAGTTAGCAAATGTACATATGTTTTTTGGGGAAGTGCCACGCGACCTATCTCGAGCCATTTTGCTGCATCCGGTGCATGGCTGGATAGCTCGTCGGCCTCTTCGACAGGATGTGGACTCTCCACCAGATAAAAATCGAAAAGTCCCTGCCAGACATCCCTGGCGGTGCGTTGCCGCATGGCCAGCTTTCCCCCCTTTTCCAGAACCAGGTAGTTCAGGTATCGATCCCGCACTTTTGTCTTTTTGGATTTGACCGGTAATCGATTTTGAGCCCCATGCTGAAAAGCATAACACATTGCACTAAAAGGACACAGCAAACAATCGGGTGCGACGGGCTGGCATTGAATGGCCCCAAACTCGATCATAGCCTGGTTAAAGGTAGCGGGATCATCGGCGGATATCAATTGGCGAGCTACCCCGGTAAATTCTTTCCTGGCAGCACTGCTCAGAATATCCGTCTTGATGCCAAAAAGCCGGGACAGTACCCGGTAGACGTTACCATCCACCGCCGGAACTACCTCGCCGAATGCAAAAGAAGCAATGGCCGCAGCCGTGTATTGTCCCACTCCCTTCAATTGCAGTAATTGCGCATAGGTAGGGGGGAAGCTCCCACCGTACTCGTTGACGACCTGTCGGGCGGTGCGGTGCATGTTGCGGGCTCGGGAGTAGTAACCCAATCCCTGCCACAACCGCAGTATTTCCTGTTCTTCGGCGTGGGCCAGGTCAAATACGGTAGGATATTGCTCCACAAACCGCAGGTAATAGGGCAATCCCTGCATTACCCGCGTCTGTTGTAGGATGATTTCGGATAGCCATATTTTATAAGGATCGGAAGTGTGCCGCCAGGGTAGGTCGCGGTGGTGGCGGTGGTACCAGCGGATAACCGTACGGCTGAAATCAGGTGATTCTAAGGATGTATTTATACTCATTAAAACTTTTACTAGCTGTTTTTTAACGGTTTATAAAAAAAAGGAAACGAAATGACTTTTAACTTTTAGTAAAATTACGCTACCTTTGTACTCCCAAAAATTAAGAGCGGGAATATTGTAAATAAAACAATATACACTTTAAAGTACATAAGCACAGTGACTAAGGCAGACGTAATCGCACAGATTTCTGAGAAAACAGGTGTTGAAAAGGCTGATGTTCAGCAGACTCTCGAAACTTTCTTCACCGTAGTGAAAGATTCCCTCGCCGATGGCGAAAATCTTTATGTGAGAGGATTTGGCAGCTTCATTAACAAGAAGCGGGCCCGCAAAGTTGCCCGGAACATTTCCAAGGGTGAATCTATGATT
>JBBRDE010000153.1:0-13233 GCA_038204185.1 Cytophagales bacterium
AATATAGAGTAGGGAGGGTAAGTTGGTACAGCAACCACTTAATTCTCACCAAATTATTTTGTAAATTTGCTATTCGAAACACAAAAAAATTCAATTTAAGATGATGACTGTTCAAAACGTATCCTTGCGGTACGGAAAAAGAATATTATTTGATGAAGTAAATATCAAGTTTGTTCCAGGCAACTGTTACGGTGTCATTGGTGCCAATGGGGCGGGGAAATCCACATTCTTGAAAATATTATCGGGAGAAATCGAGCCCCAGACAGGCAATGTAAGCTTGAATCCGGGCGAACGGCTGGCGTTCCTGAGTCAGGATCAGTTCGCGTTCGATGAATACTCGGCGATGGATACTGTTATTCTGGGTCACAAGCGCCTCTATGAGGTGATGAAAGAGCGCGATGCGGTGTACGCCAAGGAAGATTTTACCGATGCCGATGGCGAGAAGGCCGCGGAGCTGGAATCCGAATTCGCGGATTTGAATGGCTGGGAAGCCGAAGCCGAAGCGGGACAGCTATTGAGTGGACTTTCTTTGCCGGAGGACCTGCATTTTACCATGATGAAGGACTTGAATGGTAACGATAAGGTGCGGGTACTGCTTGCGCAGGCGTTATTCGGGAATCCCGATGTACTGTTGCTGGATGAGCCTACCAACAACCTGGATGTTGACACAGTGATGTGGCTGGAAAACTTTCTGGCAAACTTTAAGAATACCGTGATTGTGGTTTCTCACGACCGCCACTTCCTGGATCAGGTCACGACTCACGTCGTTGATATTGACTTCAGCAAAGTGCAGATGTATACCGGAAATTACACTTTCTGGTACGAGTCCAGCCAGTTGGCCATGAAGCAAAAGCAGGATGCCAACAAAAAATCGGAGGATAAGCGGAAGGAATTGGAAGAGTTTATCCGCCGATTCAGCGCCAACGCTTCCAAATCCAAGCAAGCGACCTCCCGGCAGAAACTTCTGGAAAAAATTACCGTGGACGATATCAAGCCTTCGTCTCGTAAGTACCCCTACATTGCCTTCAAACCCGAACGTGAGGTAGGTGACCAAATTCTGCGCGTAGAGGGATTGTCAAAACGAGCGGAAGATGGTACATCACTTTTTAAGGGTGTTAGCTTTGCGGTGAATAAGGATGATAAAGTTGCGTTTGTCGGTCGCAACATGCAGTCGATCAGTACGCTGTTCGACATTCTGATGGGTGAGGACAAGGCTGATTCAGGTACCTTTACCTGGGGTATCACCACAACTCAAACCTATTTCCCCAAAGATCCCACCGAATTCTTCAACGTGGATTTGAATCTCGTGGACTGGCTGCGGCAGTATTCGGTTGAGAAAGACGAAAGTTTTATCCGGGGCTTCCTGGGCCGGATGCTTTTCAGCGGCGAAGAGTCCCTCAAAAAAGCGGGGGTACTTTCCGGTGGTGAGAAGGTACGGTGTATGTTGTCGAAGATGATGCTTTCCGCTTCCAATGTGCTGGTGATGGACGATCCCACCAACCACCTCGACCTGGAATCCATTACGGCCCTGAACAATGGCATGATTGATTTTAAAGGCAATGTCCTGTTTTATTCGCACGACCACCAGTTCATCCAAACGGCTGCCAACCGGATCATCGAAATAGGGCCAAAAGGGATGCTGGATAAATTGATGACCTACGATGAATACATTCAGGATAGCTACATCAAAGCGCAGCGTGAAGCCATATATGATGGAGTAATGGCCTGATTTTTAGAGTTATAAAATAGAAAAGCCTTCCACTTAAGAAGGCTTTTCTATTTTATAACCAACACCGATCCCTTCCGGGTATATTGGCCTCCGCTGCCCGGATCTCTTAACGTAAAACTATATGGGTAAGTCCCGGGGGGTACCCAGGTTTCCTGGTACTTTCCGTTCCATGATTGCAGCCGGTCGGTGGTGTGAAAAACCACAGTTCCCCAGGGACTGAAAATAGTCAACTCGAAGGTCGAAGGTAACTCCCCTTTGATCTCGAACACATCATTGATCCCATCACCATTGGGCGAAAAAGCATCTGGAATAAAAACGGGCGCAAGCAGGTAGCAGTAAGACGGCGGAGTGCGTTGACAAAGCGGTCGGGAGGAAACGCTTTGGGTGGGGCTGGTAATGAGAAGCTGATAGCAGTGTTCACGTCCGCAGCTAAGATTCGGGTCGTCGAGGTACCCGGTTGTACCCTGCGAACTGACATCTTTCCAAAAAACGGAATCTTTATGAATACTGACCTTTGCCTTCGTTGGTAGTTCAAGGGTTTTCCAGGATAGTTCATTCGCATGATCCGAGCTGAGCAACTGCATAATAACCGAGCACACCACTTCTGATTGGTAGCTTCCCGCCAGACAGGTATCGGTAGGCTGTAATTGAAAACACAGCACGTTCAGCGGATCTATTGCAAAGCTAAGGGTCTCATTTTCCTTTTTTACTGTACGTCCCGTGCTTTCCCAAAGCCCGGATGCGAGCCTTCTGACCAATAGCAACTCACTTTTCAAAGGATTGGATATGACTAGTTCCGCACTGGATGCGGTCTGTTGTGTTAATGACTTGATGGAAGGTGCTTCTACAATATTGGTCGGGTCGAATTTGAAAAGAACGTCGCGACTTCGGCATAACCCTGGATTCACCATTCCCCAGACTTTAATTGTATGGGGTGGGGGCGTGTCGTACAAATGGGAAACGGACTGGGTAAAGGGAGAAAGTTCGACGATGTTTCCATCGCCCCAAGAAATCCAGTGTGAATCATAGTGAGGCGATTGATTGTTGTCAAAAACTAACTTCACTTGGCTGTTTCCACAGGGTACTAACCTGACGTTGGGAGGGATGGTATCGTACACGTAAACCGTAGGGCAGGCAATCAGTTTACGGCCCTCTTTCTCTGAAAACTGGACGATCGTATACTTTCCCGGCCGGGTGTAGGTATGAAGTGTGTCACGTTTGAGGCTGTCGGGGCTAATCAGGCCCCCCTTATAATCGAATAGGGTGAGGACATTGATTGACCCGGGCAGGGTATTCTTCACATTGACAGTGAGCGGAAGGCAGGAACCTCCCACCTGCTTGACCGAATAAGAACCCGTTCCGTAGTCCGATACCTGGGGTATGGTGTTAGGGCACTGCGCCAGGACAGATGTGGTCAAGAACCATCCCACCCCGATCAGTACGCTCCAACTCACAACCCTGTGCAACGCCCGGTACCGTGACATAACTTATTGAACTAAATCGTACCCAAATTAACCAAAAAAGCGAGGACTTGGCGGTCCTCGCTTATACTATATTTTCCAAATGTTTATACGATGGAATTGCTTTTAGCTAAATCCGTATTTCTTCAATACATCTTGGGGTACCCCATCCCATTGGTTGGGTCGATTGCCCATGTACCCGATGTCCTCAATTCCAATTTTACTGGAAAAAAAGCCGGTAGCAGTAAAATTGCGCATGGTGTTAAAAAAGGCCACACCCTGGCTCATTTCCGGTTTGGCAAGTTCGGGATAAGCGATATCGTCCACGATTTTAAGCCGCTGATCGGCGTTGAGCCCCGTGAATATCTTGCCAAAGCGCTTGCGCGATTCCTGATCCAGCCAGGCCAGACCACCCCGGAAGGGAGTCTGCCAGTTGGGCTGGTCTTTCACCATAAATTCGATAAACTGGGGTACTCCTGATTGAGAGGCGCTACCTGATTTCTTATCGGCGGGAATAATAATATCCGACAGGACGGCTAAGGTA
This sequence comes from Cytophagales bacterium, assembly GCA_038204185.1. Classification (GTDB taxonomy): domain Bacteria; phylum Bacteroidota; class Bacteroidia; order Cytophagales; family Spirosomataceae; genus Salmonirosea. The sequence continues at coordinate 3,734 of JBBRDE010000153.1, forward strand.
GCCAGTTCGGGGGCGGTAAAGTATTTCTCCTTCATCAACCTGGCGTCGTAGGCTGCCTCTTCTTCCGTGCGGCCAAAACCTACTTTGGGGTCTTCAGGGGCCATAGCCAACTCCATTTCGCGCCGTTCAGCCAGAAGTTCCTGGGGGTTGACGGCGGCTATCCCGAAAGAACTTAACGTAAGTGCCCTGAGGGTGTCTCTGCGTTTCATAGGATTCGATTTTAAAGATTTTTTTGCTTGACCTGATCGATAATGTAGTCCGAGGCACGCCATGACAAAGCCAGAATCGTCCAGGTGGGGTTCTTGTCCGCCTGAGAAACGAAAGCTCCTCCATCTACAACGAAGACGTTTTTGGCCTCATGAGCCTGCGAATACTTATTCAGGGCAGAGGTTTTGGGATCGTTGCCCATCCGTACAGTACCTACCTCGTGGATGATCCGGCCGGGAGCGGCCAGTCCGTAGTTGCTGTCGGCACCTGGCTTAGTACCCGAAGCGATGCCACCCAACGAATGGATGATCTCCTCGAAGGTATCCTGCATGTGTTTGGCCTGCTTGATCTCGTAATCCGACCACTTGTAGTTGAAGCGGAGGACCGGGATACCGAACTTGTCCACGGCTTTGGGGTCGATTTCGCAGTAATTATCGGCCGATGCCACCGCTTCGCCCCGACCGGACATGCCGATGTAAGCGCCATAGTAACGGCGGTAATCGTCTTTCAACGAGGCACCGTAGCCTCCGGCTGGTTTCATTTTTCCGTCAGCGCCCGGATATTTTCCATTGGTATTTTCCATACCCCAGCCAAAACCGTAGCCTGGCATACCCATTCCTCCGCCGTACTCGATGTGATAGCCCCGTGGAAAATCCAACTTCTTGTTATCGAGCCACCAGGGCGAGTAAATATGCGCACCGCCTACGCCGTCTTCATTATACCGCTGGCGGTCCATGAGGGAAGGCATAAAGGCGCCGCGTGAGGCACCGGTCGAATCGTGCAGGTATTTACCAACTACCCCACTTGAATTCGCCAGCCCATTAGGGAAGCGGCTTGATTTAGAATTTAGCAGTAAGCGGGATGATTCGCAGGCACTTGCTGCAAGGACCACAATTTTTGCCTTTATCGTATGTTCGGTAAGTTTTTGCCGATCGACGTACGATACCCCGGTGGCCAGACCAGTACCTGGATCAGTAAGTACCTCCCGGGCCATGGCATCGGTAATCAGCGTGACGTTGCCAGTCTTGACGGCGGGTATCACCAGTACCGACGAGGCCGAAAAGTCGGCGTAGGCCTGACAACCCCGGTTGCACTGGCTGCAATAGAAGCACGAGCCGCGCTCATCATTGACGGGTTTGGTGAGAATCGAAAGGCGAGATGGGATTACCGGAACTCCTGCCTTCTTACCCGCCTTCTGAATCATGTGTTCGTGAAGGCGCATTTTAGGGGCGGGCAAAAAGATACTGTCGGGATCGTTGGGAAGGTTTGCCTTTTCGCCAAACACCCCAATTAGCTTGTCTACCTTATCGTAGTAGGGGCTAACGGTATTGTAATCAATCGGCCAGTCTTCTCCAAGGCCATCGATACTTTTGCGGCGGAAATCATTGGGTCCAAATCGCAATGAAATGCGTCCCCAGTGATTGGTACGGCCACCCAGCATGCGGGAGCGGAACCAATCGAATTCGGTACCCTTATTGCGGGTATAGGGTTCACCGGCAATTTCCCAACCTCCCCAGGCGGCATCGAAATCACCAAAGTTACGAAACTGCGTACTGGCCCCCCGTCGGGGCGATTCATAGGGCCATTTAAGCTGAGTGATGTATTCGGGCTTGGCTGGGTCATAGTACCCTCCGGCTTCAAGAAGGGCAACTTTCGCACCTGCCTTGGCGAGTTGATAAGCGGCCATTCCACCACCTGCTCCCGATCCGACAATGCATACGTCGAATTCGGTAGGTGCGTTTTTAATTTGAAAACTCATACGTTAAGGAGTTGTATACAGGATTAGTTCTGATCAACTAAGATAAGGCAAGCCGAAGGATTTCCTACTAATGCAGGTGTGATTTCGTAAAATATATTGATAAATTATCCGGAATTCTTGCGTAAAAAACAACGTCCCAGAGGCCCAGGACAATTTACAAGTCAATTACAACCCCTACCTTTGTCCATTAAAAAATAGAACGCATGAGTATGATTGGAACGGACATTGGCAAAGCTTCGGAATTACTCCGCGAGGGGCAATTGGTTGCTATTCCGACCGAAACGGTATACGGCCTGGCAGCCAACGCGCTTGATAACAAAGCGGTACTTTCAATATTTGAAACTAAAAACCGTCCTACCTTCGACCCGCTTATCGTTCATGCCGCCTCGCTGGAATCGTTGAACCGATATGTCATAGACTTGCCCAAGTCGGCCCGGAAACTGGCCGAGGCTTTCTGGCCGGGTCCGCTAACTCTGGTATTACCAAAAGACCCCTTGATTGCTGATCTGGTTACGGCAGGGCTTTCCACGGTGGCCGTCAGGGTACCCAATCATCCCCTGACATTAGAGCTCCTCCGTTCTCTCGATTTTCCCCTGGCGGCCCCCAGCGCTAACCCGTTTGGGTATATCAGTCCCACGATGGCGAGCCACGTAGCCGCCCAATTGGGCGAGGCAGTTCCGTACATTCTCGATGGTGGCGAATGTCAGGTAGGAATCGAATCGACGATAATCGGTTTTCGTGACAAGAAGCCGATCGTATTGCGGCTGGGAGGCTTGTCGCTGGAATCGATTGAATCCGTAGTTGGCAAGGTGCTCACCACCCTGCATTCCGATTCTAACCCGCAGGCACCAGGTATGCTAAAAAGCCACTACGCGCCCAGAAAGCCACTCTATCTAAGTACCCGCAACCAAGTGCTTGAACAAGTAGGGAAGCCGGGCATTGGAGGACTTTTTTTTAATGAGGGTACCGATTTAGAGGGATTTGCGAACACGCTGGTGCTATCTTCGAGTGGAAATTTTCGCGAAGCAGCCTACCACCTGTTCAGGTACCTCAGGCAATTGGACGAACTGCCCGTTCGGGAAATTTGGGCAGAAAAGTTACCGGACCAGGATTTGGGCCGGGCCATCAACGACAGGCTTTTGCGAGCCTCGGTCCGATAAAGGATTGCAAATAAAGCCTACCTTCATTGTATGGAAGCGATTAATTATACCTACTTGCCTACGTTTTTACTTACTGGTTTATTTATCTTTTTGGGGGTATTTGGGCGTTACGTCCTGACTGCCCTAGTTCTTGATGGGTTGGTGAAGCGGATTTTTAGGGCGCAATTCGCAAGCCGCGAGGTTCAGACTCGGCCCCGGCGTGCCCGGCAAGACTGGGTAGAGATCGGCTGGTCTGCTTTGACTTCTCTCCTTTTCGCTTTGGCGGGAAGCTTAATGCTGGCAGCCTGGCAAAAAGGCTATACCCAAATTTACATAAGTTGGGAGGAGTACCCGGCGATCTGGTTTTTCCTGAGCATTGGCCTGATGCTCTTTCTGCACGAAACTTACTACTACTGGTTGCACCGCTGGATGCACAAGCCGGGTATTTACAAACTTATCCACAAAGTACACCACGACAGCATCACGACTTCGGCCTGGACTTCTTTTTCCTTTCATCCTATTGAGAGTATTCTACAGGCAGCCTTTATTCCGCTGATGACTTTTATCATTCCCCTGCATATTTATTCCCTTGTGGCCATTCTCACCCTGATGACGCTGACCAGCGCCATCAATCATCTTAATACTGAACTTTACCCACAAGACTTCAACCGTCATTGGTTTGGCCGCTGGTGGATTGGTGCCACCCACCATGGACTACATCACGCTCAGTTTCGCTTTAACTATGGCCTGTATTTTACTTTTTGGGATCAGTGGATGCGCACCGAAAGTCCAGATTATACGACCCTGTTCGATAAAAAAACGCAACGGTTAGCAAACAAATCAGCTGAAGAAATGGGGATGGAAGTTCATTAGGAACACCTCATCGGTAGCGCGTGTTATGGCTGTATAGAGCCATCGGATAAATTCTCCGTTGACCTGATCTTCGGGAAGGTACCCCTGGTCGATGAAAACTGCGCTCCATTGCCCACCTTGTGATTTATGACAAGTGAGGGCATAGGCAAACTTGATCTGTAAAGCGTTCAGGTAGGGGTCTTTGCGTAAGGCTTCAGTCCGTTCTTTTTTTGATTTTATAAAGAAGTAATCCTCCATGACGCTTTCGTACAGCCGCTTGTTTTCTTCCTGCGAGAGCGACGCCGCGGAAGAATGCAGGGTATCCAGCATAATTTTAGCCTCGAATTCGGGCTGTTCGTCGTAATCGGTGAGCCGTAGTACGGCATCGGCAAACCGCAGGCCGTGGATTTCTTCGGTGCGTTTTAATTTCAAAAGTTCTACAAAATCTCCATTAGCAATAAAGTTCACTGGCGAGTCTTCATCCAGCACCGTGTAGTTATTGCGCACCACCATCAGCCGGTCGCCCGCATCCAGTTCATCTTCACTGAAATTGATCGTCCGCCTGATGTACTGATTGTACTGCACGGCTGATTTGTTGGAGCGGGTAATGATAATGGTATTTTCGACTCCATGCTTATCGTAAGCATAGCGTAGGCCATCTTCCAGTTTCTCCCCGGTCATCCGGTAAATGTCAGGAAAAGAGCGGGTCTGTATCTGAATAGCCGGTTTTTGATCGCTGAGTTGTTTACGAAGTTCGGTGGCGTTGAATAGAATCCCCGACTGTTCATCCTGCCGCATCACCTCGATTAATTCCTCATCCCTAACCGATACCTGATACTTTGTCTCAAGGTAGTCCTTATCCAGCGCCGGACTGATTTCCTTGCCCACCGGAGGAAGCTGCGCCGTATCCCCGACCAGCAGTAACTTGTTGCCCGGATTCTCGTACACATATTCGATCAGGTCGGCCATCAGGCTTCGATTGCCAAAGTCAGCGTCATCGCTGATCATTGATGCTTCGTCGACTATGAAAAGTGTATCCTCGTGGTAGTTGCTTTGCCGTTCAAACACAAAAGCTCCCGAGTAGGGATCTGAGGTTTGTTTGTAGATTTTCTTGTGAATAGTCAGGGCTACCTTCTTAGAGTATGTGGCCATAACTTTGGCTGCCCGCCCCGTCGGAGCCAACAGAACCGACTTGTACCCGTACTTTCGAATTACTTTGATTAATGTACTGATCAAGGTGGTCTTTCCAGTGCCGGCGTAGCCTTTGAGGACGAAGGCATCACGGTAGCGCTCCAGCCCTTCTTCCTCCACCAGAAAATCATTCATCCTCTCAAAAAAACGGGCCTGGCTTTCGGTGGGTTTGAAAGGAAAACGCTTCGCTAACCCAATGGAGGGCAACTGTTCGTCGAGATTGGGCATTCTAATACGCTCGTCTAATAAAATAAAAAATGGAATATTATTGTAATTTAACCGCTTAAAACTGAAAAGCTGGATTTAGTAAATTCTAAATCCTATCTTGGATTAAAAAAACTGCTAAACCCAACTACGCATGCAAGTACATCAAATCCTTTCGGGAAAAGAAATAGATACCATTTGGTCTGTCGCGCCAGACGATTCCGTGTATGAAGCCCTTGAAATCATGGAGCAGAAGAATATCGGGGCGGTGCTGGTCATGGAAGCTGGTGAGATGGTGGGAATTTTCTCAGAGCGTGACTACGCCCGAAAAGGAATTTTGCGAGGACGGGCTTCTAAGGATACGCTGATCAGAGATGTGATGACCAGCAAAGTTATTACCGTGGAAACTGAGCAGAAGCTACAGGAATGTATGGAAATCATGTCCGAAAAGCATATTCGCCATCTGCCCGTAACTAAAGGAGGAAAACTGGTAGGAATTATCTCGATCAATGACATCGTAACGGCAATTATCCGGGAGCAACGGGTACATATAAAATCATTGGAAAGCTACATTTCCGGCAGTCCGTATTGAGATATCCAGTACTATCTGCGCATGTTGCCTATATTTGCAGTTAAAAAAACGAGCAACATTAGTGGAAAAGGCCCGAGAAGAAGTACTCCGATTATACGGAAATCGTCTACGAACCCGCGTGTGCGGAATCTGCATCATGGACGACCGCCTGGTGATGGTCCGGCACAGGGGGGTCGGGGTTACGGACACCTTTTGGTGTCCACCGGGTGGGGGTATACATTTTGCCGAAACGGCACATCAGGCTCTGGAAAGGGAATTTTTGGAGGAAACTGGCTTGGTTATTGAAACAGGGAAGCTACTCTTCGTCAGCGAATTCATGCAGCCCCCTCTTCATGCCATGGAACTGTTTTTTACAACCCGAATTGTTGCTGGCGAAGTACAGGTAGGTGTCGACCCCGAAATGTCCGAGAGCAATCAGATAATCACCGAAGTGCAGCTGATGACTATGGAGCAAATTAAAGCCTATCCCGACAACGAAGTCCACCGCATGTTTCAATACTGTCAGACGCTGGACGATGTGTTTTTATTGAATGGTTATTTGCATACCTAACTATGACGATGGATTTATCAGACCCGACCCTGGCCCTAAGCCAGTTGCAACCTACCGTCAAGGTAGCCCAGCAAACTTTCGATGCTACCCGAATAGCCCGCTGCACACTCTGTATCGAAATTGACGAAACAAGGTTTCGGTTCTGTTTTGTCGAGGATGCCCCCCGGCGCTTCGTTTGGCTGGAAGACTATGCCTTCGACACCTTTTTGAATGAGAATGAATACCTGGATAAGCTTAAAACACTGGTAGCTGAGCATCCTTTTCTACCATCGGATCAGTGGAAAGACGTTCGGATTTCAGTGAATACATCCGCTTTCACGATGATTCCGGCCCCCCTTTTTCGGAAGGAATATACGGCAGACTATTTACAGCTGGCTACGGGCGGGCCCGCCCGTCCCGATACACGGGTGCTTTCTCACCATTTGCCCCGTGTAGATGCCTACACACTGTTCACTTTGCCTGGTTCCTGGTCGGATTGGCTACAGGGTCAATATCCGCTGCATTCAATCGAATTCTACCACTTCACTTCTCCACTGGTATTTGGCGCCCTGGCAAGCCATGCCGAATACGAGTTTCCGCGATTGATAACCATCCATCTGGAGGCAAGCCATTTCATTCTGATCTATACCGACAAAGGAAGCCTGAAATTCTGCAATCGTTTTCCATACCAGAATCCAATGGAAATGACCTACTTGATGTTGTTCAGTCTGAATCAATTGCAACTTCTTCCCGAGGATGTAAAGGTGCTGCTATACGGTGAGGTAACCCCTTACTCCGAGCTTTACACTGAGCTAGCACGATTTATACCACATCTGCATTTTGGGCAGAACCCCCGCACGATCCAGTATATCGATGAATTTGAAGATATTCCAGAGCATCGTTATTTTGGGCTGTTAAATACTTATTTTTTAGAGACTTAAAACAAACCTTCCCCACTTTTAATGAAGCGAATCGCCCTGTTTCCGGGTTCTTTTGACCCTTTTACCAAAGGGCACCAGGATATCGTCCTACGCGCCCTCAACCTGTTCGATGAGGTTGTAATCGGCATAGGAAACAACGCAAATAAGCAGCGCTATTTTCCCCTGGAAGAGATGAAATTCTATATTGAGAAGTCGTTCCAGAGGGAAAGTAATGTAAAAGTCATTACCTACGACGATCTCACGGCGCGCATTGCCCGCGAGCTGGGTGCCCGTTTTTTACTGAGGGGACTGCGTAACACCACCGACTTTGAATATGAAAACGGGATTTCGCAGGTAAATCGCTTTGTTTACGAAGAAATCGAAACTGTTTTTCTGATCACCTCACCGCACTTAGCCCCGATCAGCTCGAGTATCATCAGGGATCTACACCGGTACGGGCAAGACGTGGACGAGTTCTTACCTTACTCGCTGAAGGCTACGTTATGAAACGTGCTGCGTCCCGTATTTCTTTTGCCGGGCCAACCTGGCACTTTCATTATCATACTTCACGAAAATATTGAGCCAGACGATACGGGCTGTTCGGAAAAGTACTGGCATCAAAATGACGATGGCGGGAATAAGCCCAGCCAACACATACTCGATGTCAAAGCCAAAGATGATCACAAACCCTACGAAGGCCGTAATCACCAGTGCTACCGATAAGGCATAGCTGATGTACATGGCACCAATATAAAAGCCGGGTTCGCGCTGAAAAGACTCTTTACAATAGGCACAGGTTGGATTGATTTTGTCAAAGTCTTTAAGATCATACGGATTGGTAGTTTTAAAAAACAAACCCTCTTGACAACGGGGGCATGTGTTGGTAGCTATGCTGTAAATTTTTGAACCTTTTAACATGAGGAGGGGATCTACTTAAAAAGTATACTTATTGGGTAAATTTTTCCAGGACATTGGTTAATTTTTTGGCATCCACATAGCCCGATTGCCGCCATTTAATCTGTCCGCCCTGGAAAAGTATGAGCGTTGGTACCCCTTGGATTTTGTATTGAGCGGCAGCCTTGGGGTTCTTGTCCACATCTACCTTAAGAATTCGGGCCTTTCCTTCCATGGTTCGGGCCACATTCTCCAATACAGGCTTCATCATCTTGCAGGGACCGCACCATTCTGCGAAGAAATCGACCAGTACGAGCTGGTCTGATTTTATGATTTCCTTAAAATTTGCCATAGTTACGTGCTTTTCTTGTTAATTGAGAACAAAGTTATGCCAGCAAAGATGCCAAATCACCCGCTTTATTCTGGCGATATTAGTCACACAGAGCGGGCGTGTGCCTGTAGGCGGTGCAGGCGATCGGCCACGTAACGGATTGAGCTAAATGAGTTTATCAATACCCGCTGCACTTCCGGGTAGGCCATCCATTCCAATTTTTCAATATCTTCCTCGGTCTGTGGGGCCATATGGATGTCGTTTACACATTCCAAAACGTACCATTTAGTTCGTTTAAGAATCCGGCTGTTTTGAAAAGTATAGGTATGCCACGTAGTACAAATTTTGCCTTTAATCCGCCCTTTTACGCCGGTTTCTTCCTCGATTTCACGTACCGCCGCCTTACGTGACCGTTCGTCACGGTCCAGCTTTCCCTTGGGGAAATCCCACACATTTCTCCGGTACATCAACAGCCACTGATTGTTTTTTAAAACCACTCCTCCGGCTGCTTTAATTACCTTATACATACTTTTGATTTTCGCAGTAATCTCTTTGGGGGTACTGCTGACCAGGGTGAGGGAAAGCAAATCCTTGGGGTGATTGTCCAGCATCTCGATAATCTGGGCGGCCAGCGAAGGCGTCACGTTCAAAAGGACCACATGGCCGGAGAACCGTACGTCCTTAAGTCGAGCAAGCCGCAGATCCTGAACAAAATCGTAGTGGGTAGTTTCGGTAGTATCAAAATCAATGAGTCGGATAATGGTGACCGGACGGTCGTTCAAAAAAAGGATCATAGGCTGAAGATTGGTGTAATTGCCAAAATTAAGTAAAGACTTTATCTAAGTGGGTAGGTATTATTGATAAATTTGTGCCATCAACCAA
>JBBRDE010000154.1:0-13202 GCA_038204185.1 Cytophagales bacterium
GCCTGACGGGCTTGGCACTCGTGGCAATGGGCATTTAGTTCCACACGGTGTAGAACCTCATCCTACGCAGATTCCGTGATCAAGTTACCGTGGTTGAATCATGTGGCAAGGTTGTTTTATTCATCATGCAAACGTAATTCGCCTTGGCTATTTCAAATGTTTTCAGCCTATCCGATGCGGTACTATTTGTTGCATGAACTTCTGATATGAAGATAGTTATAATTGAAGATGAGGTAGAGTTGGGTCAGTTGATCCAGAACTTTCTGCGTAAGAAGATTCTGGGAACCCCAAATATGGTAAAAACAGCCACCAATTTGCACGATGGGCTCCTCTACATCGACGAGCTTCAACCGGATTGGGTATTTTTGGACAATAATCTGCCCGATGGCAAAGGGATTAATGTGATCGAGCAAATAAAGCAGTCCCATAGATCACGCGTAATCATGATGAGTGCTATGAGCAACCTTAAAGAGGAAGCATTTCGACGGGGCGTAGATTACTTCATGGACAAACCCATAAGCTTTGTAGAGATTCGACGTATCCTCAATGAAGATTCTCCTTCCAATAAAACATTCAAAGCATAAACAGATAAAGAGAAGAGCCTGGCAGTTATCCTAAGGTAGGCATCATTCAGTAACCGGTATTAGGGGAGCAGGCCGTACTTTCGTGCCCGGGACCAGGTTTTCATTTTCTTCTTCCATACTGTCCTGCGGTGCAGCACTTGCTTTCTCATTCTCCTCTTCATCCCCTATCTCAAAAAAATCTCTTCCTTTGTGGGAATCGGGATCGCCCAGTACATATCCAAAAGCTTTCAGATCGTCCGAATGATCCAGAATAACTTTTAGAATGGCTATCATAGGAAGAGCCAGGATCATGCCCGGAATCCCCCACACCATGCCCCCTAAAAGCAGAGCCAAAATAGCCATAAGTGGATTGATGCTAATTTTAGAGCCTACTATATAAGGCGTGATAAAATTACCTTCCAATAGCTGAATTGTAAGGAATATACCCCCTACCCCTACGGCGTACATAGGAGACTCTTTGGTTACCAGTGCCATCATAATAGGCAGTGCTGATCCAATAATAACTCCAATGTAGGGAATCAGTAGTAACAAAGAGGCAAAGAAGCCGAAGAAGACGGCATATTGGATGCCAAGAATCAAAAGGCCTAAAGTATTAAGAGACCCTACAATCACCATGACCGTGAACATACCAGCCAGGTAATTGTGTATTACATCGTAGATACGGTACAAAATAATGTTTATTCGCTTTTTCTCGGTTCTGCCCAACAAACCGTATAGAAAATTACAAAAGAAAGTACGGTAGTATAGCATGAAGAACATGTAAAGCGGGATCAGGAAAAGGGTAGCCAAAAAGGCGGTTGTTAGCAGAAGAGCCGTAGAGCCATTGTCCTGAATCAGTTGAGCGGAAACATCCTCTAAATCATTGAGCTGTGAGCGGGTTTGTAATCCGAAAGTTTCGCTCATCCAGCTTCTGGATTGATATAACATGGCATCTGCCTTATTAACAAAGCTGGGCCACATATCGATCATATCCGAAATTTGTGTGTAGGACACATAGAGGATACCCGCGATAAGTCCTAGAAACAGAACCAGTGTAAGAGCAATGGCCGGCATTCGTTTGAGCCCCTTTTCCTCTAATTGTAATGTAATCGGCGAGACCAGAATGGATAGCAATACGGATATCAGAATAGGCACCAGGAAAGTGCGCAGAACTACCAACCAATAGACACTAATGGTAATGACAAGCATGACCAGACAGATGCGCAGAAGTTTTGAGTTTAGAAAGAGAGTGGCCCGATTCATGATTCCGTTGGATATTTGTATGTCCTTTGCAATTTTTACGCCATGGTGTGGAATCGACTCCCGGTAGTAGCGGCCCTAACATGCGAGGACTTATTTCCTCAGTTTTAACAGAAATCCCCATTTTGATCAGTCCTTTCCTCGCTCCAAACTTAAGGGTGCAAAAGTGAGTTTGGCTCCTGTTCAAATACTTAATAACATATTACTCCTCCCCTTTCTGCGCTCAGTATACAGCCCTTAAATCAGCCATACGAATTACAGAAGGCAATTTTTCGTAGGGGTACCTTAATTTTGAAAAGATAAAGTCTGACTGGTTTCTGTTTCCAATCAGGAATGGAGTCGGGGTGGGTATGGTTGGCTTCCGGACTCTTGGTATTTGATTTTTAGTAAACTATCGTAGTGGTGGAATTCATCCCCTCAATCCAATTCTTTCATAACCAATCTTACGTTAACTTATTATGAAAAAGACAACTTTATTTGTTAGTGCACTCTTGCTGGCAACATCCCTTACTTTTACTTCGTGCAGCGAATCCGCTCAAGACAAAGCAAATGATACCGCCGAACAGGTAGGTGATGATATGGAAAATGCAGGAGATGAAATTGAAGACGCTGGTGATGAAATTGCAGCTAACTGGGAAGACGACAAAAATGATATTAAGGGCGACATTAATGACGGAATCGATAAACTCGATCGAAAAATTGAAGAGGCTGACGACAAAATAAAAGCAGCCACTGCCGACGAAAAAGTACGTTGGGAAAATCGGAAAAAAGAATGGAAGCAGGAGCGCGATGAGCTAAAAGGTTCGCTTAAGGACTTAGGAGATCGTACCGAGGCAAACTGGAAGGAATTCAGAACGGATGTCAGAACCAAGCTCGACAAGGTTGAGGCTGATTTGAAAGATTAAGGAAGTAAGATCGAAAATAGGTAGACCTTAAGAAGCGACCTACTTACCATATGGTAGGTAGGTCGCTTCTTAAGGTAGTCACTCGTAAAATCCCACCGGAAATGAAAAATTTTGTTACCCAAAACTCTCTACGACTATTAATTGGATCCTTCTTTGTTCTGTCCGTTATGCTATCAGTGGTACTTTTCCGTTATGCCAATCAAATGGTCCCCGCGAAGAATCCCAGGGCGGTTATAGCATCAGACACGATTGTGGGAGACATTACCATCAGAAATGTGGATTCGCCTGAATTCATCCACTAACCCTCATCTTTATTCCGCACTACATTAAATCCCCCACGATTGCGAGCGGTCGAACAAAACTGTGGGGGAGATTTAACTGTTTTTCTATCCCGTGTCTAGCCAGGTATTTTTAGTCCTGGGAATAAATAAGGGTGCAGTAGGGAGCTAGTCCCAGCTGTACATACTGGGGCTTTCCATCGTAGTTGCCCTCCTGTGTGTGCGTTGTAACAACGGTCTTGTCCGAAAATTCCTCATCATATCCCTTCCAATCGCTATTAAAACGGGGGATCCACTTGCCAGAAGCAGGAAAGCCCACAGCGTAGTGGTCGTAATGATGCGCGGAGAAGTTCATGGCCACCACCACGCTATCCCGGGGACCTCCTTCTTTCCACCGGTGGAAAATAATGACTTTCTTATCGTTGTCCACCCGCAACAATTCCACATTTTGACCACTTAGGCCCGAAGTGTTATTAGCAAAGTTTCGCCGAAGCTGTATCAGGTCCCGATGCAGGGAAACGTATCCATTGAAGCGTTCCAGCCGCGACCAGTCGAGGGGATCTGTGTCGGAAAACCATTTATCCTCCAATAAAGGTTGCCCCTGAAATAGCATGGGTATACCAGGTGAAGTAAGTACCAGGGCCACCCCAAAGCAGCCCGCTTCTTGGAGTAATAATTATTTACATCCGAGTGAGCAATTTCCTCGGCTACCCGCGCCTGTCCGTTTGAAACCTCGTCGTGCGATTCTGTAAAAATAATTCGCTCAAAGGCATCGTCGTTGTAGCGGTGGGTAATAGACTTGGCTATCGAATCCATGTCCCGGTGGGTATCATCCTGGGTGATGAGAGCTTCCCGAACCGGATGAACAAACTGGGCATCCCACTGAGAGCCGTAGCCCCAGCCTCCCTGATGAAGCGAATTAGTGATGGAGTCGAGGCTGTGCATGTCCTCGGCAATAGTAATTTTGTGTGGGTACTTTTTCTGAATCTCCGAGTTGATCCATCTGATCATGGTCTTGCCTTCGGGAATATCGTTCCCAGGATTTCCATCAGCCTTCACATTCCTGATGTAGGGTACCATATCCATGCGCAAGCCGTCGACCCGATATTGCTCCAGCCACATAAGGGCATTGTCGAGTATGTACCTTCTTACTTCCTCCCGGCCAAAGTCGGGACGGGTGTTACCCCAGGGCGTTTCGGAGCGCCAGTCGTTATAAAAATATATTCCCCCTCCGTCGTTCTCGTACCAGCCATCGAACCGCCACAAATCCATGTCCGAGGGGCCAAAGTGATTGTAAACTACATCAAGAATAACGGCTATGCCATGCTCATGGGCGGCTTTAACGAATGCTTTAAAGGCATCAGGTCCGCCGTAATCGGTTTCGATGGCAAAAGGGAAGGCGGGGTTATACCCCCAGGAAACCGAGCCTGGAAACTCAAAAGGAGGCATCACTTCAACGGCATTGATGCCCAGGTCCCGCAGGTAGGGTAGCCGTTCGATAGCGGTATAAAAATTGCCGGGTCCGTATCCATCTTTGACGTGAAAAGTCCCAACGTGCATTTCGTAAATGACCAGTTCGTTCCAGTAAGGCGTACCAAAGGCATCATCCTGCCAGTCGAAGGAAGTGTGGTCATAGACAATGCCATTCCCGACCGAATTGGTCAGGTGGAGAGCATAAGGATCGTTACGATACAGATCACCCGATGGGGTGCGCAGCAGGAATTTGTACTCGTCACCCGCTTTGGCATTCTGGACGTTGATGCCCCAGTATCCGTTTTCCTCGCGCCACAACCAGTTGGTTTCGCCATGCCACTCATTGAAGGTCCCTATTACAGATACCGATTCGGCATGGGGTGCCCATACCCTGAAAAAAACACCCTGGTCATGGCAGATCGCGCCCATGCCGCCAACCTTTACCTGTTTTGATTCGTCTGTAGTGTCCATCAATATTTTGTGTATTTTAACAAAGGAAGGGATAGCCCTGAGGCTATCCCTTCATTTTGCGGTTTACTATATAACCCATGAATTGGGCATTTGTTTAATCGGCATTGGCATGAAGCGTGGCAATACGGCTCTTAGCGGACCGCAATTCTTCCAGCTGCTTACGAAGCGTAGATTCCAGCGCGTCAGGAAGGCGGGTATCGTCTTTGTCGTATTTGAGCACATCTTCATAAGCAGCCACGATGGTCTGTTCGCCAAACTCGCACGAACTTAGCACCGAGTCGCGGTCTTTGCCGGTAACGGCAGCTTTTAGATCCATCCAGGCCTGATGGATTTCGCCCAGAAAGGAATTGTCGTCGGGCACATCGCCACCGTACTTGGTAATTTCACTGTTCAGGTCCGATTTAAACTGACGGCTCTGCTGCTCGTAAAAGCTAAACAGTGCCAGCAGGTCGGCATCTTTAGTATCGTCCTTGGCCCGCTCGTATCCCTGAATTCTATCATAATGCAGTTTTGACAATTTCTCCAAAACGTCCTGCGCCTTTTCTGTCCTATCTTCCATAATATAGTTGAATTTGGTTGATGAGTATTTAATTGAAAGTTGCTATTGGGTAAAAAAAAACCTTTCCAGGCGTCTATTATGTATAGCTGGGGAAATGTGGGTACGAAAGTAAAAGGAACAGGCTGTACAATGAGAATGAATATCCACAAGCAACCCAGAGTTGGCCGGGATATACTGCCTCTGACGGTTATTTTAGGGGAAGATGAATTTCAGTCATCATGCAACGGGCTGAGCCACCACCGTTGCCTTCAATCATAGTCAGGTCGGCATGGATCAATTCAGCGTAGTCGTCCAGCGCGGAGCGTTGCTGCTCGGTAAGGGAATGATAAGCGCTGGTGGACATCACCAGCAACTTGGTGTCTTTCTGGGTCCGGACCAGCAGCATATTGCCCGCGAAGCTTTTCATCTGATCCAGCGTAATTTCTACGAGGTACTTACCCGTTTCTTCCAGCACCGAGCGTACCAGAAATTTGTCATCGGGATTTTTGATCGCTTCCAGGCACACCACTGCAAACACATCCCCGATACACATGAGCACATTGGTATGGTAAATGGGTACGTCATTATCGTCGAGCGCCGAGAATTTGACCACTTCGTAGCCGGTAGCCTTCGCAAAAGCCTCCAATACTTCGGCATTGGTGCGGGGCGACAGGCAAGCGTAGGCAATCTTGAAACGGCGGTCAAGCACCATGCTTCCCGTGGCTTCAAGAAACTTCCCTTCTTGTTCAAAGTGAGTGAGGTCGATGATTTCCTCCACGTGGTAGCGCATACGCAGGTCGTCGATAATGTCCATCCGACGCTCCACGCGGCGGTTAGGGGCCATCATGGGGTACAGCACTACTTTACCACTTTGATGCAACGACATCCAGTTGTTGGGAAAGATGGAGTCTGGCGAATAGGGCGTGATGGTATCTTCATAAACGGTCACGTCCACGCCAGCCGCAGTCAGTACTGTCACCAGGTGCTCGAATTCTTCCAACGCCTTTTGCTGGGCGATCTTCCGGGTTTCCTCGGCAAAATCCGCATTCATAAACTCGTTGCTCTCGGCCGTCTGCTCATTATAGGCAAACCGCACCGGCCGGATCATCATAATCCGGGAAGTAGACTGTGGCTGAACCTGAGTTGATGTACGAATGGAACGAAGGGAGCGCATAAAAGTGGGGAGGTTATGATTTTGTTTCTGCGAATTTACAAGTATATCGAGCTCTATACAAGTACCCCTCGCTTTTGGGTAGGGGTACCTTCAAGCTAGAAATCATCCCGCAGGATCGGCATACTCATACAGTGCGAGCCCCCCCGTGCCCGCGATAGCTCTGCCGAGGGTAGCATAATGAATGTATTGACCAGGGTATCGGGAGATAATTCTCCGTCTTCAAACTTCGCCAGCAGGTCAGCAGCGGCGATCACCCGGAATCCCTGCGCTCTGAACGCATCCAGGGTACGGTCGTTACGATCGTAGCCAATGACCACGCCATCTTTCAGGGCCAGCAGGTTACAGGAGTCGGTCCACTGTTCGCGGTCGCCAAACGGAAACTCGTTGTTGCCGGAGTAAATGAACTGCACGGGTTCCTTGCAACCCAGATCGTTCCGGCTGATGTCAGCCAGCAAATCTTCCAGGTTTTCTATTTCAATCGGCTTGTGCTCCAAACCTTTGATGAACTGCATGATTTTCAATTCATGATCCAGGACTTTGGGCGCAAAAAAATGCAGTACATCTTTCTTTTTCGATTCATCGCCCTGTCGCCCCAGCGAACTGAGCAGCACCCACATATTTTTTTTCACCTGGGTAAAAATCGTGTCGATGTGCATGTAGTCACGCTTCTTGGGAATTTTGACGATGGTGATCGTATCGACCACGTTTTTCTCGAACAGAATCCGCATCACTTGCTGGGCTGCGTACAAGGTCGTGCGCTCGCTGCATCCAATGAGTAAGTGCCGGGGGGATACCATCATCACGTCGCCTCCTTCCAGGGTTGAGCGGTTGTAGTCGCTTAGCTTCTCGTCCTCGGGAAGTAAGAAATGCTTGTCATTGTCGGGTATCTCGATGATTTTGTCGCGATAGTGGGCAAACATCGGGTGGTAAAAGAAAACGTACTGCGCCAGTAGCGACTCGCGGGTACGGGCAGCTTTAGCAGGTCGATTGAGCAGGATGTGATCGTTGATGACAATACCTATGTCGCGGGTAAAAATCAGGTTGGGTAATGGTGAAAATAGCATCCGCTCATCCGAAAGTGATCCTGAAATGAATATTTTGGCCAATTCGTTCGGTTCGTGCTGGGTCAATTCGCGTTGGGTCTGATGCGAGCATTTCTCGATGCCACAAATGGTGGCAATCAATTTGGTTCTGATCACTTCATCCTGTAAGATAGCCCCCAACAGGCTTTGCAAATCTACCACCCGGTCCGAATCGAAGTACCCCGCAGTACCGGGCTTATAAAAGGCCCGGGATTCATCGGCGTCAATCTCGGCAATCCGACCTTTGACTTTATCCGGATCGAGAAAATACAGCAGTAGCTTTACATAGTAGTCGTACTCTTCGCGCCTCATGGTGTCAAGGTGGACAATATCTTCAAACAGCCAATCCTGTGCTTTTGAGGGTATTACCTTACCCAAACCCCGGTCGGGGCTATGGATCAGCAGGCGTTTAAGTCGCCCCACTTCTGAGGAGACCTTAATCTTATTGGCATTCAATTTGTTAGTCTTCATAGGGTTTTTGCAAAAAAGTTGCGGTTCGCAAAGTAACGGGATTATTTTTCATTAAAAAGTAGGCTGTGTGCCACCAATGCGCGGGTTTTTACAAAGAACTGAAAGCGGGAACAAGGCCGGGAGCTTATGGGTTTATAGTATAAGGAAAAGCGGCTGTTTAGAAACGTTCTAATTCCCATTTCGTTTAACGGCCATTCCTTAGTACTTTTGCAAATTCCCAATACCACTTACTATTTTAATCTATTATGCTTAAAATTAATGACTTACATGCCTCAATCGAAGGCAAAAAAATATTAAACGGAATCAATCTTTCGGTCAATGCGGGTGAAGTACACGCTATTATGGGGCCCAATGGCTCTGGCAAAAGTACGCTGGCCTCGGTATTGGCTGGCCGCGAAGAATATGAAGTGACTGGCGGAGAAGTACTGTTCGACGGCAAGGATCTGTTGGGTCTGGCCCCCGAAGAGCGTGCCGCCGAGGGCATTTTCCTGGCCTTTCAGTACCCCGTGGAGATACCCGGTGTGACTACGATCAATTTCTTAAAAACCGCCGTCAACGAGATGCGTAAGTACCGGGGCGAAGCGCCTTTGGATGCCGCGCAGTTTCTTAAAATGGTGCGGGAAAAAGCCAAACTGGTACGCATGAACGACTCGCTGCTGAAGCGCTCACTGAATGAAGGATTCTCGGGTGGGGAGAAAAAGCGTAACGAAATATTCCAGATGGCGGTGCTGGAACCCAGACTGTCCATACTGGACGAAACCGACTCAGGCCTCGACATCGACGCCCTGCGCATCGTGGCCGAGGGCGTCAATACCCTGCGTTCGCCTGAGAAAGCCACCATTGTCGTCACTCACTACCAGCGCTTGCTTGATTATATAGTGCCCGACTACGTGCACGTACTTTATAAAGGCCGAATCGTAAAATCCGGCACCAAGGAACTCGCCCTCGAACTGGAAGAGAAAGGCTACGACTGGATCAAAGCCGAAGTGGAGGCCCTTGCTTAAAGATGAGCGATAAACGATGAATGATTAGCTTCGTTCGCACACATAGGTAGGTTGCTCTTTCAGGCATTCCCGCCGTTTTCTTCTCACTTTTTCATACTAGATAAATGATTACCGACAATATAGATTTAAAGGCAGAATTGATTTCCGATTTTCGTCGGCGCGAGCAGGCGATGAACGGAGAGGCAAAGACGCCTTTTCACCAAACCAGGCAGCAGGCCCTGGAACGATTTGAAGCACTGGGGTTTCCCACCCCCCGAAACGAAGAGTGGAAGTACAGCAATGTGCGGAATCTGACTTCACACGCCTATAATTTTTCCGGAAATCACGCGGTCACCCCCGAAACGATTGCCGACATCAGCATCCCGAATCTGACGGGTAATGTGTTATACTTTGTCAACGGAAAGTACGAGGCAGGGCTTTCTAACTTAGTTTCCCCCACCGATCAGATTTCAATCCTATCGTTGCGGGACGCCATAGAAATGAAATCTGAGCTGATCGGAACCTATTTTGGGAAGCTTACCAATACAAAGGAAGAAGCATTTACGTCCCTGAATACAGCCTTCGCCGGAGATGGTATTTTTATTCACGTGCCCAAGGGTAAGGTAGTGGAAGAGCCCGTGGTACTATACTTCATCAATGATGCCCGTTCGGAAAACATCGGCGCGCAGCCCCGGAATCTTTTTGTCATTGGCGAAAATGCTCAGGTTACACTCACTGAAACCTTTCTAACGCTGGGCGAAGGCAAGGCTTTCACAAATGCCGTAACCGAAATCTATGTAGCTGAGCATTCCCTCGTCCAGTACTATAAAGTGCAGAATGACAGCGACAATGCCTACCATGTAGGTACCACGCAAGTGAGTATGGCCGACAATTCGCATTTTTACGCCGCTACGGTATCGCTCAATGGAGGTTTTATCCGCAACAATCTGAACATTGCCATTGATGGCGAACATTGTGATGCTCACATGTACGGGCTATATTTTCCCGATAAAAAGCAACACATCGACAATCATACGGTAGCGGACCACCGCAAACCCAATTCCGAAAGTAACGAATTGTATAAGGGAGTACTTCGGGGTAAGTCAACGGGGGTGTTCAACGGAAAGATCTTTGTGCAGGAAGACGCTCAGAAAACCAACGCCTTCCAGTCGTGTAAGAACGTGGTACTCTCGCCCGAGGCGACGATGAATACCAAGCCTCAGCTGGAAATTTTTGCCGATGACGTCAAGTGCTCGCACGGAACTACCACCGGACAATTGGACGATGAAGCGCTATTTTATCTCCGTTCACGCGGGATTTCCAAAGACGAAGCCATGAACCTGCTCATGTTTGCTTTTTGTGAAGACGTTATTATCCAAATCAAGATTGAGCCGATCCGGGAGTACCTGGAAGGTATTATTACTGAGAAGCTAGCTTAATTTTTTTCAGTGCGACAATTCCCAGGCTATCAGCGAATAGCTGATAGTCAATAGTTTATCAACTATGCTACTCGACACCCACATACAGTTGGATACCGCTAAAATCAGGGCGGACTTTCCCATTCTGAACGAAATGATCAACGGCAAGCCGCTGGTATATTTCGACAATGCCGCTACTACGCAAAAACCGCGTCAGGTGCTGGATGCGCTGACGGGCTACTATGAGCACTCCAACGCCAACATTCACCGGGGTATCCATTTTTTGGCCGAGAAGGCTACGGCTGAATTTGAAGCCTCACGTCGCCGGATTCAGACCTTTTTAAATGCCCCAAAAGCCGAGGAGGTTATTTTTACTTACGGTACTACGGACAGTATCAATCTGGTAACCCAAGCTTACGGCCGCGCTTTTCTGAAACAAGGGGATGAGATCCTAATCAGCACGATGGAGCATCACTCCAACATCGTACCCTGGCAGATGCTGTGCGAAGAAAAAGGCTGTGTATTGCGCATTATTCCGATTAATGATGCCGGTGAGCTGCTGATGGACGAGTACGAGCAAATGCTTTCCGAACGGACTAAATTCGTTTCTGTCGTCCACGTTTCTAATGCGTTAGGCACGATCAATCCTGTAGCCGAGATCATCGAGAAAGCTCATGCGGTGGGTGCCAAAGTACTCATAGACGGTGCCCAGGCTAGTTCCCATTTACACCTCGATGTACAGGCGCTGGATTGTGATTTCTACGCGTTGTCTTTACACAAAATCTACGGCCCTACCGGCATGGGGGTACTGTACGGCAAAGCAGATTTGCTGAACGCCATGCCTCCCTACCGGGGTGGCGGGGAGATGATCAAGGAAGTGACGTTTGAGAAAACTACCTATAATGAGCTACCTTATAAATTCGAAGCAGGTACCCCCAACATCGCCGATGTAGTAGCTGCCAAAACTGCGCTGGATTACGTTGACAATTTGGGCAAAGAAGCCATCGCCGCGCACGAGCATTACCTGCTGGAATACGCTACTGACGCGCTCCAAAGTATCGAAGGGTTACGGATTGTGGGCACAGCCGCCGAAAAAGTAAGTGTCATTTCTTTTTTGATGCAGGGTATTCATCATCAGGATATAGGGGTACTGTTGGATCAGCAGGGAATCGCCATCCGCACGGGACACCACTGCACCCAGCCCCTGATGCAACGCTTTGGCATTCCCGGAACCTCCCGAGCCTCGTTTGCTGTTTATAATACAACCGCCGAAATTGACCGCCTCGTGCAGGGATTGCATAAGGTAAAGAAGATGCTGGGTTAAAAGAGTTGGGGTATTGTGCCTTGTTTTTTGTCAATAAAATCCGTCACTTTCCAATGGTCGGAGATGAATACAAAAAACAAAAAAAAACAAAAAAAGCAGTGAAAATTAACGAAATACAAGACCAGCTGATCGAAGACTTTGCCCTTTTCGATGACTGGGAAAGCAAATATGAGTACATCATCGACATGGGCAAGCAGCTGCCCACGTTGCCCGAAGAATATAAAACTGAGGAAAATATCATTAAAGGCTGCCAGTCGCGGGTATGGCTGCAGCCCGAAACGGATGGTGAGGTTGTAAAATTTGCTGCCGACAGCGACGCTATTATTGTAAAAGGATTGGTCAGTATGTTGGTGAAGGTGCTTTCAGGCCATAAGCCCGAGGAAATTGCCAACGCCGACCTGTACTTTATGGAGCGAATCGGCTTACACCAGCATCTGGCGCAAACTCGCTCCAATGGCCTGGCCAGCATGGTGAAGCAAATGAAAATGTACGGATTGGCTTATCAAAGTTTAAACCAATGATGAATGATGAAGTATCCCCTACTCATCACTCATCACCTATCACTCATCTATTAACGAATACCATGGAAAACACAACGCTTACCGAAGCTGAACTCAAAGAAGAAATCATAAAAGCTATCAAGCGGGTGTACGATCCCGAAATTCCCGTGGATGTGTACGAACTAGGGCTAATCTATGATCTGAAAATATTCCCCGTTAATAACGTGTACGTTTCCATGACCCTTACGTCGCCATCCTGTCCGTCGGCGGGTACCTTGCCCGGCGAGGTCGAGCAGCGGATTCGTGAGGTACCGGGAGTTAACGACGTGAGCCTTGAGCTTACCTTCGACCCTCCCTACACCACCGAAATGATGACTGAGGAGGCCAGGCTCGAGCTGGGTTTCATGTAATAAAAATGCTTTTAACCAATGACAGTTAGCCATTTGCTTTGCCCCATTTCCAATTATCAACTTTTCATTTTCAATTAATAAAATTATGTATCCTCCACATTTAGTTGCCCCTATGAAAGCCGAGCTAACCGATGCTGGTTTTCAAGAACTTACCTCTGCCGAAGCGGTGGACAATTTCATGACCAATGCTCAGGGTACTACTCTAGTGGTCATCAATTCAGTATGTGGCTGTGCGGCTGGCGCGGCTCGTCCCGGAGTTCGTGCGTCGCTTTCGCGTAGCGAAATTAAGCCTGACAATCTGGTGACAGTTTTCGCAGGTGTAGATACCGACGCTGTGAACAAAATGCGCGAG
>JBBRDE010000155.1:0-13172 GCA_038204185.1 Cytophagales bacterium
GACGCTTTACCACAACCAGTTGCTGCTCGACCGATTTATTTCAATCTTGCCACTGGGCGTTGAGTTGGATAAAAATGACCCCAAAGTCCGGGCACTTTACCGATTTGGCTGCAAGGCCGCTTAATTATTACCGAACCATTGCAAAATATATTAAAAGTTTAAAACATCGGTAGAAATGCCCGCAGGCTGCTTGATATTGTAACGATACCCACATTGTACCTAAATAAAAAACATGGCTCTTCCGTCCCTTATGGCCCCGCTGATTCTAGCCGGAGGGCTTACTCTACTAGCCGCCTGCACCACTTCCACCCAGGAGTCCCCCGAACGGGAGGTGGTTTACCAGGTATCTACGATCGATGCCCTGTTGGCGGGAGAATTCGACGGACAACTCACCTACGGCCAGGTGCGGCAGCACGGTGATTTTGGCATAGGTACCTTCAACGCCCTCGACGGTGAAATGCTCCAGCTGGATGGCGACGTATTCCAGATCAAATCAGATGGCAAAGCCTACCGCGTGCCGGATTCTACTCGTACGCCCTTTGCGGCTGTCACCTACTTCGAAGCCGACACGGTCGTAGCACTTTCCGGCTCCCTCAGTTTCGAGCAGCTTTGTGCCCGGATCGACAGCCTGATTCCTACCGAAAATAGCTTCTACGCCATTAAAATAGAGGGTGAATTCGACATGATAAAGGCCCGCAGTGTACCCCGCCAAACCAAACCCTATATCCCCATGGTGGAGATCGTAAAAACGCAGCCCACCTTTGCCTATGAGCGGGTGCAGGGTACCCTGATGGGCTTCCGTACCCCGCCTTTTATGAAAGGCCTCAACGTGCCCGGCTACCACCTGCACTTCATCAATCAGGACCGAACGCGCGGTGGCCATGTGCTGGCTTGCTCTTTAGGTAAGGGTACCCTGTCGATTGACTATACCACCGGCTTTCACATGGTATTACCCAACTCAGACAGTTTCCATCGCCTGGATCTTACACAGGACAAGCAGGCGGAGCTGGAAAAAGTAGAGAAATAGACCGGGCATCACTGGATGATTTGCCTTACGTTTTGTTGCCCCATTCGTATTAAACCACGACTAAGTAAAGGCATCTAATTCGTATAACAAGCTCATCCAAGCCATGAAAACGAACCCCACCACCGCCCAGTACAGCGTTCAGAAAACGCCCCGGGATCAGAAAGAGAAAATTTGTACCGCTGAACCTTTCGAAGAACTTATTCGGAGGTACTGCTACGTGAAAATGCTGAGCTGAAAATCTTCACTCAATAAGGGTACGACAGTGACCGACTGCGCCCGGGCTTGCCATGCCATCGGCAGCCCAACGAACATGGATAAGTACCGCCGCAGGAAATAAGCCACCTAATTGGAGTTAGGGGCCGGGTATAGAAAGTAGTTCCGGCTGTGAGAACCTTCAGAATTGCACAGATTCCCATTCGGTTAGTAATGCGAATTCAGCGCTTATCCGGAGGGCTGAAAAAAAATCAGCAGTACCTATTTGAGTAGAAATCTGGATTTACAGTCTGTTTTCTGTATAAATCAATGTTCTTACACCATGCATCTAAAAATAGCCCTGCTTCTGGGTCTTACTTTGACGGCCCTGCTCCGCCCCGATCCTGTCAAGCTGTACCTCATCGGTGATTCCACCGTCAAAACCGGCTCGGGGGTGGGACAAAATGGCCAATGGGGCTGGGGTAGCGTGTTGGCAGAACATTTTGATACGACCCGGATAAAAATTCACAACCATGCCATCGGGGGCAGGTCCAGTCGAACTTTTGTGAGCGAAGGACACTGGGACACAGTTCTTTCCCAACTCAAGCCGGGTGACTACCTGCTCATTCAGTTTGGTCACAACGATTCGAGTCCCGTAAACGACACGCTGCGCGCCCGGGGTACCATCCGGGGCATTGGGGAAGAAACCGAAGAAATTGACAACCTCATTACCCACAAGCACGAAATTGTCCATACCTACGGCGGGTACCTGCGTAAGTTCATCGACGAAGCGAAGGCCCAAGGCGCCATCCCGATTGTCTGCTCGCCGATTCCGCGGAATAGCTGGAAAGAATCGCCACGCCGTATCGTCCGCCCCGAAGACAGCTACCCACAGTGGGCGCGGGCCGTCGCCCAATCCCGGGGCGCTTACTTCATTGACCTCTACGAATTAGTAGCCACCGAGTACGACCGCAGTACCCCCACACTGGTCAAGCAGCAGTACTTCACTACCCTGGACGATACGCACACGGCCCTGGCCGGCGCCGAGCTCAACGCTAAAATGGTGGTCAAGGGGATTGAGTCGTTGAAGAAATGCGGGTTGAGGGGGTACCTTCGGTAGCACAAAAATCCCTACCCTACCCCAAATCCCCCAAACTTTTGCTTACTTTGAAATCCCGGTGCTACAAAACCGGGAGGTACCCTACCCACCGAACCCCACCCATGAACAAACAGGAACTCATAAGTACCCTCAAAGCCCTCGATACGCTCAACGCTGAGCAGAAAGCCTACCTCATCGACCTCGTCCCCAACTCTCAATCTGGCTATTGGTAGCTACGAGGATGACATACCGGCTGCGTTGAACCTCAACGGTAGGGATATATCCAATACTCAAATCCTTATCGCGGGTACCACGGGCTCGGGCAAATCCAACCTACTGGCGGTGTTGATCAACGAAATAAGAAGCCTGTCCATTGATAGTACCTACCCCGTCAGTTTCCTGCTTTTCGACTACAAAGGTGAATTTTCCGACCCCGCTAATAATGCGTGGCGGGAACTTTTTGAGGTAGACCGTACCGCCATCCTCGACCCCATTACGGCACCGCTGCCGTTTTCACCTTTCAAGGATTTTACCGGCCGTACCCAGAACGAAATCAACCTTTATTCTACTGAACTGGCCAATGCGCTCTGCGCCATCGACAACGCGCGCATCAGTGCCAACATGAGCAACCGGCTATCGGAAGCAATAATTAACGCCTACAAGCGTACACGAAATCTGCCGATAACTTTTGATCTTGTCCTGAATGAGTACACCGCCCTACAACCTGATAAGGAAAAGGACAAAGACGACAGCATCAAGTCGGTTTTTAAACAACTGATCCGCAATAACCTCTTCACCCCCGACGATCGCATTGACCTCATTAAGGATAGCTACATCATCAAGATGGACTCTTTTCCGAAGGATGGCCCCGTGGCCAAGGCGATTGTGTACTTCATTGTTTCCAAACTTAACACTATTTATGAGCGTCTTCCCAAGCAGGCAATGGACGAAAACGGCGTCGAACTCAGGCATTTCACCATCATCGATGAGGCTCACTACATGCTCGGTTTCGACAACAAGCCTCTCCGCGATCTGATTGCCGTCGGACGGAATAAAGGGCTATCGATCATCCTGGCTACCCAAAACATGGACAGCTACAAAAGCGACCACTTCGATTTCTACGCCAACGCTCAGTACCCGCTGATTATGAAGCAGCAATCCATCAATGACAGCGTCATTAAAGATTTGTTTGGAGTAGCGGGTAAGGAGTTGCAGGAAATACGGGAAGCCATTTCGGGCTTGCAAAAAGGGGAGTTGATCATCAAAGATACCACCGCTATTCAGCTGGGTATGGGGAAGAAGTTTAAGAAAATTCGAGTACGACATTTGATTTGAAGTCAATACGAAAGGTAACATATCATTTCCCGCAGTAGTAGGACTATCACATCAAAACATAAAAGCCCTCAGCATTACTGCCGAGGGCTTTCAAACTGTGGGCCCACCAGGGCTCGAACCTGGGACCACCTGATTCACTTTCCTCCGATTTCCCGGAGTAGTAGGACTATCTCATCACCCGTCCCTCGTGGGAGGGGTTGGGGTGGGGGGCGTTGGTAGGGGCGTATTGGTAAGTCATCCTCACCCCTTAGTCTCTGCACCTTCCAGACTACAAAAAATGACCTTTGTCTGGCTTGGCTCAGGATTGCCATCGGCACTACCCGGAAGGTTTCCCTGAATTAACCCCCTACACATCCGCTGATTCCTCAGCGGAGGCACCGCGCAAAATCCGTTGAACGCCTGGAATGAAAAGTTCAGGATTATGTTCTTCTGCGTGGCAGTTAGAACAAAGCAAAACGCATTTTTTGGCTTCCTCCAAAATCAAGCCCCATTTCTTATTAGAAAGGACTCTCATATCCAACTTGAACTTCTTCAAGTTGGCATCCACATGGTGAAAGTGTAAAGCCGATAAATTACGATCATACCCGCACTTGGCACATCCTCCGCCCATTAAACGAATCAACTCCGTCTTTCTTTTCAACGACCGCAAGGTCTGAGAAAAATAGGTGTTGGTTTGTTCTTTTATTCTATAATAGTGCCCTTTCTGTTTACAAGCATTGGAACAATACTTAACTTTCTGGCCACTGATTGCAGACTGGCAAACGATGCATTGTCTTTCCATTATGTTCAAAGAACTTGGCCCGATGAGTCAGGTGCTCTAACCGACTGAGCTATAGGCCCGGACTCTAAAATAGAGTTTGGACTGCAAAAATAGGCGTTCCGATCCTTATCACCAAGCCTGGTGTTGATTTGTTGATGAGTTTATTTGTTTATTTGTAGTCCTCAGTCTCCCAGATCAACCATTACTTGAATCAACCAATCAACACTTCCCTTTGAACAAACGCAAAATCCTCAACGACCCAGTATATGGGTTCATTACGATTCCCTCCGAATTGTTGTTCGATTTGGTGGAGCATCCCTACTTCCAGCGGCTGCGGCGCATCCGGCAGTTGGGCATGGCCGACCTGGTGTACCCCGGCGCCCTCCACACCCGCTTTCATCACGCGCTGGGGGCCATGCACCTAATGGGACAGGCCCTGAAATCGTTGCAGGAAAAGGGGCACCTGATTTGGGAGCCCGAATGTGAAGCTGCGCAGATTGCCATACTGCTGCACGACATCGGCCATGGGCCTTTTTCGCATGTGCTGGAGAAGACACTGCTATCCGGCGTGCCGCACGAGCAACTGTCGCTGCTGCTGATGAAATACCTGAACCGCACCATGAACGGTCGGCTGGACATGGCCATTCAGATGTTTCAGGGCACCTACCCCCGCCATTTTTTTCACCAATTGGTATCCAGTCAGCTGGATATGGACCGCATGGACTATCTGAACCGCGACTGTTTCTACACGGGTGTGGCCGAGGGTACCATCGGAGCCGACCGCATCATTAAAATGCTGGATATTCACAAAGAGGAACTGGTGGTGGAGGAAAAGGGGTTGCTCAGTATCGAGAACTTCCTGAACGCCCGCCGCCTGATGTACTGGCAGGTGTACCTACACAAGACTTCGCTCTGTGCCGAAGCCATGCTGACGCAAATCATTCGCCGGGCCCGGGACCTGAGCGACGCCGGCATTTCCCTGTACGCCTCCCCGGATCTGAATTTTTTCCTAAAAAACCACACCACACTCGATGATTTTAAGGCACGACCCGAACTATTGCAAACCTTTTCGAGGCTGGATGATTACGACATCTGGAGCGCCCTGAAAGCCTGGGCCCAGCATGAAGATCTGGTGCTGTCCACGCTCTGTCAGGCCTTGCTTGACCGGCAGCTTTTCAAAATCCAATTCCTGGACACTCCCCCGGGTCCGGATTTACTAGACACCCTGCATCGGCAACTTGCGGCACAGGGCATACCTCAGGCACTTCTCTCCTATTTTCTCGTGGAGGGCCAAACCACCAATTCGGCATATGTGACTGGTGAAGAACAGATCCGGGTAAAAATGAAGGATGGTAGTGTAGTAGATATCGTGGAGGCGTCGGAGTTGCCTACCATTCAAGCACTCAGCAAGATTGTCCGCAAGTATTACGTAAGTTGGGCTAAAACTGTATCTTTGCGGGCGTAGTCGTGCCGCAAGATTTATGGGGCAAGGAAGCTTGGTACACGTATAATTTAGACGACACCCACTTGAAGCGGTAATTGTCCACGTCGTTTTGATATAAATATGGAATTCACTATCGGGCAGATCGCTCAGTTACTAAATGGTACGGTGGTAGGCGACGCCGCCGGTGTCATCCATTCTGCCGCCAAGATTGAAGAGGGGAAACCCGGATGTATATCGTTTCTTTCCAATCCCAAGTACGAGAGCTATCTCTACACGACGCAATCCACAGCGGTACTGGTGGATCAGGGTTTCAAACCCCGTTCAGAGCCTTCAACCACACTCATTCATGTAGAGAATGCCTATCTGGCCTTCACCCGGCTACTGGAAGAGTATCAGAAAATTACAAAACAATCTCGGCGAGGAATTGAACACCCCAGTTTTCTGGGTGAAAGCAGTACCGTAGGAGCACACGGGTACCGGGGTGCATTTTCGTATGTAGGCCTTCAGTGTCATATCGGGGATCGCGTCAGCATTTATCCACAAACCTACATCGGCAACAATGTGCGTATTGGTGACGATACCGTCATTCATCCGGGCGTGCGCATATACGACAACACCGTCATCGGAGCCCACTGTGTCATCTTTGCCAATAGCGTCATCGGTAGCGATGGGTTTGGCTTCGCACCTCAGCCGGATGGAAGCTACAAGACCATCCCTCAGCTTGGCAACGTCATTATTGAGGATCATGTTAGTATCGGCTCCAACACTACCATCGACTGCGCCACTATGGGTTCAACCATAATCCGTTCCGGCGTTAAAATTGATAATCTGGTACAGATCGCTCATAACGTAGAAATTGGAAAACATACGGTGGTAGCGGCCCAAACGGGCATCTCTGGTTCCACTAAAATCGGCGAACAATGCGTAATCGCTGGTCAGGTAGGCATTGCCGGCCACCTGTCCCTGGCCAACCGCACCAAAGTAGGGGCTCAGTCGGGGGTAGGTAAAAACATCCGGAAAGAAGGACTGTCACTGAGTGGTTCTCCAGCCTATGACCTGACCGCCCACCTGCGCGCACTGGCCGTGGTGAGGAATTTGCCTCAACTGGAAAAAAGGCTTACGGTTCTGGAAAAGGAACGTATCCAAGCACACAATAACACTTCCTCCTAGACTTTTCTATTCCCCTGAAGTTCTCCTGTTACAGCAGTATTACCAGTAAGAAATGAACGAAAAACAACAGACTATAAAAAAAGCAGCGTCGGTATCGGGCGTAGGACTACACACGGGGGTGTTAGCAACGATGACTTTCCTTCCTGCTCCCGCCAACCACGGGTACAAGTTTCAGCGGGTGGATCTTCCCGACCAGCCTATTGTCGATGCGGATGTTGATAACGTAGTAGACCTTTCGCGCGGCACGACCATTGAACAGAACGGCGCCCGTATCAATACTGTAGAGCATACCCTGGCTGCCCTGGTGGGCCTGCAAATAGATAACGTTTTGATTCAGCTCAATGGGCCTGAACCACCCATCATGGATGGAAGTGCGATCAAGTTCGTTGCTGCGCTGGAAGAAGCTGGTATCGAGGAGCAGAACGCGTATCGTAATTATTTTGAGGTACCCGAGTACGTGCATTACGTCAATGCCGAGAAAGACATTGAAATGGCCGCCCTGCCGCTATCTGATTATAGGCTGACGGTCATGGTAGATTATAATTCAAAAGTTATAAATAGTCAGCATGCTTCATTGAACGACATTACCCTGTTCAAAGATGAAATCGCTTCCTGTCGTACCTTCTGTTTTCTGCACGAACTAGAAGCCCTCTACAAGCAGAATTTGATTAAGGGGGGCGACCTCACGAATGCGATTGTCATCGTAGATCGGCAAGTGAAAGAAGGAGAACTGGACTACCTGGCCAAGCTGCTCCACAAACCCAAAGTGAGTGTAGACGAGTCACGCGGGATATTGAATAATGTGGATCTGCACTATCCTAACGAGATGGCCCGCCACAAACTACTGGACCTAATGGGAGATCTGGCGCTGGTGGGCCGTCCGCTAAAAGCACAGATTCTGGCGGCCCGCCCCGGCCACGCGGCTAACGTGGCTTTAGCTAAGAAAATTAAAAAACTGATGAAAGCCGCCAAAGACGGCATTCCTCAGTACGATCCTAACAAGGCCCCTGTTCTCGATATCAGTCAGATTGCCAACTTGCTGCCGCACCGTTACCCCTTTCAGATGATTGATAAAATCATCGCCCTGGACGAAATGAGCGTGGTGGGTATCAAAAACGTAACCATGAACGAGCAGTTTTTCCTGGGTCATTTTCCCGGAAACCCGGTCATGCCTGGGGTAATGCAGCTCGAAGCCATGGCCCAGACGGGCGGTATTCTCGTTCTCAGCACGGTACCCGACCCCGAAAATTATTGGCCTTACCTGATTGGAATAGATAATTGCCGCTTCCGACGCAATGTGGTGCCGGGCGACACTGTTATTTTCAAATGTCAATTTGCCTCTCCCATGAAGAGGGGTATTGTAAAAATGAGCGGACGAGGCTACGTAAGCGGGCAAGTGGTCTGCGAAGCCGATATGATCGCCAGCCTTGTCAAAAAGAAATGATACAACCCCTAGCTTATATTCACCCCGAGGCAAAAATCGCCCGAAATGTCGTGATCGAGCCTTTTGCCATGATCCATAAAGACGTTGAGATTGGCGAAGGCACCTGGGTGGCCTCCCACGCGGTGATCAACGAAGGTGCCCGTATTGGGAAAAATTGCCGCATCTACCCCGGTGCGGTCATTTCGTCCATTCCGCAGGATTTGAAATACAACAATGAGTACACGCTGACCTTCATCGGCGATAACACCACGATTCGGGAGTATGCTACAATAAGCCGGGGTACAGAAGAGCATTGGAAAACGGAAGTGGGCAGCGACTGCTTACTGATGGCTTACGCGCACATCGCGCATGATTGCATTATTGGGGATCACTGCATCATTGGGAATAATGTACAGATGGCCGGGCACGTGCATGTGGACAACTGGGCTATTGTGAGCGCCATCAGCGCGGTGCACCAGTTCGTCAAGATTGGTACTCATGCTTTCGTTTCGGGTGGTTCACTGGTGCGCAAGGATGTACCTCCGTTCACTAAGGCTGCCCGCGAACCGATTTCCTACGCAGGTATAAACTCAGTAGGGCTCCGGCGACGAGGCTACTCCAATCAGCAGATCGCCGAGATTCAGAATGTGTATCGGTACATTTACATGAAAGGCCTCAATAACTCCGACGCCCTCAACCAGATCGAACTCGAACTACCCCCTTCCAATGAACGCGATGAGATCGTGAATTTTATCCGTACCTCCGAGCGCGGCATTATGAAAAGCCCGTTGCAGTTTGGCGATCGCAATGACCACGATTGAGACAGGGGACTAACAGCGTAACTGGATTTTGTATAACAGACTAAAAAGGGCGAACAAATAGGTTCACCCTTTTTTTGTCTCCAGTCAGAAGTCAAATCGGGGACTTAACTTCAAGCTCAGGTTCCGACTCTGGCTCTTCTTTATTGATCCAGGTGGCAGCCGACGCAAACCACATTATTGTGGCCACCAAAAGTATCATTTTCATTTGGCTTTCTGTCACGGTATCGGCGTAGAAAAGTATGGGAGCCAGTACTACGGCCAGCAGACACAGGTAGGAGATTAATTTGACAATGCTCATAATTTCTTCTGGAAATATTTACTGAATAGCAGATACAACGCCCCGCAGGTAAGCCAGGCAGGTAGGGTCAGGAATGAAAGGAAAACCCCACCAAAAAAGGAGATGGAATAGAATATGGCCATACTGATGAGCCACGCCAGGAGCACCGCTACGTTAAAATTGATACCCGCTTTCTCTGCATAATTCTGAATGATTCCCGCTTTTCCGGCAAAGTAATGGTCGAACACGATGATGGCACCGATGGGGGCCAGAATAAAGCCGTACACCGCCACGAAATCCAGTAGCTGCATGGCGAAGGCCGGAAAAAGTCCGGCGATAGTAGCTACCGTTCCGGCAATCAGCGTAACCTTCACCGTCGAAAAGCGTGGCGCAATGGCCTGAAACGCCAGGCCCGCTCGGTAGATGGTCGGATTGGCGGTAGTCCAGCCCGCTACCAGTACACAAATTAATCCGGTGATGCCCACTGCGCTGTTAGCCAGGGGTCCGGGGGCTACGGAGGGAGCCTGTCCCGCCGCCAGAATGGCTTGTGCTTCGGCCGAGCGAATGTAAAGTGCATACAACAGGCAGGCGCAAATCCAGGCCAGGTAGTGACCCACGTACATTCCCGCCGCCGTAGTCCAGCCCGAGCGCGGGTGCTTGGCATACCGAAACACCGACAAATCAGACATCCCAATGTGCATGGCAGCGTTACAAAACCACGACCACATCACTACATGCCAGAAAGTGTATTTGATTTGTCCGGGAAAAGGCTCGCGTCCTTCCCCAAAAATATTCCAGAAATCGTTGAAAGAAGCTACCCCAAGCCCTTTCAAAGCCACTACACCGCAGGCCAGGAACACAAGTACCATCCAAGGCGATGCGATGTTGGCAAATTTTGAAACGGTATCGTACCCCCGCGCTGCCACAATCGAAATGACCGCCCCGATCGCTACCACCACGATAATCCAGGTGATTCCGTTGGGCGTAGTATCGGTCAGTTTGGGCATTTCCATATCGAACGGGATGCCCACCGCCGTGGCCGACACCGTAATCATGGCTCCTGC
Source organism: Cytophagales bacterium (assembly GCA_038204185.1). GTDB lineage: Bacteria > Bacteroidota > Bacteroidia > Cytophagales > Spirosomataceae > Salmonirosea. Next base: position 10,613 of record JBBRDE010000155.1, read on the forward strand.
CAGAAAACAGAAAAGCACCCCATTGGCCAGGTTATAGGCCGTGACGAGGCGACGCCCGCAGATTTTTTCCAGCTGGTAGTAAAGTGTCAAACGCACATCCGTAGCAATAGCCGCCGTAAGGTACCTCCAGCATAATACGGCCATCAGATTCCCCAAAAACAACCCCACCAGCAAATCGAATGCACTAACGCCCGCCGTCAGAAATAGAGGCCCGATCACAAATTCGGTACCGGCGGCGTGCTCCCCGGCGTACATGCCCAGAAAGCTTTTCCAGCCCTTCCATTGGCTGGCTGGAACGGGTTTACGCTCGTATTCCTGGACAACGGGAGGAGCAGGCGCAAGGGTAGTTTCGGTGGTCATGTTTAGAGGAGTGTAAAGTGTATGAGTTCAGGGTTTACGAGTCAAGTGTGTAAGGAAGGGGCACTCCTATTCCATAAAAAATTTTGGGTATGAGTTTGCTATGAGAAAGCAAAAACTCATGGACTTTATACTCCTGAACTCATACTCATCAACTTAAAAGAAACACCGTCATACTGCGCGAACCGTGGGCTCCCAGTACCAGCGACTGTTCGATGTCAGCGGTTTTGGAAGGTCCAGCCAGAAACAGACCGAATGGGTACTCTGCCTGCGCGATGCGGTCGTAGGCGTGGTGCATGGTGGGCACCAGGGTTGATTTTTTGACTACAACCGCCAGATTTTGGGTAATGAAAGGCGCCACGCGCTGTCCCATCTGCGCTTCGGTGAGCCACAGCGCGCCGTTTTCTGCTACGCCAAATTGCGCTTCCAGAATGCAGAGCTCTACGTTTTCCAGTGAATGGGGATCATCGTGTTGCCAAGTAGTTTCCGCGATAGAGGAGAGCTGGGGCAACGTAGATATGATACGCTGGTTTCCGGCGTGGTAGGCATTTACGTATTCTACAATTCCCTGAATATCGCTTATCTCAATCACCTGACCACCAATGCCTACCAGAGTTGCCGTAAACTTTTCCACGGAATCATAGTCTACCACCGCTATATCGGAAACATCCGGTAGTGGGGTAGCGGTGGGCTGATTTTTTGCGATTGCTTGCAGGATGTTCGCTCTACTGTCCATTTCTATTTTTTGAATACCATTCCCGAAAACTTTCCTTCGGCGGTTCGGGCATTTCGCGCTGCTTGTACCACGGATTCAGACCGTTACTGACCACAAAAGGTGCCATACCCATCACCTTTCGACCTACCTTCCCGGCCATGCCAAATACCCCCGGATGTGATAGTGTGAAGCTCATGGCCTGCATCGCCACTTTCTTGGCAAAGGGTACGTGCCCTTCCTGCACCAGTACCTGCCGCCATTTATACAACTGGTCGTGAATATCAATCTTAACAGGACACACATTGCTGCACGAGCCGCACAGCGTGGAGGCAAAGGGTAGATCGGCATTTTTACGCATATCCAGGTTGGGAGCCAGAATGGAACCAATCGGCCCGGCTACGGCCGAGTGGTAGCTATGCCCCCCGCTGCGCCGATACACTGGACAGGTATTCATGCAAGCCCCGCAGCGGATACATTTCAACGAATTGCGAAAATCCTCCCGGCCTAGCTGTTGCGAACGACCGTTGTCCACGATCACGATGTGCATTTGCTGCCCGTCGCGCGGTTTCTTGAAATGGCTCGAGTAGGTTGTGATGGGCTGGCCGGTGGCCGACCGCGCCAGCAGGCGCAGAAAAACACTAAGGTGCTTGCGTTGGGGGATGATTTTCTCAAATCCCATGCAGGCAATGTGAACATCGGCCAGGTGCGCCCCCATGTCGGCGTTGCCTTCGTTGGTACACACTACAAATTCGCCGGTTTCGGCTATGGCAAAGTTGACGCCGGTGAGGGCGGCTTTGCGCGTCACAAATTTTTCGCGTAAATGCTGTCGAGCAGCTTCGGTCAAGTACTGAGGATCTTTGTTGCCTTTCTCAGTACCCAGATGCTGGTGGAAGGTTTCGCCCACATCTTCCTTTTTGAGGTGAATCGCGGGCAGTACAATATGGCTCGGTTTTTCGTCACGTAGCTGCACGATCCGCTCACCCAAGTCGGTATCGATCACCTCGACGCCATTTTCAAGCAGGTACTCGTTCAGATGGCATTCTTCGGTGAGCATGGACTTACTCTTGATCATGGCCTCCACCCTACTCTCTTTCAGGATACTTAACACGATCTGATTGTGTTCCAGCGCGTCCATCGCCCAATGTACCTTAATGCCATTCTGCTTGGCTTTCTCTTCAAAAGCCAGCAAGTAATCGTGCATATTGGAGAGCACGTTGTGTTTAATCTGAGAAGCGGCTTCGCGTAAGTTTTCCCATTCGGGTAGCTGAAAAGCGGCCTTGTCGCGCTTTTGCCGCACGAACCACAGCGTTTCATCGTGCCAGGTGGTACGTTCTCCGTCTTTAATAAAATTCTCAGCGAGTTCTGCGTGGTTCTGGTTTTCTTTCAACACAAGAATATTTTTTTCAAGCCATGACAGCTATCATATCGACTATTTTTTCGGCCAGTTGCTTATTTCCTTTACTCGTAACCTGCTTTTTTGCTTCCTGA
>JBBRDE010000156.1:0-13043 GCA_038204185.1 Cytophagales bacterium
CCCTCGGTGAGGGTACCTATGAGCAAATCTCCCCGACTGTTTTTGGAAATAGAAATTGAATTATGATCTATTTCGGATATTCGCCTGGAATCGGCAATGAGGTGGAAGCCTTTATTGGGATACAGAATCAGTACGCCTCCGTGAGCGGTACTTAGCCAGGCAATGCCGTTGGGGTCGATGTCAATATCCAGAATCATGGAATAATTGACGTTCTTGAAGGTACTTCCCTGCGGATTGGTGTTGATTTTCTGAAAGCGCGATACCGCCGGATCGCTGATAAACAGACCGTCACCCCAACTGCCCAGCCAAATCCGGTTTTTCTGATCTATGGCAATGCTTTTTACAAAAAGTGCTTCCAACTCAAGAGGCACCTCCTGAACAGTCTGGGTGTCGAGCTGAAAGCTTTGTAGGTATACTTTTCGCCCTGCATTGCCCACCATCCATATTTTGTTTCGGTTCTTATCATGCACCAGGTCGTACATAACATGTTTGGTAGGAAAGCTAAACAGGCGCGATTCGGAGGGGTCGTACTTGTGGAGCATGTTACTGGTGATGTACCAGATATTATCGTGCTCGTCCCGTATGATTTTATAAACCGGCTGGGGCGAGGGGTACCGGGCCAGCAACTTTTTATTTTTTATGTCCAGTACGAATACGCCTTTGCTCCACGTACCTACCCAAATGTTTCCTTTGGCATCCTGATTGATGGAGATGACCCGCAAATGCCGCTGATGGCGTGTTTTCAGGATGTCGTTGTAGTTCTTGATCTGGTTGGTTTTGATATCAAGTACCGACAGCCCCCCGCTTTTGGTCCCTATCCAGATACTGTTATCCTTGTCTTTAAAGAGCGTTTCGATGTTTTCATTCACCAGTTCGGGGTACTCCTGACCGGGGCGGTAGCTCTTGAACCCGTAGCCATCGTACTTGGAAACTCCCCCTTCGGTAGCGAAGTATTTGAGGTTGTTGCCGTCGCTGACGGTCCGGGTCACAAAGTTGCTGAGCAGACCTTTCCGAACATCGAGGTAATCAATCACAAACTCCTCTGAACTACCGGTATCGCTAGCCTGGCCAACTGCCCTGGGAGAAGGGCAGAGGCTCAGGAAACCCAGTAGAAAGGTGCAAATCAGGCACTTCATTGGTATAATTTTGGGATTAAACTGTGCACAAGATAGTTTGTTTCCAAATGCATTACTGCATAGGACTCCTTTTGGTCATTTGTCGAATTCGTTCAATTTCTGATTGCATTCTCCTGACCATATCCGGGTTCTCTTTGCTCACGTTTCCCTGCTCGCCCAGGTCTTTTGTGAGATTGAAGAGCTGCGCGTAGTGCTGGAAGCCTCCTTCTACGCCCTTGTTATTCATAAAGTCGGGCAGGCGTTTGCCTTCGGGAAAAGGCTCAATATACTTCCAATCGCCTTTCCGAAGTGAAGTAGTATAAGATTCTTCGAGCAGGTAGGTACGGCCGGGCTGGGTATAATCCATAAATGTAGACAGTAAATCCTGACTGTCAATGGCCTCATCGTCGGCGAGCGACTGCCCAACCAAGGTGGCAATGGAAGCGTACAGATCTACCTGACTTACCAGGGCATCGCTGGTTCCGGGTTTGATTTTGCCGGGCCACCAGATGATGGCCGGTACGCGCGTGCCGGCCTCGTAGGCGCTGTACTTGCCTCCCCGCAGGGGGCCACCAGGCTTATGACTGCCCAGTAGTTCCATAGCCTGATCCTCGTAACCGTCGTTGAGGACGGGGCCGTTGTCACTCGTAAAAATGACCAGGGTATTTTCCGCCAATCCGAGTTTCTCCAATTCTTTGATCACCTCCCCGGTCATCCAGTCCATTTGGGCAATGGCATCGCCGCGCGGCCCCATCGTGCTTTTGCCCTTGAAGCGGGGATTGGGCAGGCGGGGTACGTGGATATCGTGGTAGGAGAAAAACAGGAAGAAAGGCTTGTTACTTTTGGCGTTAAGAAAGTCTTTTACTTTGCCCGTAAGCACATCGGGAAATTCTTCGTCCACCCACAGGGCCGATTCACCTCCCTTCATGTAGCCAATGCGGCTGATGCCATTGATGATGGTATTGCTGTGCTGTTTGTCGGCGGGTTGCCGGAGCAGGTCGGGGTTGTCCAAGCCGTTGGGGTAGCCACCCAGCTTCATTTCGTAATCGACCACAATCGGGTCGTTTTTATCCACGTTCACCACCCGATGGTTTTCGAGGTATACCGTCGGCACGCGGTCGCCGGTGGCGGGCAGCAGAAAGCTGTAATCAAAGCCGATTTCCAGGGGGCCGGGCTTAACCTCTCCGTTCCAATCAATGGAGCCATTTCCCAGGCCCAGGTGCCATTTGCCCACCACACCGGTGCGGTAACCGGCTTTTTGCAGCATACCGGGTAGGGTATAGCTACCAGGCTGAATTAGCAGAGGCGCATCGCCCTGCAAAATAGCGGCGTTGTTGCGGAAAGCATGTTGGCCCGTCAGCATGGAATAGCGCGAGGGGGTGCAGGTAGCCGAGGTGCTGTGGGCGTCGGTAAATACGATGCCCTCTTTGGCAAGCCGGTCTATAGCCGGGGTTTTTACACCTACTGCCCCATTGTAGCCCACATCACCGTAGCCCAGGTCATCAATGTAGAAAATGACAATATTGGGTTTCTGACTGGCTGCATTCGTCTCGGTTTGGCTCGCGCTTCCGGTGGAAGTCTGGCAGGAGTTGGAGGATATAAGCAAACCCAGGCCAGCCAGAGCCAGGCAAAGCGGGACGAACCTTTTGTGTTTTGTACGCATGGATAATGGGTTTTGGATCAAGGAATTTGGAATAGCAAGGTACCGGCCAGATTGAAGTGTAAGGGGGTGGTTTGGGTCAATCCGGGGTATAGTCCGTTCAATAGGGGGGACTAAGCAATTGTAAAGGAGGAGTTTTGTTCTGAGTCACGACCTGGTCGATCGATCATCCGGGGCTTGATGAATGAATCCCCAAGAGGTTCATGCCGAACGCCCCGGCCTTAGTCAGGGGAGCGGGCAGCTCGTAAGTCTTCCACTCTTTGCCGAACAGTTGGCAACCGATGGTATGTCCAAAATTCAATTCCACAGAACCTCATCCAGGCGTCAGACAGTAAATATTATAAGTTTCCAGCACAATTCTGTAAGCCTGATGGGGTTATTGATTGATACTTTTGCGTATTGTTATCAGAGTTATTCGGCTGCATTGGCCCAATCCAATTTTCCTCCTAATTCCCGGCTAGTCCAATAATGAAAAGAATCGAATTCTTGAAAACCCTGGGTTTCGGGGCTGCTGGCCTATCCGTGGCGGAGGGACTGCTGTCAGGCTGCATGGACATGGGGGAAATGAATGCCGTTGCTCCTGCCATTACACAGGGAGCTTTCACAACCCCACTATCACTTCCCGAAACCGCAGCTTCGGGAACGCCGCTCACAGCCCGCAGCATGGCTGGTTCAGTTTTGCCAGGCAAGGCAGGTTCCCTGCTGGGCTACCGGAACAGTATTCTGGGACCCACCATTCGGGCGGAGCGGGGAAGCGTGGTAACGATTCCCTTCACCAACGGCCTTACCGAGGATACCAACATTCACTGGCACGGCCTGCTCGTGCCGTCGAACATGGATGGCCATCCCGACCAGATGGTCATGGCCGGGCAGTCCTTCAACTACCAATTCAAAATAGACCAGGCCGCCGGCATGTCGTGGTATCACCCCCACCCACACACCAAAACGGGTCGGCAGGTATTCATGGGCCTAGCCGGGATGTTCATCATTGAAAGTCCCGAGGAACGGGCGCTGAACCTACCTTCCGGCGAATACGAAATCCCGATGGTGATCCAGGACAAGCGCGTCGATGCCAAAGGAGCGCTGGTTTACAACCCGAGCATGGGCGAGGTGATGATCGGGTATATGGGCGATACGATAACCGTAAACGGGGCTAACGCTCCTTTTCATAATGTCGCCGCCCGAAATTACCGATTGCGGGTCCTTAATGGTTCAAACAGTCGCATCTACAACCTGGCCCTGAGCAGCGGCGACCCTTTCAACGTAATCGGCTCCGATGGTGGGCTGCTGCCTACCCCCGAAGTCGTCACCAGTTTGATGCTGGCTCCCGGCGAACGGGCCGACCTGCTGGTGAATTTTGGCAAGCTGGCCCCGAATAGCGAGGTGTTTTTACAGAGCAACCCTTTCTCCGGTGCCGATTCGCAGGGAAGCCAGGAATTCAAGATTTTGAAGTTTGTGATTAGTCGAGGCGAGGCTGATCCATTCAGAATGCCCACTGCACTCAACACGGTGGCCGCCATGCCAGCCTCCTCTGCCGCCAAGACCAGGGCTTTTGACATCGGTATTTCTTCGGAAGGTTCTGGCAAGCACAAGATGGGTAAAATGAAAAGCATGTCGGGCATGCATACAATCAACGGCAAGACGTTTTCGATGGACCGCATCGACGAGTCAGTGACGCTGGGTAGTACCGAAATCTGGGAGTTTAACAATACCAGTGGCGATGAGCCGCACCCCATGCACATGCATGGCACGTTCTTTCAGGTACTCAGCCGCGCAGGCGGACGGAGCAAAATCATGCCCCACGAGAAAGGCTGGAAGGACACGGTGCTGGTCATGCCGGGCGAGAGCGTCCGCGTTATCACCAAATTTGAACGTCCCGGAAAGTTTGTCTTCCACTGCCACAACCTCGAACACGAGGATGATGGCATGATGCTGAATTTTCGGGTAAGTTAACGCCGGATTAGCCTTTTGGCCAGGTAATAAATCAATCAGTCGGCATTTTTATGAACACCTCAAAAAGCTTCGCCAGTCTTATTTTAATGCTGGCCTTTGGTATTTCGGTTGCAAGGGGCCAAAAGGCACTTTTTCCTCAGCCGGGTATCCAACCCAGCATTTTCGCGGACGCAAACGGAAACATCGAAATGGTTTTCGGCAAGGGGAATGCAATTTATTATTCCTTTTCCAAAAACCAGGGCAACACCTTCGCCCCTCCGGTTCTGGTCGACAGCCTGAAAGGTTTACATCTGGGTGCCTCGCGAGGGCCGCAGATTGCTTCCTCGCGACTGGCAATCGTCATTACGGCCGTGGACAAGGCTGGCAACCTCTACGCCTATACGCTTGACCGGAAAACCGGCAAGTGGAAGCGACAGCGTCCGGTGAACGACGTCCCGGAAGTAGCCAAAGAAGGCTTCAACGCGCTGGCCAGCGATGGGGAGGGCAAATTCTTCGTCACCTGGCTCGACCTGCGCGGCGACAGGAAAAACAAAATATTCGGGGCAACCTCCACGGACGGCGGCCGCACCTGGGGCAAAAACCAATTGGTTTATCGTTCACCCGACTCGACCGTCTGCGAGTGCTGCCAGCCCTCTGCCACTATGCTGGGGGACAAGGTTTACGTAATGTTCAGAAACTGGCTCGACGGGGCGCGTAATATGTATGTGGCCACTTCACTCGATGGCGGAAAGACTTTCCAGTCACCGGTAAAAATGGGGATTGGTAGTTGGCAACTCAACGCCTGCCCCATGGATGGTGGCGGTATCAGCGCAAGTAGCGGGGGGCTGACTACGGTCTGGCGGCGGGAAAGGCAGTTGTACCTCTCAAAACCGGGAGAGGCGGAACAACCCATCGCCTCGGGCCGTAATGCTTCGGTTGCTGCCAGCGGAGGTAATACGTTTATCGTCTGGCAGGACCAGGGTGATATATGGTTTCGTCAGCCTGACGGCCGAGAGCCGAGAACTTTGGGCACGGGCCGTTTTCCCAGGGTGGTTTCAACAACCGACGGTCAGGCGTTCTGCGTATGGGAGGACGGTGAGTCGATCAAGGGGATGGTACTGACTACAAATAAAAACTGATTTTATTTACTTTTGAAGAAAACCAAACCGTATCATTTGCAAAAGCTACTGATAAATAGAGGGGCGCATTGCAAAAATCAATTCAAGCTACTGGCTGATCAAGGATACTCTGCATGGCAAAAGCAATTCCGATATTGTGTATTTTTGATAATGATAAAGCCCAGGAATTTTATATCAATTGGCTTTCATTCAAAATCGATTGGGAAAACAAACCTGACAATTCACCAATCTACATGTAACGAGGCATAACGCGCATGACAACGACATCAAAAAGAAGCAATAGCTGGGTTGCGGGGCTATTGACAGCATTCGCAGCTTCGCTATGTTGCATTACCCCAGTATTGGCAATCATGGCAGGTTCAAGTGGAATTGTTTCTACGTTTTCGTGGATCGAACCTTTTCGACCCTATTTTATTGGTACTACGGTTTTGGTTCTTGGCTTTGCCTGGTATCAAAAACTAAAACCACAACAGAAAATTGACTGTAATTGCGAAACAGTTGAAGTATCAAACTTTATGCAAACCAAACCTTTTTTGGGAATCATTACCGTTGTGACGGTTCTACTTTTATCTTTCCCAAGCTATGCCCATATCTTTTTTCAGAAAGTAGAAAGTAAAGCAATTACAGCCCAGGACTCTAAAATTCAGAGGGTTGAGGTAAGTATCAAAGGAATGACGTGCTCGGGCTGCGAACATCACGTCAAGACAGAAATTAGCAAACTGAAAGGCATTGCGGAAGTCGTGGTTTCCTACGAGAAAGGCAATGCTATTGTAAAGTTTGACAGCAAACAAACAAGCATTGAAAAAATCAAAAAAGCCATCGACTCAACTGGCTACAAATCACTAAAAAGCAAATTCATTTCGTAGTGGAAACTTTATTGCTATCAGAAATTACTTGTCCAAGTTGCGGATATAAAAAAACAGAAGAGATGCCAACAGATGCTTGTCAATTCTTTTACGAGTGCGAAAGTTGTGAAAAAGTATTGAAACCTTTACAGGGCGATTGTTGTGTCTTTTGTAGTTACGGAACCTTACCTTGCCCACCAATACAGGCAGGAATAAATTGTTGTAAATAGGCAATGTGACGGAAAAACGTTTTACAAAACTTTACTTACTAATAAACAACCATAATCCAAACCAATGAAAAAGACAATCACTTTTGCCTTTGCCCTTTTGATTTCAACCCTAGCCTTCGCCCAGCACGAAGGCCACCACACGGCCAAAACAAGCCTCGATCCCGTGCTGACCGCGTACTACAAAGTAAAGAATGCGCTCGTCGATTCCGACGCCAAAGCCGTGGCCACTGAGGCGAAAGAACTGGCCAGATTGCTCGAAAAAACGCAGAAAGTCGTGGGTGACGAGGCTTATCAGGCTGCTCAGGCGATAGCCAAATCAACTGACATTGCCGCGCAACGCGCCCAACTCGGCTCCCTGACGGCGGGTGTCTACCAGGCGGTGAAGAAAGAGAAGCCGGAGGACACGGTATATTACGCATACTGCCCTATGGCCAACGGCAACAAAGGAGGCTACTGGCTAAGCGAGAAAAAGGAAATCGCCAACCCATACTTCGGCAGCAAGATGCTCAAATGCGGCAGCGTGAAGGAAACGCTCTGATGACGAAAGCGGAGCTGCACCGTAAGATTCGCAAGAGCCACCGCTACCTTGGGGTGGCTCTTGGCGTTCAATTCCTTTTCTGGACGCTGGGCGGGCTGTATTTCAGTTGGTCGGATATGGACGAGATCCATGGCGACCCGCAAAAGCGTCCTGCCCCGCTTTTCGACGCCCGGCAGGCCTGGGTTTCTCCCGCTCTGGTCATCGACGCTCTGCGGAAGCAAACGCGGGTGGATTCCATCGTGGGCATCCAGACCGCCGAAGTACTCGGCACCCCCGTGTATCAGATCCACTATACGGGGGACGACGGAACTCCCGCTACGGCCAGACGGGTGCAGTTGGCCGATGCCCGTACCGGGACTCTCCGCCCGCCGCTGAGCCAGTCCGAGGCCGTGCTTGTGGCCAGCCGCCGATTCAACGGCCAGCCGACCGTGCAGGAAGTGGAACTGCTGACCGAAACCAGCGGCCACCACGAATACCGCGAACAGCCGCTACCCGCCTACGCTGTGACCTTTGCCAGCCCCGGTAACACGACGGTCTATGTCTCGACTGAACTGGGGACGGTCCAGAAGTACCGGAACAACAAGTGGCGCGTCTTCGATTTCCTGTGGATGCTGCACACGATGGACTACCAAAGCCGCGACAACCTCGGCAACTGGCTGCTGCGGGCTTTTTCTATTTTTGGTCTGCTAACAGTGGCCTCGGGATTTGGCTTGTACTTTTTGAGCCGGAAAAAGAGCAATGTGCCTCATAAGAGTGCCAGCTTAACTGACACTTTTTAAGAACCTCGGCCTTTCCCAAAACACCCAAGGACCCTCTAAAAACCACCGACAGTATTTCAGATGGAACTGCTCAGCCCCGCCCTTTTCCTGGTACCCACCCTGGCCCTGACTCTGACGCTGATAGCCTACTTCTATTTTGCCAGGCAAGTCCAAGAACGCCGCACCTACCGTCTTTACGTGGCTTCCGTGGCCGGCACAGCCTACCTGCTCAATGTAGTCTGGGAGGTTTCGCAAGGTTTTCTTTACCAAGGCTACCAATACGATTTCAAGCATATTTCATTCTGTGCGCTGGCTTCTGTTGCCGACGTGCTGATGGTTTTCATGCTGCTCTATGGCTTTGCCCTCATCTATGGGAATGTTTACTGGACGCGCAGTATGAAGCCAATCCAGATCGCTGTCCTGATGCTTACTGGCGGCTTGGGGGCCATCGTCGCCGAAACCCTGCACACGGGCCGGGGAAGTTGGTCGTACGCCGAAGCCATGCCGCTGCTTCCCTGGGTGGGGGTGGGTTTGACGCCCGTACTCCAGTTCACCCTTCTGCCTTTGATCATTTTTCTGGTGTGCAGGAAAATGATCAAACCGTAGGACCATTGTCGGATCAGGGCTTTGTCAACAAGCAGCCGAACATACCCACCGCCAAACTGTAAATATCCCGCAACTCACAAGAGTTAGCGGGAACTTTATACAATGGCGAGTTGCCAGGATTAAAACAAAGGGAGGAGGGCGGATTCAAGTAACATATGCAACACCCTGGTTATTTAGTTCTACTTTGTTGAAAACTCCGAGTGGATTCAAGTGATAAATGCAACACACACTTTACTTGCGAGTTTTTGGTAATACTGACTCTCAAAATGTTCCGGGCTTTCGTAGCCCAGCGATGAGTGCCTGCGCACCGCACAGATTTCCTGGGTTTGCATAAAACATGGAAATCCGCGCGGTTACTCTTGCATTCGTGGAAGATGCCCTTGAGCGGTTGGCCGCTGCGATACTGCTCGCAGCGGGCCGTGCTGTTCTTGCGCCCGCAAGTGAAGTGATTCCGGTATAGGTGCAGGCGTAGACCTCGATTTTTTTTTCGTTCAAGTCAGGATAAGTCATGGGTGTAAGCTAAACGCTCTTTTTGTTTTAACAAAGTAGAAGTAAACACTCATGACCTTTGCTACCATAATAACCACGGTAAACTATGAGTTCTGTAACAATCGTTACAGTATATTTTCCACAAAATCATTTTGATATTTCTCAACTAAAAAAGAAGCATTATGAAATACTATCACGAAAAAATATTGAAAAATGTCAGCTTCGATGAGGCGATAAAAAAAGTTACTGAGGCATTGAAAGAAAAAGGGTTTGGTATCCTTACCGAAATTGACATAAAAGAAACCCTAAAGAAAAAACTGGATGAAGACTTTCGTCCTTACAGAATACTAGGTGCCTGCAACCCACCCTTTGCCTACAAAGCACTTCTGGCTGAAGACAAAATTGGAGCCATGTTGCCGTGCAATGTAATTGTACAGCAATTGGAGGATGGCGTGGAAGTGGCGGCGGTGGATCCGGTGGCCTCTATGCAGGCGGTAGAGAATGAAGCATTGAAAGAAATAGCCAATGAGATCCGGGATAAACTGAGATCGGCCATTGATAGCCTTTGAACTATTGATGGGTGAATTATCCAGTAAAGAATGCTACCTCTTTCTTTTGAAACAAGGAGTCAAGCAATTCCGTCTCTTTCCTGATCTCTTCGATTAAGGGTTAATTAACACATTTGGGACGGTCGGCCGATGTTGTATATCCGCCAGCCGCTGGGCCGGGGCCAGGCACGTCGATCCTGAAGTAATCGCCCTCCTAGGCCGGTCGATCGGAGGACCCGCTGCGTCCACCACCTGGGCTTTGCCACGCTCCCCACCCTTGGGAGGGCAGTCCACCGTATAGCCACACAGGGTTACCGCCCGGGTTATTCCGCGCCGTAAACTGTTGCCCCGCCATTCCCAGACTGCCGCCTTCACGGGAGCTGGTACGCTGTTTGTACTCCATGCCTGCCCCCCCCAAATGAGATGCTCTTCGGCACCACCGCCCTTACCTAGCCTATACTACGTAGAGCTATGAAGTCATAAGAGATAACGGAAGGACGAGACATTCATGTGCCGAATTGAAATTCTGAAAGGCTGCTAGAAAGCTGTCCGCACTATCAATACGGAAAGCTTTCTAGCTATTGAAATGTACTAAATAGGGAAACGCCCTTCTCCTCAAATTGCACCTGGCAAGCCCCCTCTGTATACTTTATCGGAGTAATTTGAAGGGGTATCCTGTGACCAAAATCACTGAATCCCTTTTTTGGACTATGTAAGTTTGTACAATTCAATTCCTTAAATAATTGTATGTACAAGTTTATTTTAATAGTCGCCTGGGGCTTTCTCGCCGGGTTGAGTAATTACTCGGCCTTGGCCCAGAAACATATCATCGAACAGGATACTTCGACGCTTACAAGACCAGATTCAATAACCGATCTGCGCGACTTTTTTCATCGGGGAAGTTTTCATGCAGATGCCAAGTCCTATTGGATGGGTACCGATAACAAAAAGGGGTTCAGTGATGCGTATGCCTGGGGTGTTGGGGCGGGTATCGGGTATGAAACGCCTCTGATAGCCAATCATTTCAAGTTGGGGCTGAGTGGTTTTTTTATTTTTAATGTACTTTCCTCAGACTTGTCCCGCCCAGACCCCAAAACGGGTCAGGCTAACCGATACGAAATTGGTTTGTTCAACCTACAAGATCCAAAGGATCATGAAGATTTGGATCGTCTGGAGGAACTCTACCTAAAGTATCATTTTGGCACGAAATCAACTATAACCCTCGGACGGCAAATACCTCACTCTCCTTTCATAAATCCCCAGGATGGCCGAATGCGCCCTACGCTGACAGAGGGGCTGGTCGTAGAATGGCGTGAACTTCCCAACACCGTTGTTCAGGCAGAATATTTGTCTCGGATTTCGCCCCGATCAACCGTAAAATGGTTTAGTGTGGGTGAAAGCATAGGGCTATATCCTGCCGGGGTAGATGCAGCAGGGCGCCCCTCTCAATACGGAGGGCATACCGAAACCAGGGGAATCGTCCAATTGGGAGTTTCCCGGAAACTTCGTCGGATCAATCTCCAGATATGGGATACCTATGTACATAGTGTATTTAATACTGCCTATGTCAAGGCCGAACTGAATAATCAGAATACAAGTGATTCCCAGTGGTACGGCGGTATTCAACTAGGGCAACAGCGGGGGATAGGCCAGGGTGGGAATCCTGATCCGGATAAATCTTACTATTCCAGTAAGGGAAAATCCTTTTTCATTTCAAGTCGTATTGGTTACAGAACTCCCCGGTGGGCTTTGGATCTTAATACAACCCGAATCACAGCCCATGGCCGATACCTTATGCCCCGTGAGTGGGGAAGAGACCCCTTTTACACTTTCCTGCCTCGTGAACGTAACGAAGGGATGGGCGATGTCTCAGCTGGCAGCGTTAATCTATTCTATACGCCTTCCCCCCATTGGAAATGGGAATTCAGTTCAGGTATATACCACTTGCCTGATCCCACGCATTATAAGTTGAATAAATATGGTATGCCCAGCTATGCTCAACTAAATATTGGGATGAAGCATACTTTCCAAGGCTTGCTGGAAGGTCTGGATGCCCAGATGTTAGTAGTACGAAAGGAGCCTGTGGACGAATCTTACAGAAAAAACGACAAGTACATTTTTAATAAAGTCAGCATGACGCACTTTGATTTTGTTCTGAACTACCACTTTTGATCAACAGTAACCAATTTCTCTTTTATCCTTATGGCACATCAGGATCCATTTGAAAAAAAAATTCGTGCTCTGCAACGGGCATTGCTTGCTTTAACAGCATTACTGGCAACTGCCTCCTTTTTAACCCTGGGAATTGTGGGGCTCCAACTGAAATGGTTTTCACCTGTTTCATCCATAAAATAAGTGGCTCAGGAAACAAAAGCATCTCCTCTCGAGGCATCCGATTCACTCTGGCACCCTCCGACGCAGGAGCAGATTATGGCGGATAAGGATGCCGAACTGCTAACCTACGGCCAGGACCTCATTGCCAATACGGCCCTGTACCTGGGGCCTCAGGGAAAAGTAGCCCCTATATCAAATGGTATGAATTGTCAGAATTGTCATTTGGAGGCAGGAAGGAAACCCTGGGGAAACAACTACGGGGCTGTTGCTGCCACCTACCCCAAGTATCGGAAGCGTTCCGGTGCGGTCGAAAACCCCGCCCGGCGTGTAAATGACTGTTTTGAAAGAAGCCTCAATGGGAAAGCGCTTGACACCAATAGTCGTGAAATGAAGGCCATGGTAGCCTATATTCAATTTTTGGGCCGGGAGGTTCCTTTGGGAATCCCCCCTCCTGGATCAGGAATCTGGAAGCTTCCCATCATGGATCGGGCAGCCAATCCGGAAAATGGAAAACTAGCCTATCAGCAAAACTGCGTTTCCTGCCACGGAGGGCAGGGTCAGGGGACGAAGAAACCTGATGGAACAGGATATGTGTATCCTCCCCTGTGGGGACAGCATAGCTATAATCAGGGAGCAGGCTTGTACCGACTCTCGGGTATGGCCGGCTATATAAAAGCCAACATGCCATTGGGTGCTACCTGGGATGCCCCCCTTTTGAGCGATGAAGAGGCATGGGATATTGCAGCCTTTATCAATTCGCAACCACGCCCCGGAAAGGACCTAAGTAAAGACTGGCCTTCAATCGCTGAAAAGCCCTTCGATCACCCCTTTGGTCCCTATGCGGATCCG
>JBBRDE010000157.1:0-13007 GCA_038204185.1 Cytophagales bacterium
AAATAAAGGATTGACCCCCATCGGACACCAGCTCCCCGTTGAGGTAGGTCTGCATGACTGTGAAATCCTGTATATTATCTACCATGATGAAATCCGCCGGATCGCCCTCGCGGAGTAATCCCACGGGCAGGCGATAATGAAGCACAGGGTTGAGGCAGGCTGCCTGCAAAACATCGAAAAGATTGTGACCCAGATTTAAGGCGCGCTTGACCAACACATTGATATGCCCTTCCACCAGACTGTCAGGATGTTTGTCGTCTGAGCAGAACATGATTTTCCGGGGGAATTCAGCCAGCAGCGGAATCAGAGCGTCAAAATTTTTGGCCGCGCTACCTTCCCGAATCAGAATGTGCATTCCCAGTTCAAGTTTTTCACGGGCTTCCTCGTAAGTGAAACACTCATGATCGGTACTGATACCCGCTTCGAAATATTTGCGGGCATCCTCGCCCCGTAGTCCCGGCGCATGGCCGTCGATGGGTTTGCCAAAAGCTTGCGCCAGCGTCAGTTTAGCCTTAATTTCCGGATCGTTGTGCAACACGCCGGGGTAGTTCATCATTTCGGCCAGGTACCCTACCTCCTTCATGCCCAGCAGTTTTCGTAAATCGCGCAAACCAATAGTAGCCCCGGCTGTTTCGAAGGGTGTAGCAGGCACGCACGAAGGTGCTCCAAAACAAAACTTGAAAGGAACCCTTCGACTGTCCTCGATCATATACTCCACACCTTCAATTCCTAATACATTCCCGATCTCATGGGGATCCGAAACAGTGGCTACGGTACCATGCACCACCGCCAACCGGGCAAACTGAGTGGGTGTGAGCATAGAACTTTCGATGTGCACGTGAGCATCCACGAAGCCCGGCAACAGGTAGGGAAGGGTATGATTCTCTTTTCCCAGCACTTGGGTATGGGTGATACGCCCATTCTCAATTTCCAGCCGGGCATGCCGAATGGTACGGTCGAAGAGGTTGAGGATGTTGGACTCTAAAGAAAGTCTTTTCATGCAAAATGGGACGTTTTAGCGGGAGGGTAGGAGAATGATAACGGGGCAAGTACCACCCTTTTTTTAAAAAAGCCAACAAATAGCATTAATACCGGATGATTTGGGTCTTTATTACAAAAAGAGTGCCCAAATTGACCGGAGGATTCCATTAAACTAATATTCTAATCAATAATAAATGTTTCGACTGGATAATAAAGTAGCCCTTGTCACGGGCGGAGCAAGTGGCATTGGCCTGGCTATTTCAAAGATATTTGCTCAACAGGGCGCTTTGGTGCATATTTTGGAGATAAACGAACAGCAAGCCCAGACGGCGGCAGATCAAATCATTCAGTTGGGCGGTAAAGCCAGGGCGCACGCAGTGGATGTCTCGAAGCAAACTCAGGTCGTGGCGGTGATCGACGCCATTGCGGCGGAGCATAACATTGATATTTTGGTTAATAACGCCGGGATTGCCCACATCGGTAAAGCCCACACCACGCCAGAGGAAGATTTCGACCGGATTGTGAGCGTGAATATCAAAGGTGTGTACAACTGTCTGTTTGCCACAATTCCCCACATGCAGCGGCAAGGCGGCGGCGTGATCCTGAACATGGCATCCATCGCGGCGACCATTGGAATTTCGGAGCGCTTTGTATATTCGGCCAGTAAGGGGGCAGTATTCACCATGACGCTTTCGGTAGCTAAAGACTACCTGGCCGACCAGATTCGCTGCAACAGCATATCGCCCGCCCGCGTCCACACGCCGTTTGTGGATGGTTTTATTGCCAAAACCTATCCTGGTCGGGAAAAGGAAATGTTCGATAAGCTTTCCAAAACCCAGCCCATTGGCCGCATGGCAAAGCCCGAGGAGATCGGGGCGCTGGCGTTGTATCTTTGTTCCGACGAAGCTTCGTTTATCACAGGTTGTGATTATCTGATCGATGGCGGCTTTGAGAAATTGAATAGTTGAATGTTCACAACATTTGAATTACTTATCCATAAAAAACTACTTACATGAGATTATTTCGCTTTGGCGCGCATGAGCAGGAAAAGCCGGGAGTACTGACGGCTGAGGATATAATGCTGGACGTATCGGCTTTCGGAGAAGACTACAACGAAAAATTCTTTGCCAGTAACGGCGTTTCCCGCCTCTCTGAATGGCTCAAAGATTATAGCGCGTCCTGCCCGGAGGTACCCGAAAAAACGCGCCTTGGTTCGTGCGTGGCGCGTCCATCCAAAATCATTTGTATCGGGCTCAACTATGCCAAACACGCCGCTGAGTCCGGAGCCCAGCCACCTACCGAACCCGTGGTGTTTTTCAAAGCTACTTCCGCTTTGTGTGGACCGAATGACCAGGTTGTGATTCCGAAAAACTCCGTAAAGACCGACTGGGAAGTAGAGCTCGCCGTCATCATCGGTCAGCGGGTCAGCTACGTGGAAGAAAGCGACGCCATGAGCTACGTGGCGGGCTATGCCCTGCACAACGACTACTCGGAGCGTGAATTCCAACTGGAGCGCGGCGGTCAATGGGTGAAGGGAAAGAGCAACGATACTTTCGCTCCCGTGGGCCCGTACTTTGTGACTACCGATGAGGTACCCGATCCACACAACCTGCGCCTATGGTTGTCGTTGAACGGCAAGACGTTACAGGATTCCAGCACGGCAGACATGATTTTCTATATTCCCAAATTGATCAGCTACCTCAGCCACTTCATGACCCTGCTGCCCGGCGACGTCATCTCCACGGGTACCCCCGAAGGAGTGGGGTTGGGCATGAAGCCACCGATGTACCTCAAGCCCGGTGATATTGTAGAGTTGGGTATTGAGGGCTTGGGAACCCAGCGACAGGAGGCGATTGCCTGGAAGGCGCGTTGATTTTTCTCCGAAATTTTTATCAGAAAGGCTTCCGAATACGTATTCGGAAGCCTTTCTAGTTTTTCTGAAATAATACTTGCGCGAACCTACCCCAAAATCCCCTGCCGTTTCAACTCGGCCTGAAAATAGCGCAGGTACTTATAGACGCTGATTTTTTCCAGGTGGGTGCCATCGGTCGTAAAGTACCCCTCGCAGTTGGGCATATCCACAAACTTGCAGCCCAGCGGTTCAAGGGCAGCCTTGATCATCGTGCGGAGTTGCACCGGAGCGCCCATTCCGCAGAGCTTGGGATCGACTGGAACCTCAAAGAATACAATCTGCACGCCTTGCTGCTGAAAGTGCTCCACGAAAGGTTTTAGTTTGTTAATCTGATCGTTGACCGAACTTTCGGGGTAGGCATTTTTCTGGGCTTCCAGCTGCACCGCGAGCATCGTTTTATACGATTCCTCAGTGCGTTCCAGTCCAGTGATGGGTGCAGCCGCTTGGAGGTCGGGGTTGCCGTCCAGCGCCAGCGGCAGACGGGCCAGTACCCCCATGGGCTGATTGCGCTCGCGCCATGAATGCATCACCTTCTTGACGGGGTACATGACGGGAGAGAACAGAGAGGCTTGTAAATCAGGGTCTTCACTACGCATCAGTACGTTCATTTCGATAAAAATGCGCTTGGGCTTGTAGCCCATATTCTTTAAAATCAGCAAGCCGTCGAAGATAGATTGTCCGCCAAATGATAGATTGTAAAAACTCGCGGGCAGGCTGTCGGCAGGTACCTTGGAGGTAATGCGATTGCCAATGGACGAACCTACCATAATGTTGTCATAGGGCCGGGTGGCGTAGATGAAATCGTGTGCCCGCACCACGCTGCTTTGCGGGGCGTTTTGGCCCGTAGACCACCACGCATCCACCGATCGCATAAGTACTTCGTAGCCAATCAATAGAAACAGAGCCGTAAGCAGGGACTTCCTAAGCATAAAAGAATACTATGATTTTTGATATTAGATTCAGGATGCAGTCATTGATTCAGAATCCAATCCTGATTTTATGATACTAGGTGATTTATGAAATTACTGCTAGGGTACCTTTTTGAAACACACCCTAGAATTGGAAATAAATGAAATCGGTACCGATGCCGCTATTGGTCACGATCAGGAAAAACATCAGTCCATAGATATAAGGCTCCGCACGGCGCGCCAGGGTATGCGTCGGGTTGTGAGTTTTGTAGAGATAATAAAGGTGGTACAGTATTACAGGCGTCGAGTACAGTGCAACGTATACCACAATCGCCATGTAGGAACTGAAACCCGTGTTATTAACGAGAGCCTGCATGAATTTAATTACGTGAGAGAAGTCGGTCAATTTGAACAGCAACCAGGCCAGCGTTACAAAAGAAAAAACCAGCAAACCCGATATTATCTGACGCAGAGTTGAGGGGTTTTCGGGAGCCGGGTGACGGTCGCGCCAAAAACGCTCCACCGCCAGAGCTACGCCGTGAAAGGTACCCCACACCGCGTAGCTCCACGCCGCTCCATGCCACAATCCACCCAGTACCATGGTAATCATCAGATTAAAGTAGGTGCGGGCATGTCCTTTTCTGTTTCCCCCAAGCGGAATATAAAGGTACTCCCGCAAAAAGGTAGAAAGCGAAATATGCCACCGCCGCCAGAATTCGGAGAAAGAAGTGGAGATATAGGGAAAGTTGAAGTTATCCATAAGACGGTACCCGAATAAGCCTGCTATCCCGATGGCGATGAGCGAATACCCCGCAAAATCGGCAAAGATCTGGATGGAATAGCCGAACAGCAGCGTCAGCAGCACGAAGGTGGAATGCGTTTCAAAGTAGGGGTATTGTATCCAGAATGTGTGGTGGTTGAGCTGGTCGGCAATTACCATTTTCAGAAAATAGCCCGTCACCAATGCCTTATAACAGTAGTGCCAGTCGAGTTCGCGAAAGAATTTTTCCTTGATTTGGGGGATAAAATCGTGCGCTTTCAGGATAGGCCCCGCCACCAGGTGTGGGAAAAAAGCAACGAAAAACGTAGTGTTGATGGCATGTCTGGTAATGGATTTAGCCACAAGACTACGGTACTCGGGAATATCGCGTCCCCGGTAGGCATCCACTACCAGGCTGATTCCTTCAAACGTAAAGAATGAAATCCCGATGGGGAGGGGTACATAGGCCAGAAATTCACCCACGCTGTGACCGGGCGGGAAAAAAGTACGCCCAAATAATGGACTGTATTTAAAAAATGCCAGGATTAGCAGGTTCATCACCACGCCCACGGTAGCATATATCCGTCGCCGCTCGGGTAGGCCGTGCACCACCAGGTAGCTCGTCGTAACGTTGATAAACACCGATACAATGAACAGAATCAGGAGTTTCGGATTGGTGTAACCATAAAAAAGTAAGCTGGCTGCAATCAGTATGGGTACCTGAATCTTCCGGGTAATGGGTAGGTAGTAAATCCCAAAAGTAGCCATCACTAACGCTACAAACTCGAAACTATTAAATAACATAAACAGTATTGATGGTTAGAAAACCAGCATTCGGTGATTTAAATACTAGGGAAAGGTACTATTGGATGGCCCGGCCCGATGCCGACCCGATTTTTGTGGCTCAAATGTAAACACTCCAGCCGATTCAGCAAAAACCTAGGTCAGGGATCGGCGCTTGTTTGTGTCACAAATGGCATAATGAAAAGGAATACGTACATTGGCACGTATGTTGCGGATAGGTTAGGAGGAGACTGACATTTAATTATTTTTTGTTGTAAAAATGCCCTTACCAGTATCCGAGTGTGCTAAATAAACCAGCCATTGTTTTGAAAAAAAAAGTTTTCTGCCTGTTCTCGATGGTCGGAATGCTGTGGCTGATGGGTTCGCGGCCTCAGAAGGCCGTAGAAGTGCGGGTGCTGAGCTACAACATTCGCCACGGGGAAGATAAATGGGGTGAGTCTAATTTGAGGTATGTGCTTAAAGTTATTCAGGAACAAAAACCTCACCTGGTGGCTTTACAAGCAGTCGATAGCTTGAATGATAACGGGATTATAAATCACCAAATCAGGCGGTTAGCTACTCAAACGGGTATGTATTACCTATATGGAGCTTCAGATAGCCTCTCAAACGGGAGCCACGGTGTGGGTATCCTGTCAAAGTGGCCTTTTGAAAAATCGCAAAAGCTACTCCTACCCAGCTCACCGGGAGCCGATCCCCGCACGTTGCTGTGTGGCCTGATTAGTCCGGTTCAGGGACTCAACTTTCGAATATGTAGTGCCCGGCTTGAGTATGCATCGGTTTTTGATCGTGCCCTGCAATCGGCCTACGTCAACCATCTGCTCGCTAATAGTATTCAGCCCGTACTACTGGCCCTCGATATGGGCGCCCGCCCCAATGAGCAGCCCTATTTCTCGTACCGGTCACAATGGATCGATGCTGCTAAAGGTTCTTATCTACCTACCTGGACGGAAGGTGTTTCCGGCGATCGGCTCGATTATCTGATGGCACTGAAAAATACCCGAGTGCGCGTCAAATCTTATAAAGTGATTCAGGATTATCCCGATGCTTCGGACCATTATCCCATCCTGGCTACGTTTGAATTCTGGTGAAACCAGCAAAAAAACATCCGCTGCAGATTCCTGCAGCGGAGGCATACAAAGTTTTGTGGAGGTCAGAATCTGAGAAGCAAACCGTCGATGATCAGTTGAAGGCTGATACAATCCGACGGGTCTGCGTTACGATGTCGAACGATTGATTGTACTTCTCATTTCCGTCCACAATTTCGAAGGTGTAGGTGCCATCGTGCAGTGGGGAAAGATCGAAGTACCTCAGGTAAGACGTTTGGATAACCTTGGTTTCCTGGTAGAGAACGGTATTTTCCGAATCCAGAATCCGTACGGCAATTTTAGGGTTTTGAGGTGTATTGAATAATACTCTGAATTGCATGGGTTTGGTCTGAAGGACAACTAATTTGGCCGTTGGGACCTGCTTTGTTGTTTTTTCAGGTGCATCGATGACCTGCGCTACTAAGTTCACGGCGGAGCTGGTCAGAAGAAAGCCACAAAGGGCTACTGATAAAAAGAAGTGGTTTGTTTTCATAAGGAGTTACTAATTTAATGTTTCTAAAAAAAGTTAAATAAACTAATTTCAAAATCCGATTTTTCGATTCGAAAAACTTTGTAATTCAAATATATAAAATATTGTAATACAGAAAAATAGCAATAGATTGTTTTGACAATAACTTACTTTTATTAAAATCAAAGTACTTGAAATAATACAATGATTATATTATCATTAATGTAGATTGTTTAAAAAATACTATTATTTAATTGGTTAGTAAACTATGTATTCCCTGTGTATAGTACTATTTTTAACCTATGTTTCCATTGAAGTAGGGAAAAGCCTCCCAACCCATAAATATTCTATCCCCCAAAATGTATAATGCAATGAAAAAACAGATATTGCTCTTATTGGTAATGGGCCTGACTTTGTCGGTGGCTCAGGCTCAGTCCAAGGACAAACAGGACGTGCTCGACCGTGTGGAAACCTGGCGCAAGGCCGTACTGGGTCAGGACGTCAAAATGCTGGATAAGCTTTTCGCCAATGAACTCACCTATGGTCATTCCAGTGGCCAAATGGATAGTAAAGCGTCGTTCATCAAGAACATCAGCTCGAAAAAAGAAGTCTATAACGAACTGAATCTGGATGACATGAATGTGACTATTGTGGGAAACAATGCCCTGGTGCGCCACAAAATGACCGGAAATGTCACCCTGGCAGATGGGACGATCAGTAAACCCAACCTGGGAGTTCTACAGGTATGGAACAAAACCAAGGCCGGCTGGCAACTGCTGGCCCGCCAAGCATTTAAGCTATAAAGGGTACCTCATGGTAATTCAGATTAGACCTTTTCGGCCGGATGATGAGGATGATTTGGTACTCCATGCCAATAATCGCCGGGTTGGGATTACTTTACGCCATGCCTTCCCTGCTCCTTACACCCAACAGAATGCTTGCTATCGGATACACAACTGTCAGTTGGATGCTGTGTGGATGTGTCAATTCAGAGAGCTATTGTGTTGGATGATAGGTTAATAGGTGCAATTGGCGCCATCCGCGATTCTGATGTTTACCGATTCAACGCCGAAGTAGGGTATTGGCTGGGGGAAGCCCATTGGGGACGAGGCTATGCCACGGAAGCACTACGAGAGTGGGTCGATTGGCTATTTTTCCACACCAACCTGAACCGTCTCTAGGCGGGTGTATTCAGCTTTAATCATCCGTTAATGCAGGTACTTGTCAAGGTAGGTTTTGTGCATGAGGCTACCCATCAAGCGGCTATTTACAAAAATGGACAATTCTGGGTTGAGCAATATTTCGTAAAGTTTCGCCCGTAGGGTTACGTACCTCGGTGAGTTTCGCTTATTTTGCAGATTTACCGGACGCCACGAATTTATGTCTTCAATTATTATCGCCCTCGACGGCTATTCGAGTTGTGGCAAGAGTACAACGGCCAAGCTGGTCGCCAAACAACTCCACTATGCCTACATTGACACCGGGGCCATGTACCGGGCTGTAACCCTGTACTTTATCCAACACCATATCGCGCTTACCAATCCCAAGTCCATCGAGAGGGCATTGGATGATATCCATATTGCTTTTCGGCTTCATCCTGTCACCAAAAGCAATGACACCTTTCTCAATGGAATGAATGTCGAACACGAAATTCGGAAAATGTATGTGTCGGACCGAGTGAGTGAGGTAAGTGCGGTGGCCGAAGTACGCCACGCAATGGTAGCGCAGCAGCAGCGTATGGGCAAGGGTAAGAGCATTGTCATGGATGGGCGGGATATTGGTACGGTAGTTTTTCCGAATGCCGAGTTAAAAATATTCATGACCGCCGATCCTCTGATGCGGGCCCAGCGACGGCAGGCCGAGCTCCTGGCCAAGGGCGAAATGGTAGGCCTATCCGAAATTATAGCTAATCTGGAAAAACGGGATCATATCGACACGCACCGGGATGAGAGTCCGCTACGCCGGGCGGACGACGCCCTGCTGATTGATAATACGTTTATGACTGTCGATGAACAGGTGGAGCTGGTGGTACACCTTGCCGACGAACGAATAGGCCAGGCCGTGCGCCGTGCCCAAATTATCCCTCAGGAATGAGCACCCGTAAATACGACTACATCCTGGTGGGCCAGGGTATAGCCGGAACGGTTCTGGCATGGCATTTGCTCGAAGCCGGCAAGCGTATTCTGGTTGTGAACGATTCCACCCTTCCGTCTGCTTCCCAGGTAGCGGCAGGTATATATAATCCCCTTACTGGCCGAAAACTGGTGAAAACCTGGATGGCTGATACGATTTTCCCGTACGCAGCACACTTTTATTCCCAACTTGAACGTACCCTACAGAGCCGATTTGTTTATCAAATTCCAATCTACCGTCCGTACCGTTCCCTGGAAGAGCGGACAAGCTTTCTAGCCTACGCATCCGAAATAGAAATCTCGGAGTATATAGTAGATGAGACTGAAAGCCAACCGGATAGGGTAGGGCTTAACGCACCATTCGGTGGGTTGCGGGTAAAGGGAGCAGGCTGGATAGATTTGACGAGTGTTATTAAAAAAAGCCGTGAAAGGTTTATAGAAAATAATCAATATTTGGAAGACAATTTTTTTTCTAAAAAGCTAACCATCAATGACACTAGTGTGACATGGGGAAACTTAGAAGCTGATAAAATTATATTTTGCCAAGGTACTGCTGCCCGTGAGAATTCATTATTCGACTGGCTCCCGTTCAATCCTGTGAAAGGGCAAATTCTAGAAGTGGTTTTCGACCGATACTTATCAGAAGAAATCGTCAATCAGGGAATTTTTATCCTGCCTTCACAGGATCCCCGTACGTATAGAGTAGGGGCCACCTACTCCTGGCACGATTTGGATTGGGAGGTTACAGACGATGGGCGCGAATACCTGGAGAATAAATTACGCCCGCTCGTTACAAGCGAATATACCATAGTAGGACAGCGTGCCGGCCTGCGCCCATCCAGTAAAGATCGTCGCCCGTTGATCGGCCTGCATCCCCAGCACCCGGCCATTGGGGTGTTCAATGGACTGGGTACCAAAGGAGTGACGCTTGCTCCCTACTTTGCCGGAGAATTTGTACAATACCTTGAGAATGATAAAGAATTGAATTTCGAAGTGAATATTGGCCGCCATTTTTCGTTATATTACCGCTAAAGACAGTTTAAACAGACCCATGAAAATAACTTTCCATTCCAGATATGTAGCCTGTGGGGTTTTATTCGCGCTGCTTTGGACTATTTTTCCGGCTCAGGCCCAGCGCTATCCTTCTCAGGAGCAGTTTGGTAAAAACCGTATTCAGTATCGGACATTCGACTGGAAAATTTTCCGGTCTTCTAACTTTGAGGTATACCACTATCAGGGCGGAACCAATATGGCCCGCCTTACCGCTCAATTCGCCGAAAGCGAATTTGATCGCATTACGGAACTTTTGGGATATACCCCTTACAACCGCATCAAGATATTTCTGTATAATTCGCCGGGGGAACTCATTCAGAGTAACATGGGGCTCGCCACCTTCGGCGATTTGGACGATCAGGAACTGGACCTGGCCCAATCGCGGGTAGAAATTGCCTTCACGGGCGATCAGATTAGTTTCCGTAAGAGTCTTGTGATGGAAATATCCCGCCTCTTCGTGTACGATATGCTATACGGTGGGAATTTGAAAGACGCCCTGCAAAGTTCACTACTATTAACTTTACCTGACTGGTTTATGTCGGGTATCGCGGCCTATATTGCCGAAGGCTGGACCCCCGAATTAAGTGATTACATGCGGGATGTGTCACTAAATAGGCCCATCAAAAAGCCTGCCCTACTTTCCGGGCGGGATGCCACCGTGGTTGGGCAGTCGATCTGGAACTATATTGCCGAACGATATGGAAAGGATAACATATCCAACATTCTTAACCTAACTCGTATCATACGTACAGAGCAAACCAGTATCACGAGTACCTTGGGGATACCCTCATATGTCCGGTTCCTGCGTGACTGGCGGGATTTCTACGGCACTCTTGCCAATGAGGCCAAACAAGGTTATGCCGAACCCACACCGACATGGAGCTACCAAATTCAGGATCATAATGCAATAACTGACAATCCGTCCATAAAAATTTCGCCGGACAAAAAATGGATTGCGGTGAGCGAACTACGTAAAAATCGCTACAAAGTGACGGTTTTTAACCGGGAAACCGGACGTAATCTTGTTGTTCGACAGGGAAGTGTTCAGCTGGGGATTGCTCAGCAAAGCAGCATGCTTCCCCTGCTTTCGTGGACCAAATACAACACGCTTGCGGTGGTAGTGGAAGAAAATAACCGTCAAAATTTGTTTATTTATGATAAGCTGGACACGAAGCGTCCGGTGATAAAAATTAAAAGAAATATTCGGGGTCTTGAGCAGATTGTGGCCATGGATATCTCTGATGACGGTACCATGCTGGTTGTCAGTGCAGATAAGGGGGGGAAGAACGATTTGTATCTGGTAAGTGTAGCCCGCGCTTCCGTAGTCGCGCTCACCAATGATTTATTCGATGATGTTTCTCCGCAGTTTGTAGCTGGATCTACCCGTAGGGTAGTGTTTACATCTAATCGGCCGACTGATTCTTTAGGTACGGATCTGGGAAATTACAAGAACTTGACAACTTCCGTAGCCATCTTCGAGCATGATGGCTCCCCATCGGCCGAGACCGTGACTCGTCTAATCGATTCATTTGGAAATTCTTTGGCTGCTGTGCAGGCGGATGAGGAAAACGTTTATTTTTTATCAGATTATAAGGGAATTCGTAATCTATTCAAATTCAACCGGCAGAATAGGGAGGTGGCTCAACTTACCAACCACCTGTCTTCAATTCGTAATGCCGATATTTCTTTGCAGGAGACTGGCGGCATTGCGTATAGCAGGCTCAAAGACGGGGGATACCAGATGGCTTACATTGACCGCTTGAATAAGAATGCATCGCTGGATAGTCCCGTTTTAAACAGAACCGGGAAAACGACGACTGCTACGACTATTCAGCTCCAAGCGGACGCTAAGACTAAGGCTCCGACGGCTCATCAGGATGCAATTAATCAGACGGACAGTTCTGCCGCTATTACCTTTCGGGAAGGAGAAGTAAATACCAACAACTACCAGTTCGATGAAGACGTACTGAAAACGTTTGAATTCAGACAGAAGAAGGGAAATCTGGCTACGGTTCCTACCATTATACCTAAATCCCGTAAGCGTGAAAATATAGCGATTAAGGGCCCTTATGACTATCGGGGGTTATTCATCGCGAATGATGCCGCTTCTGATTGGAGAATTGATCCTTTACGGGGATTTGGTTATGCTCAGTCGATCTCCATGAATGATCTTCTTGAAAATCATGTGATAAAGGCGGGTTTGTTCGTATCGACAACCTTCCGAAACAGTGATCTTTTTGCAGAATACACGAACAATACATATCGGTTTGATTTCGGAGCCCGGATGGATCGAAAGACACTTTATGTGGACTATGGCAATATTCAGAAGTATCGGTTTAACCAATTTCAGATTTTTGCTTCGTATCCCTTTTCAACTTATGCCCGGTTTGTTGTGAGTCCTACATTTACAGTTACAAGATTGATTACCCTGGGGCCGGGCGCCCTTACCGAACCCGACCGTTCCACCCAGTATGGTGGGGTAAAGTCCGAATTCGTGTTTGACAACACTTCGGTGAACGGCATGAACATGGTAGAAGGTACCCGCTTTAAGGTACGGTACGAGAATCAGCTTGGCATTGGACAGGTTTATCAGAATTTCAACCGTTTGAGTGTGGATTTAAGACGTTACCAGAAAATTCACCGTGATCTAATCCTTGCGCTACGTGTTGCGTATAGTAGGTCTGGTGGTAATGCGCCCAAACAAAATATCATGGGAGGAATGGAGAATTGGGTACTAAACAAAAAAGATAACCGCCCCAATAACAATGACAACCCCCTTTATTTTGGCGAAGGGATTGACAACCGGGACGTTTTCTTTGCCGAATTCGCTACCAATCTACGAGGGTTCAATCTTAATCGGTTATCGGGTACCAACTACGTGCTAGGCAATCTGGAACTACGGG
>JBBRDE010000158.1:0-13001 GCA_038204185.1 Cytophagales bacterium
GCTGACGCTGGATATGTGGGGGCTGGTGTTTGTGAAAGACGATCTGGGTGCAAATTCCAAAATCCTGCGCGGGTCGGAAGCGGTCGAATTTATCAAGAGCGAACTGCTGGCCGTCGAGCCGGATGTACAGGCCAATGTCGGTCCGGGGCGCATTTCCAAAGGGGCGGTTTGGGGACTACTGGCGAGGCTATACCTTAATGCCGCCGTATACCGCGATCCCTATGGTACCCCCACCTTTAAGCCCGAAGATATGGACAAAGTGACGGAATACTCTGACAAGATCATCTCATCGGGACAGTACGCTTTGGCCAAAGAGTACTTCTCCATTTTCGATTCCGACAACCACACCAACAAAGAACTTATTTTTGCCGTGGATCAGCGCGCCGACCTGAACGGTCATAATCGCATGGCCTACTTCTCACTCTCGGGCGACCAGTTTCCGCTGCCCGCCTACCCCGCCGCCAACGGCACCGACGGGGCTGGTATTACGTCTGATTTTTACCAGACCTGGGCCAAAGCCTACGGTTCTCAAGACCCCAGGGTTGATCCCCGTTTCTACAAGCAGAATATTTCCATTTACACCAATCCGGGTGATTCCTGTGTAGCGGCCGCAGATTTCAATGTGGATCGCGGCATCCTGCGTGGGCAACAATACGGCCTGTTGCGCGTCAATGGGGCTTTCTTAAAATGTCCCGACGGAAAGATGAAGGTAGGGAAGCTTTTTTCCGCTTCCCGGAATAAGCCCACTCTGGCCGTAAATTTTACCGAAAAAATAGACTTTACCATAGAAGGCAGCAATTATAGTTCGGGCTATCGCGTGGAGAAATATGAATTCAGCAAGAAGTCGACGAGCGGACGTAACTTCGGTGAGGCCGACCTCATTATCGTGCGCTTGGCGGATGCCTACCTCATGCGGGCCGAAGCCAAACTGCGCAAAGGTGGTGATGCCGCTGCAGCGCTGGCCGACGTGAACACCGTCCGCGCCGCCCGCACGGCCCGAGGTACCCCTCCCCCAGCCCTGACGACCATGAATCTGGACCTGCTCTACCGCGAGCGGGGTTTTGAGTTTTATTGGGAAATGCTCCGCCGCAGCGATATGATTCGCTTTGGCAAGTACGAAGACACCTGGACTGAAAAAACCAACAAAGATCCGAAGAAGCGTATTTTCCCGATTCCCCAAACGGCCATTGACGGTGCCTCCAACCTACCGGGGTACCTTAAGCAGAACGAGAGTTATTGATTTAGTGGATAGTTGACAGTGCTTTTTAACTGTTATATTTTACTTTTGAAGCATCGCCAGGCGTCGTGATTCTTTGTTTTAACCACAAACAAAGAATCACGACGCTTGTTTTTGTTAAAATCCTGAGATTTTTCGGTTATTTGGGATGATCATCCTGTCTCCCAATAGCACTTTCAATTAATAAAATGCAAGACCTAGCCTGGCAGACCGCCAAAGAATACGAAGATATTACTTATAAAAAGCTGAACGGCGTAGCCCGCATCGCCTTCAACCGCCCCGATGTGCGCAACGCCTTCCGGCCCGGGACGGTGTTTGAGCTGCTGGACGCCTTCGATAACGCCCGCAACGACGGTACTATCGGCGTGGTGTTGCTTTCGGGCGAAGGCCCGGCTAAGGACGGGGTATATTCGTTTTGCTCGGGCGGCGATCAGCGCTTCCGCGACAAAGCCGGCTACAAGGGCAACGATGGCCTCGATCGCCTGAATATTCTGGAAGTGCAGCGGCAAATCCGTTTCATGACCAAGCCCGTCATCGCGGTGGTACCGGGCTGGGCGGTGGGCGGCGGGCACAGCCTGCACGTGGTCTGCGACCTGACGCTGGCCAGTATGGAACACGCTATTTTCAAGCAAACCGATGCCAACGTGGCCAGTTATGACGCGGGCTACGGCTCAGCTTACCTGGCCCGCCAAATCGGGCAGAAGCGCGCACGGGAGATTTTCTTTCTGGGGAGAAGCTACTCGGCGCAGGAAGCGTTCGACATGGGTATGGTCAACGCCGTGGTACCCCATGACGAGCTGGAAGCTACCGCCTACCAGTGGGCGCAGGAGATTCTGGAGAAAAGCCCGATGGCGATCCGAATGCTAAAATTCGCCTTCAATCTGGTGGACGACGGCATGGTAGGCCAGCAGATTTTCGCGGGCGAAGCGACCCGCCTGGGCTACATGACCGACGAAGCGCGGGAAGGACGTGACGCGTTCCTGGAAAAAAGAAAACCGGATTTCGATCAGTTTCCAAAGCATTCTTAAGGTACCCGTTCCACGGTTTAAAACCGTGGAACGGGTTGGGTAATAAAAACGCTGTCAGCGTGAATTTATCAGTAACCCGGCGTGTCGTTTATGGACGATGTACCTTCGGTAAAATCATTCGTGTAGCGCCTTTTCGCCTCCTCGATCATGGCTACGGTAGCTGTGGCCCCTACCCGTGATACGCCCCACTCGCGTACTTTTAACAAATCGTCCAAGGTACGTACTCCACCAGCAGCTTTTACCTGTACACCTGGCGCGCTGTGGTGGCACATCAATTTAAGGTCGTGTTCAGTGGCGCCGAGGTACCCGTAGCGGTCATCCTCGCCCTTGACAAAACCGTAGCCCGTAGAGGTTTTGACAAAATCGACGCCCAACTCGCTACATATTTCGCAAAGGCGAATTTTGTGAGAGTCATCCGGTAGGTAGTCATTTTCAAAAATCACCTTTACAATAGCCCCGCCGGCGTGCGTAGCTTCGGTTACGGCTTTTATCTCGTCACGCACATAGTTCCAGTCTTTCTGTAACACCTTCCCAACATTGACAACCATGTCGATTTCAGTTGCGCCGTCGCGGCAAGCCTGGATGGTTTCGGCTACCTTGATGCTTATAGAACTATTGCCGTGGGGAAAACCAATGACGGTACCTACTAATACATCAGAATCGCGTAGCCATTCCACAGCCTGATTCACAGCATAGGGCTTAATGCATACTGAAGCCACGTTATACTGCCGGGCAATGTCACAGCCTTTCCGGAGATCGGCATCCGTCATGGTAGGGTGCAACAACGAGTGATCAATCATTTTGGCAAGTTCATGTACGATATTCATGGTTTTTGAAAAAGGTTAAAGGATGACGGTCAATGGTTAAAAGAGTTTGGCGGAGCAGCAGAGGAATGAACCGTTTTACCCTTTGCCGTTAACCATTGATCTAATTTCACTGATAATTACTGATCGTGTATTTCTCCGTGTTACAGTAGATAAGGCTGTACACAAAATAATCTGGGATACTCGTATGGTAGCGGCGGTAAATCTGAACCAGCGGCGTCAGGGGTTTTATGTTAAAATGTTGTGCAATGCGCTCATCAGCGCCAATGGCTCTAATATCTTGTTCAAAACTGACAATGTCAATTTGGTAGCGCACACTTAACGTCTTAAAGAGTGAACCATCCAGCAGGTCTTGCTGACAGAACCCTCGAATATTTACATTAGGCAGGTAGCTATATTCCATCATGACGGGATCCTGATCAACAAAACGTACCCGTTCGAACGTGACACAGCCCGCCACTTCTTCTTCATTTGTCAGTTTATAAAAGAACCGCTCGGGCCAAGTTACCGCCTCGGGTAGGCGCAACATCATGGTTTTAGCCTGGTATTCGGTACCAACTACTTCCGAGAAACCTTTAAAAGAAAGTAGGCCCAACGACTTGCGGGTAGCGCTGACGATACTCCCCTTGCCTTTCACTTTCCTGATGTAGCCTTCGTTGGCGAGTTCCATTAAGGCCCGGCGCACCGTCATGCGGGCGATTTTATGGCTGGCACTCAGGTCATTTTCCGAAGGCAGCAGGTCGCCCTCTTTAAAACGACCCACCTGGATCTGGCTTTTAAGCAGAGCGTACAACTTTTGGTAATGAGCGGTTTCCATGACAGGGTGTGTTTGGATTTTGTTTTGCAAGATATAGTTGATCCCTGTGTATACAAGATTTGCATCTAAAAAACCTCGAATTGCCCGGCTGAACTTATGTTATTTTAGAGCCATAATTAAAGTTAAACTGGCTCTTAATCAATAATTTATATTTTAAAAAATTTTAATTGTGATAAAGACAAGTACGGGTTTTACAAACTATACTTTCAATTAATAATTCTTCTTAAATTGCAGTAAACTATTCCTATTTTTCAATTTAATCCCAATGTAAACCAATCCCTATGATGAAAACACCTACCCTCCTCCGGCACGCGCTGCTCATGCTGCTCATGCTGACCAGCCTGGTTACGTATAGCCAGGACCGAAATGTTAGCGGTACCATCACCGA
Source organism: Cytophagales bacterium (assembly GCA_038204185.1). Taxonomy (GTDB): domain Bacteria; phylum Bacteroidota; class Bacteroidia; order Cytophagales; family Spirosomataceae; genus Salmonirosea. Next base: position 4,295 of record JBBRDE010000158.1, read on the forward strand.
CGACTCAGACGCCCCCTTGCCGGGTGTAAGCGTAGTGGCCAAAGGCACCAAACTCGGTACCACTACCAACGCTCAGGGCGAGTACTCGCTCAACGTACCCAATAGTTCCAATGCCCTGGTTTTTAGCTATATTGGCTACAAAACCATTGAACTAGCCATCAACAATCAGTCCAGTATCAGCCTGAAGCTGGAAGCAACCGAAGAGGCGTTAGGCGAATTGGTGGTGGTAGGCTACGGTACGCAGAAGAAGTCGTCCCTGACGGGAGCGGTGTCTTCCGTTACGCCCAAAGATCTGAAAGCTCTGCCCGTGGTGAGCGTGACGCAGGCCTTACAGGGGCGGGTACCGGGAGTATCCGTTACCAACAACAGCGGCCCCGGCACCGAACCCGTCGTACGTATCCGGGGGGTAGGTTCGATCAGCCTGAACCCCAACCCCTTGTACGTGATCGACGGGGTACCCGCGGGTGGCCTCAACAACATCGACCCCAAGGATATCGAGTCGCTGGAAGTATTGAAAGACGCCAGCGCGGCCGCCATTTATGGTTCACGCGCGGCCAATGGCGTCATCCTCATCACGACCAAGAAAGGTACCCCCGGCAAACTGAGTATCAACGTGGACTCGTACGTAGGTACCCAATCGGCCTGGCGGACGCTGGATTTGCTGAATCGCGATCAGTACATTCAGTACGGCACCGCCCTACTGACGGCCTCTGGACAGCCCGTTCCGGGTCGCTTTGGCGCCTTGAATACACCCGTGTACGATGGTGCCCCTACAACCTTTGCCCAAACGGACACTGACTGGCAGAAAACCATGTTTCGCAACGCTCCCATTACCGACAACCAGTTGTCAGTGTCGGGCGGGAGCGCTACGTCGAGATTTTATACCTCGGTGGGGTACTTCGACCAGAAGGGCATCCTGCCCTACACCAATTACAATCGGTACAGCTTTCGCATCAACTCTGACCATAAGGTGAAGAAATTCCTGACCATCGGACAGACCCTCATGGCTGCAACCGATAGCCGGACAGCCGAGCAGGATGGCGGCGGGCGCAGCCTGGTGATGAACATCATGCGGATGATTCCCTACTGGCCCGATCGCGACCCAACCAAAATCGGGGGCTTCAGTACCACCGCCCAGGGTTTGGATGCTACAGACCCTGAAAATCCCCTGCGGGTAGCCGAGCAAATACAGCGGAACCGGGTCACTAATGCTTTCAAATTGATCGGAACCATCTTTGCCGAAGTACGCTTTACAGACTGGCTGAGGTACAAGTTTACAGCCGGAACCGACTTTGCCACTTCTCGCTTCAATGGCTTCTCTCCCATTTACAACGATGGCAACCGCAGCCTGACCATTGCCACGGTGGAAGAAAACCGTAATCAGAACTTCTCGACGGTATTTACCAATGCCCTCACTTTTGAAAAAACGTTTGGCAAGCATTATGTCAATGTCTTGGGTGTGGCCGAACAGCAGAACTCAAGGTACTTCGGCATCAGCGCTTCGGGTCAGCGGCCCGACAACAATATCCAGGTGATTCAGGGTGTATCTAACCCCAACGGTTCTTCTTCACGCTCCGAAAATAAGCTGATCTCGTACGTAGGTCGTCTGAATTATGAGTTTGCTGGCAAGTACCTGCTGGGTGCTTCCGTTCGTCGCGACGGCTCTTCTAAGTTTGCACCCGGCCGTAAGTGGGGTACCTTCCCCGCTGTATCGGCAGGCTGGCGGATCAGTGAGGAGAATTTCATGAAGTCGGTCAGCGCGGTTTCTGAATTGAAGCTGCGGGGCAGTATTGGCCAAACGGGCTACAACTCCATTGGCGATTACGAATGGCAGCCGCTCGTGCTGGCCAATAACACCATCTATCCGTTTGGCAACAACAGGCAGTTGGGCTCTTATTTCAATAAACTAGGTAACAGCGATCTGAGCTGGGAGGTCACTACCATGACCAACGTAGGTCTAGACCTTTCCCTGTTCAATAACAAGATCAATCTATCTTCCGAGTATTACGTGCGCCAAACCGACGGACTGCTCCTTAGTGTACCCCTATCGACTTCGATCGGCTACTCACAGAGTCCTCTGGCGAACGTTGGTAGCATGAAGAACCAGGGCTTTGAACTGACCGCAGGCTATGCGCACAGTGGCCGTGACTTCAACTGGAACCTGACGGGAACGTTCGATGTAACGCGCAACAAGGTACTGAGCCTGGCTACGCCTTCGGCCACGATTTACTCGGGTCAAAATGGCGATTTTGGGGGCTTTGACATCACGCGCACCGAAGCGGGGCACCCTATTCAATCGTTCTACGGCTGGGTAGTGGATGGTATCTTCCAGAGTGACGAAGAAGTAAAGGCAGCCAACGCGCTGGCCGGACCGGGAGGCTACTATCAAAACGTGAAAACCACGGCAGGCGACATTCGTTTCCGGGACCTGAACGGAGATGGTAAAATCGATCCCAACGATCGCACTTACCTGGGTAGCTACATTCCCAAATTCTCCTACGGACTGAACTGGGGCGGAAACTACAAGAATTTCGACTTCACGCTCTATTTCCAGGGAGTGCAGGGCAACAAGGTGTACAATGGCACGAAGGTGATTGGCCAGGGTATGCTGCGCCTCTTTAACGCTACCACCGATGTATTGGACGCCTGGACGCCCCAAAACAAAGATACCGACGTGCCCCGCGCGGTGAGTGGCGATCCTAACCAGAACTCCCGTACCTCCGACCGTTTCCTGGAAGATGGCTCCTACCTGCGCCTCAAGAACCTGAGCATCGGCTACACCATTCCGACGGCTGTTCTTACGAAGTTGACCAATAGCGTGGTCAGCAAAGTTCGTATCTATGTATCGAGCAGCAATTTGCTGACGTTTACCAAATACACCGGCTACGATCCCGAGGTATCGTCGAAGTACGGCAACTTGCTCACCAACGGAATCGACTACGGCCAGTACCCGCAGGCGAGGACATTAATGGTAGGCGTGAATCTTGGGTTTTAAATTAATTTTGAATTTTAATTAAGTGATTGAGAGAATAAAAACCGAATTCGGTGTCCAGCATTCTCTCAATCACTCAATCACTCATCGCACGGGCGACCCCGTCACTAATTGAACTATGAAAAAGATACTAGTATTTACCAGTTTTATGGCCCTTGCCGCTGCGATCAGCTGCAATGAGGATTCCCTGAACAAAGTCAACCCCAACGGCGTGACGTTGGATACCTACTTCAACAACGAAGCCGAACTCACGGCGGGCGTCAACTCCATCTACGCCCTGATCCAGTCCAACAGTCTGGTGTCGCGGGAGTGGTTTTTCACCAACGACCTCCGGGGCGACGAAATGGCCTCTGGCGGTGGGCAGTTGGAAACTCCCCGCAACCAGTTGCTGATCGGAGTACACGATACGGGCAACAGCCTCGTCAATGCTCAGTGGACGGGCTGGTACCGTACTATTCACCGGGCCAATGTAGTCATTGAGAAGGGTCCTGCCGTGAAGTCCATTCCTGACGCTATGCGCAACCGTTTGGTGGGCGAGGCCAAATTCCTGCGAGCCTGGGCCTACTACGAATTGGGTAGCCAATTTGGCGGGGTACCTCTCTATACCGAATTTGTAAAATCCATAGATGGTGCCAAGGGACGCTCGACGCAAAAAGAAGTATACGCCCAGGCCATTGCCGATCTGAAAGCTGCCGAAACTGCGCTGCCCGCCACCTATCCGACCGCCGAATTGGGCCGCGCTACCAAGGCTGCCGCGCAGACGCTAATGGCACGGATATACCTACAAATGGGCGATTACGCCAGTGCCAAAACTGAATTACAGAAAGTTGTATCGTCAGGTCTGTATAAAATTGTGGACAACTACCTGGATCTGACCAATGAGGAAGGTGAGTTCAATCAGGAGTCCATCCTGGAGGTCGTGTATGCGCCATCGGGCGGAGCCTACAACTGGGGCGGTGACAGCGATGGCTCTGCCCTACAGGAAGAAACGGTACGGACGCAGGAGTACTCGGCCATTGGGTGGCGGAACGTGATCCCATCGGACAAAATCCTAAACTCTTACGAGACTAAGGCCAAAGGCGATGCCAAAGACGATCCCCGCTACGCGATGTCGTACTGGAAAGCAGGCGACAAATTCAACAACGACAAAAACACCATGACCGACGAAATCGTCCAGGGCAACTCATCGACGGTGAACGGGGCCAAGCAAAAGGTAAGCTGGCGCAAGTATTCAGTCCTGTATAAGTCGGCCGAAGGATACGCCCAGAGCGGTATCAATATGCGTATCATGCGCTACGCCGACGTGCTACTGATGCTGGCCGAGTGTGAGAACGAAGCGGGCAATCAGCCGGCGGCAATCAGCCTGATGAACCAGGTACGGGCCCGCAAGTCGGTTGACATGCCTGCTTTCCCGACCAAGAACTATCCGGTAAGCAACAAGGCGGAGGTTTTGACTGCCATCATGCATGAGCGCTACGTGGAGCTCGCCGCCGAGCAGGTGCGTAATTTCGATATTCTCCGCTGGCGGAAAAACGGCAAGTTCACAACCGATCCGCTTTCCTATTTCCAGAAAGGCAAGCACGAGCTGCTGCCTGTCCCCCAAAGCGAGATCGACAATAACCCCATACTAGAGCAGAAAGACCAGAATCCGGGCTATTGATTTGGTATAAATGTTAAAAACTCCCGCTGCCTTTTTTGACGGCGGGAGTTTTCACTATTTCAAACCTATAAGGTCTGTGAGACCTTGTAGGTTTTAGTTTTCTGCCTACCTATGTTTAAACCGCGCGTAAAATTTCTGCTTGCACTATTTTCAGCTCTCCTCGTAGGCTGTCAAAACGATCCTGCTACTCTCTTTAAAAAAATTGACGCGGATGATTCCAACATTCATTTTATCAATAAAATCTCTCCTAACGACACGCTTAATGCCTTCACCCTCACCAATTTCTACAACGGCGGCGGCGTGGGGGTAGGTGACTTCAATCACGATTCTCTGCCCGATCTGTTCTTTACAGCCAATCAGGTGAGTTCGCGACTGTATATCAATGAAGGAAATCGCAACGGCAAACCGTTCAAATTCCGCGACCAGACCGAAGTAGCGGGCGTCACCACCGACCGCTGGTGTACGGGCGTGTCCGTAGTGGATATCAATCAGGACGGCTGGGACGATATCTACCTCAGCGTGGCTAAAACACCGGTTTCCGACCTTTCACGCAATCTGCTATTCATCAATCAACGTACCCAGGAACCTACCTTTAAAGAGGAAGCCGGACGCTATGGGCTAGCCTTTGAAGGATTTACCACTCAAACCGTTTTCTTTGACTATGATCTGGACGGCGACCTGGACGCTTTTCTGCTCAATACGGCTCCCGATGTGCAGAACCCCAATAACCTGCGCCCCGCTATCAACAATGGCACCTACCCTTCCACCGATCGGTTATTTGAAAATGAAGGTGAAAATGCCGCCGGACAGATTACCTTCCACGATGTTTCGCAGCAGGCGGGCATCCGCTACGAGGGCCTGGGGCTGGGTGTAGTGGTATCGGACTTGAACGACGACGGTTACCCTGACATTTACTGCTCCAGCGATTTCATCAGCAGCGACATCCTGTACCTGAACAATCAGGACGGTACCTTTCGCAATGTCATCGGTCCCGCCACCGCGCACACGAGCCTGTATGGCATGGGCGTGGACGCCGCTGACCTTACCAACGATGGCAGATCGGATATTCTGCAAATGGATATGCTACCCGAAGACAATTTTCGGCAGAAACAAATGCTGGCCGGGCAGGACTACGACCGCAAGGAAATGAGCGTTTCGCCCCGCTACCAGTACCAGATGCAGTACATGCGGAACAATCTACAGGTCAACGTAGGCACCGATCCCGCGACGGGCGTACCGGAGTTTAGCGAAATGGGGCTGCTCGCGGGCATCGCCCGTACTGATTGGAGCTGGGCCACGCTTCTGGCGGACTTCGACAACGATGGGCGCAAGGATGTGTTCATTACCAACGGCTACCGCAAAAACATCACCGACCGCGACTTCATTACCTACGCCGAAGAGTACAGTTTCTTTGGCTCGGACAAAGCACGTACGAAAAAACGGGACGAAATGCTGAGCAAGGTACCCGAAGTAAAGCTTAAAAATTACGCGTACCGCAACGTCGCCGATTACCAGTTTGAAAATGTATCCGCCGCCTGGGGCCTGAACGAATCCAGCTACGCCAATGGCGCCGCCTGGGCCGATTTGGACCAGGACGGCGACCTGGATTTGATCGTGAACAACATCGATTCGGAAGCCTCGCTTTTCCAAAACCAAGCTAACGAAAAACCGGATCATCATTACCTTGATTTCAAGCCTCGGGGACCGGCTACAAACCCAAATGGCCTGGGCGTGAGTCTCACAATTTGGGTGAAAGGGCAGGCACAGAAAGTAGAAAATTATGTGATTCGAGGATACGCTTCGTCGGTGGAACCTGTACTTCATTTTGGTTTGGGCAAGGGTACCCTGGTCGATTCGGCGCTGGTCCAATGGCCGGGTGGGGCTGCTGAAAAATTATACGGCTTATCGGTCAACCGAACCGTTCCACTGAATTACCAGAATGCCAAACCTTACTTGGAATCCAACGCACAGGAGACGCCGATTTTTACGGCCGTTTCCCTCCCAGGCATCGACTACCAGCATCAGGAATCGGATTTTGTGGATTTCAAGCAAACCGCCACGCTGCACAAAATGCTCTCGCGCAGCGGCTTTCCGATTGTGGTAGGTGACGTGAACGGCGATGGCCTGGACGATTTTTTTGTGGGCGGTTCGTACAGGGGTAGCGCTTCCCGGCTGTATGTGCAAGAATACGGTGGAAACTTTCGGGGGGTACCCTTCCCGGATTCCACCGATCACGAAACCACCGCCGCAGTCTTTCTGGATGCTGACGGGGATGGGGATCAGGATTTGTTTGTGGTATATGGCGGTAACGAGCGCCCTTTGACGGCCGAAGGTACCTACCAGCCCAATTTGTTTTTGAACAATGGGAAAGGAAAATTCAAACGAGCCGACCCATCGGCTTTATCAACATTCGCAGTCAGTACATCGTCGGTCGTGGCTTTCGACTACGACCAGGACGGGGACCAGGATTTGTTCGTAGCCGGGCGGCAGGTACCGGGCCGCTACCCCCTACCCGCCCGCAGTTACCTGCTCCGCAACGATACCAAAGGTACCTATGTCCGATTTACCGATGTGTTCGAGCAGGCGGGCCAATCTTTGCACGAGCCAGGCATGGTGTGCGACGCAGTGAGCGCTAATCTCAACGGTGACCCCTACCCTGACTTGGTTCTGGTCGGTGAATGGATGACGATCAAAATGTATATAAATCAAAAAGGTAATGGTTTTGCGCCTTACGCCGTAGACCAATTTGCCCAAACGGAGGGTTGGTGGAACTGCCTGGCGGCGACGGACCTGGACGGCGATGGCGATACGGATTTCATTCTGGGAAATGAAGGTCTCAATTCATTTTACAGCGCTTCATTTACCCGGCCGATCAGTCTCGTTGGCAAAGATTTTAACGGCGATGGTACCTTCGATCCGATCATGGGGTACTATCTGGGCGAAAAACTGTACCCGGCCGCTCCCCGCGACGCCATGAACCAACAGATTATTCAGTTTCGAAAAAAATACCAGAATTACGGTCTGTACGCCAAAGCCACCTTCGGCGACCTTTTTTCAGAGGATGAATTGAGAGACGCCTACCGGGCACAAGCTTTTAACCTGCAAAGCAGTGTACTGCTCAATGGCGGACAAGGGAAATTTACCTTGAAACCTTTACCCAAAATAGCGCAACAATCGCCCGTGTTCGGGATTGTACCTTTTGACTTTAATTACGATGGGCGCATGGATGTGGTTCTAAGCGGCAATTTCTTTCCCAACGAAGTCCACATGGGACGGCAGGATGCCTCGCGTGGTTTGCTGTTGCTTGGGGATGGTAACGGAAATTTTGAAGCTACCTCAGCGGCCCAGAGCGGCCTGAACCTAAAGGGCGACGCCCGTACCTCCCGCCTGCTGCGTACACCGAAGGGTATGCTCCTACTTACCGCCATCAACTCGCAGGGGATCAAAGTCAGTAGTATGCTTCATCCCGTTCAAAGCCAATAGTCCGCAACCAATAAACAGGTACCTACCCCTCGGTAGGAAGTTCGATGGTCACTTCCAGTCCGGCCCCCGGCTTGGAAAACCATTGTAATTTTCCACCCAGTACCGAAACTCTGGATTCAATATTTTGGATCCCCAGCCCTTTAGCCGCTTCGGCATAAGAAAATCCCTGCCCGTTGTCGGAATAAAAGAATGAAATCGTTTGGCCCGAAGGAATCACCGAGATAGTGATTTCGGTGGCGTTGGCGTGCTTGAGCGTATTGTTGAGCAGTTCCTGCGTGATCCGGTATAGCCCCGTTTCCAGGGCTTTGGAAAGTTGATCCGAAAGCTTACGGCATTCAAAAGTCACGTGTAGCTGGTCGGTGGCGTTGATTCGGTCCACGAGTTCTTCCACCGCCGCCGCGTAGCCGTACTGCTCCAGCGTACGGGGGCTGAGTTCGCGCAACAGGCGGCGAATATCCACTAGTGAAATATGAATGATGTCCAGTATTTCTTTTTTCAGATGTTCTGCTTCCGCACTTTCTTTAAGGTAGCGCGTCATGGACGATACGTATAGTTTCAGGGTAGCCAGGCGT
>JBBRDE010000159.1:0-12961 GCA_038204185.1 Cytophagales bacterium
AAACCAGAGTACCATACCAGTCGCTGTGGTAGCATACCAAATTTTTCGGTTATCGGTATGTATCTTATATTCTTTTAACAGAATTTCGTCGCCGGTAGCAATAAAATACGGCCTCAATCGCGCCGGATTCAACACCTTTTCTCCATTAATCTGGTACGAATGTCCACCTAAAAATAACGCCGCTGCAGGAACCACAACGATTGGAACAAGGAAAAGAGGTTCAAACTTCATCGTGATGGCAGGCAGCGTATCGCCCGCCAGGGGTACCATATAGAGTGTATCGGTGGGTGAGGCAGGCGACACGACCTGCGCGGAGAGTTGGGAAAACGCCAGACTTAGGGCGAGCCATCCCAGGGTAAAAATAAGCCGATTTCTCATAAGCAATGCCTGGTTCATTTTTTCCCTCAATGTAGCTATTTCTTCGGAATCACAAAATAACATGACTCACTCCACCACCAGCCAGGTGTAGCCCTCGGCGGGTAGGTTGACTTCTATCTCCACCTCGTATTTCCGATCGAGCGGGTAGGTACGGGGCTTGCCCTCCTGGAATCGGATAGAAGCTTTTTCCGTAAGTCCGGTGTAGTAGAGCGGCAGCCAGACGGTACGGGTAATCGCCTCTTTGAGTGGATTGTAGAGCATCACTAGGCCTTTTTCCGGTAAATCGGGATTGACATGCAGGATGCCGTCCCAGTCGCGGCCATCGGGGCGGCGCAGGTGAATGAGGTCGGAATTGAGGATTGAGCGATATTTCTTGTACCAGGTAATTACCTCCTGCACAGTTTGTTTGGTAGCCTTGGTATCGTACAGCCTCGGTCCCCGGTAGCAGGCCTGCACACCGGCTCCGTAGTACTGCATCATCAATTGTTTGTAGTCGGCGAGATGTTCGCTTAACGGTTCAAGAACCGCTTCGGGACCGCCGCCCTGGTACATCGTGAGCGGGACGAAGCCCCAGCCCATGGCGGGTGTCTTTTCCCAGGTACCGTCAAAAATATTCTGCCGGTTCAGGATTTTCTGTTGCTCGCGCGAAAGCGAGAAATTGACCTCGCGGTACCCCAGGGCAATTTTATTACTCCCATCCAGAAAATACCAGTCGGGCGCGTTAATGTACACGCCGCGCGCATTGAGGTCGCGATACAATTCCTTTTGCAATTCCATCTGCACCCAGCGCGAATCCGCTAAGCCCTTATGCCCGGGATGGGTGGTCGAGGCGCATAGATCGCCGGGGTAGGGTCCGTCGTGTTCCAGCAGGTCGAAGCCGGTTTTGGTGATAAAGGTTCTGATTTTTTGTAGGTAATCCAATCCCCAGCGGCTAGCCAGACAGGGCGCGTGGCCGAACTGTGCACCCTTATTGGGCAGGCCCGTCACGGGATCAATCACGTCGGTGGCGTCGTCGATGCGGCGACTGCTAAACAGCGAATACCCGCCCAGCTTGATGCCTTTTTGGTGGGCGTAGTCAACTAGAGTCCGAAACTTAGCGATGTTCGCTGCCGAGGTATCTTCCATGTTCAGCCCGCTGCCAAAACTAAGAATCACCATCTCGTAACCCGTTTCGGCGCACTGATCCACCACGCGCCGAACCTGCGCCGGGTCGGTACTGACCAGGTGCATAAAAATCGGATTCTGCGTGGTCCAGGGGGCTACGGTGCGGTACATCTGTCGCCGGGCCAGGCCGTTGCGCTCGCGGTCGTAGCTATCGAGCAGCAGTTCGTAACTCCGCACCGATTCCAGCGAATCGCCAGGCGCGAGACTAAGGCCTATACCCGCTTTGGGATACACCTCCATCAGGCAGGGCGTTTGGTAGTTGTAATTGACCTGCGAGGTATAGCTCGAATCGACCTTCCAGTGCGTGGCCTGATCGGATAGCTCGTAGCGCATGGCATTGTTGAAGGCGTAATTGTTTTCGATATAAATCTTCTGCGGCTTTTTCATCTCCGCGGGCGAACCCACCACGGCCGATTCTTCCTCGGGCATCGCCAGAATTTCGTTCACGATCTGGTCCACCCGAATTTCGAGGGTACCCCGGTTGGTCAACGTTACCCATTTGCGCAGAGCGGGCAGCCCGTCATAAATAGCGTAATGTACGTCTACCTGCACCCCTCGCAGAGCGGGTAACGACGATGAAAAATGCAGGGTGAGTTCCTTTCCCGTCGGCTTCTGACGGTTCATGGTCCAGGTGGTAGGTTGCCAGTTGAACTGAGGAATTAGCGGGCTAATAGAAAAATCAACCAGTTGAAAATCAGACTCATCTTTTTTAAAACCATCCACCCATTCCTCCCGGAGGTAGGCATGTTCGGTTTGACCGTAAAGCCCACCTACCGCGTAGGTTCTGCCATCCAGCACCAGCCGCGCCTCTGGCCGCACTGAGCGGATGTATTGCTGGCCGGTGGTCAGATTCTGAAAATCGATCGTGGCGGCATTGGGCGTGATCCGAATACGCCGCTGAATCAGGCCGTTGGCTAATACGATGTCCTTCCCGCCGGAAGCCTGGTAGATCCCGCCTTTATAAGCGGTGCTGTTCAGCAGCCAGTCCTGGGTTGTTGGGGTAGGTTTATTTTCAGGCAGGGCTTTGAGTTTTTCCAAAACTGATTGGCCCAGGCTGATTGTACTTACAAACAGACCACTCAGTAAGAAAAGAACGGAATAACGCATAAAAAAGAGGGCTTATTCAGAGGTAGCTATTGCCAAAAATAGACAAATTCTCCCAGAATTAACCAGCGTATCGGCGTTACTCTACTCCGCCGGCAGATTCAATATCTTTCCCGTATAGTGCATAGCCCATTTACCGTTTTCTGATTTTTCAGGCTGCATGATCCAAACCTGAAATTGGCCATTCGTGAGCTTAGAACGAAATATTCCGTACTGATATCGTGAGTCATAGTAGGTACGCTTTTTTAGAAAATCAGACCAGGAATTTGGAACGGACAAAGCGGGTAATGGGAGGGCGTACTGATTGGAAACCAGCACAAAGTAGCAAGGCCTTAGATTGGCTTGTTCTTCGGTGGAGATCGTGAGGTACTCGGCGGGCAGGTTGTCTTCACCCGTGCGGAAGTCGGCTCTGGCCCCCAAGGTACCCTCATATAGGGGCACCTTAGCCAGCGTTAGCGCTTGGGTTCGGGCGGGTACTGGCAGCGAATCGGAGACATAGAATTGGCTAATCCTGTTGGTTTCCACCAGTTTTACCAGCTCCTTCATCCGCGTGGGGTGGTTCCAGAACGGGATAGCGCCAAATTCTACACCCGCCGTCAGGAAAGTGGAGTAATGCTTCCAATAATACGCATCAAGAAGTAATTCATCATGCTGTTTACGCAATTGCACGATGGAGGTGTGGTAGCTCAGAAAATTGAGCGCAATAAATCCCAATAGGCCCAGCACCAACACGGCCGGATGTGCATACCTGACGCGTTTGGTAAGTATCACTAGTCCAACGTAGGCCGTCGCCAGCAGCACGACGCCAAACAGCATGTAGCGCCGGGAAAACACGTTGCCTCCGTACATAAAAAACTGGTTCATGGGTCGACTGAGCACAAACATCCCCCCCGTGCCCAATACGAACAGGAATGCTCCCAGCAAAAACCAGTAGCTCCACTGTACTTTGTGGCTAATGAAATACCGTAGCACCCAGGCCAGAAATACAAGCCCCAGAAACATCCCCAGAAACACACAGGCAACCATATCGGGATAGAAAGCCGGATAGAGCGGATGCGGAATATCCAGGTACAGGGCATTTCCCCAAAAACCAAACAACAGCAGACCATTGAAAATGGGGTGTTGCCACACCTTGCCACCCGCCGATTCGATGAAGTGGTAGTCGAACAGGAAGTAGAACAAAATGATCCCGACAGCCAGCCCCAGCCACGGAATCAAAGTTCGGAAACGTTGCTGTAGCAACAGGATGATGGCCCCGATAAACCAGGTCACCATGCCCGTGCCACTAACAAAAGTAGCCACCAACGCCGCGCCGACTCCCAGTACCAGCCCCCCGGTGGTCCGGAGCCCCAGCCCGTATGCCGACAGAAATGCGAAGAAAATCAGCGGGGTGTTCTGGATAGCCGCTATACCCCAGAAAGCGTTCTCATAGTACACCAGATTGAACAGCACGTAGGGTACCGGCATAAAGTAGTACCACGAAACACTTTCACGCCGACACGCCAAAAAGAACATATAGGCAATTCCCAGCAAGAACAGGTTGCCCAGCAGGATGAGTGTTTTGATATTGACCGTTCCGGTCAGGCCTACCATAGCCAGCATGACTAATCGCTCGAAGGCAAAGCGGTGCTGGTTGACCTGCTCAAACAAAATTTTGGCACCTTCAATAAAATCAGATTCCTGCCGGAATTTCTGCACCGTTTCCAGCAGATTCCAATCGTCCGTATAGGGTATATTGACGGTATGGGCGTCGAGAACCAAGTAAAAATATAGGATCGGCGTCAGCAGCAGGCCTATCCCTGACAGGGTTTGCAAGGCCCGCGTATTCTTTAAAATAAAACTGAGGCTGAACAGGAGAAGTAATACTAGTACGACTGCACAGTATTCAAACAAAAATGGATTGTTGATAAAAAGCTGATTCATTTCACTTCTTTGAGGAGGGGCAGACGAGCTATTCGCAGCTCTGCGTATAGCCCTCCATGTACCAGCCTCCTGTGTAAATACCTGGAAAGTGCCTAAATTAGATAAATCTGCGCTCATACACACAAATCTTGGTTTCGGAGCATTGAATGAGGGCAATTCTAAACCAAAAAAGGAATGGAGAAGATAAATTGCATCCCATGTGATTCCCCTGGCAAAGAAAGCGACCCATATAGCCTCTCACTCGGACAGTTTTCACCGGACATCGTTCCCACAGAGTTGTTTATTGCGCGGTGGTCCAGTATATTTCGGACTATCATTTTACAGAAATCCAGAGTACTATGGCACTTGGCGGCAACCGCATGCTTGATAAACTGAACGCGCTTCTGGATGAGAGCCTCGATAACTTCGCCATGCCGCCCGATGTCATCTGCCAGCGGCTGGGTATGAGTCGCGCGCAGTTGCACCGCCTGGTGAAGCAGGAAACGCAGCTTTCGATCACGCTATACATACGGCAGAAAAAACTGGACAAAGCCAAAAGTCTGCTGGTGGAGACCGATTTGCGCATTTCCGAAATCGCCTACCTCGTCGGAATCGAGAGTCCGCAGAATTTCAGCAAGTACTTCACCGCCGCGTTTCAGATCAGTCCCACGGAGTTCAGGAAAGAGGCCGATACCCAAAAACAAGCAGACCGAAACCTGGCGGCCGCCTCCATTGCCGTACTGCCATTTGTGAACATGAGCAATGATCCGGGACAGGAATATTTTAGTGATGGTATTTCGGAAGAGATCATCAACGTTCTGAGCCATGTACCTAAGCTTAACGTGGCGGGGCGAACTTCTTCGTTCACCTTCAAAGGAAAAAATCAGGATCTGCGGCTGATCGGTGAGCAGTTGAACGTGGAGCATGTTTTGGAGGGAAGTGTGCGTAAATCGGGCAATAAGCTGCGCATTACGGCACAATTGGTCAAGGTGCAGGATGGCTACCACCTGTGGTCCGAAAAATTCGACCGGGAGTTGAAGGACATATTCGACATTCAGGACGAGATCGCGCTGGCGATCCTGAAAGCCATCAAAGTCCAATTGCTGGGAGAAGAGCAGGCATCACCCCTCAAACGTTACACCAACAACTCCGGAGCCTACCAGTTGTATTTGCATGGTCGATTTTACCACAATAAATTCGCCGGAGCTGAGGAATTCAACAAAGCCATCGAATACTACCAGGCGGCCATCGCGCTGGAACCTACCTACGCCATTGCGTACGCAGGCATCGCCTCGTGCTACCTCAATCTGTGGTTCTACCGCCACCTACCTTCGGAGCAGTGCTTACCCCTGATGAAACAGGCTACTGAGCAAGCCCTGCAACTGGACAACGAAATGGCCGAAAGTCACCTGGCAATGGCCCGGATGCAGATGCTGTACGAATGGGATTTCAAGTGTGCCGCTGTATCTTTCAAAAAGGCAATTGAGTTCAACTGGAACGCCGCTGAACTCTACGGACAATATGCGCTGTACTGGAGCATCCTGGGCAATACCACCAAAGCCGACGAACAAGCCGCGCTGGCCCTTTCACTGGAACCGTTTTCGCTGATTAACAATTTTTACGCAGGCTACGTCTATTGGGCGGCGGGCGATTTTGAGCGGGCCATTGCTCAAGGTAGGCGACTGATCGCCCTGGAGCCTACTTTTTGGGGTGGCCATAGTGTGGTGGGGTTAAATCTGATCACCCTTCATCAGTACGACGAAGCACGCCGGGAACTGGAAACGGCACTCCACCTCAACTACAATGGAATGACCCTGAGTGCCTGTGGTGTACTATACGGACTGGTGGGTGAGGAGGCCAAAGCCCGCGATATCCTCGACCAAATGCTTGCCCTGGACCAGACCCACCCCGTAGCCCATTATGACCTGGGTATCGTACACGCCTGTTTGGGTGAGTTGGATATTGCCTGCGGGTACCTTGAAACCGCCATTGAACAGCACGAGCCTCCTATGTTGTTTTTCAGGTACATCGTTCGCGACTGGCTTGCTACGTTTGCACAGGACAAGCGGTATCACGCACTCATCGGCCGTTTACATAACTGATACCCTACTACCTTTTCTGCTCAGGTAGCCCTTTTATTATCTTTCCCCTGAATCCAGACCCACTCTGCCATATTGGTTTGGGGTACACCCCTATTTGGGGCGGTGAACCTCCTCCAAAATCTCCCTCTACCCTACCTTAATTTCTGCTCAAAATCGCTGAATTACGGATCCTTCCTGAACTGGATTGACTTCCTGCAACAATAGACTAAGTCTTGGAACAATACACCAAGCTTCTGGGACAATGCACTAACTCGTGTCACGCCCCCTACCCGACCTTTGTAGAGTTCACCGGGAGCAAAACACAAAGCAACTTTCGCATCAAGGTTTTCCACCGAATGAACCCTTCATTTTTTAATAAAAACATTCACTCAAATAACTCAAAATCATGAAAACGATCACCACTTCCGCAATGACCCTGATGCTGGCCCTGTTGACCTCAACTACGCTATTGGCACAAAATGAAACCGGACATTCGATAGCCGGCGAACCCATAGCCTTCGTCACTACCCCTCACCAAGTTGCTGATTTGAACGCACAACCCGAAGCGACCGCCACACCCAAAACTTTCGGAATTGGCCTGTACCGGGTTCAGCAATCCATGACGATGCGTCTGACCATGGAGAAAAAAGCGGGTGAGCGAGTAAATGTTCGTCTGTTGAACGATAAAGGCCAGATGTTGCACCAGGAAGTCGTGGGCCGGTCAGCAAAGAAATACGCCTGCAACTTCGACTTCGCCAATACCCAGGATGGCCGCTACACCATTGAGGTAGCCAACGGCAGCGAAGTTCTTACCAAAGCCATTAACCTCACTACCCACCAGGTAGTCGAAACACCCGCCCGAACCCTGATAGCGCAGAATTAGGGAACTACCCCAGACCTCCTCTATCCACACCCGAATGCATATATCCACATCCTCATTAAAAATAGGTTAGGTTGATAATGTGGTAAGTCTCTCTCCCGTGGGGAGAGACTTACTTTTTGTAAACTATCCAGGGATCTAATTTCGGCTACCGGATTCATTATAAAGCTGTTATGCTCAGCTTCACAAAACAGCAGAGTGCCCATTTATCACTGAATTGCTCGTTTACTATACACATGACCACGCCGGAAAGTCGTTTCTTCACAAGATTGAACCTGTTGATCAAAGATCATCTGGACGAGGCAGCCCTTTCGACCGACTCCCTCTGCTCAGAGCTTGGTGTGAGTCGGTCGCAACTGCATCGCCTGCTCAAGGAACAGTCCGGTCTCGCGGCATCACGGTACATCCGGCAACGCCGATTGAACCGATACTATGACAAAGGCGTCGCGATGGGGCTTGGTTCAGCCGAGGAACGTGCCCAGAAGGCTCGGGCCATAATAAAGTAGCAGAGATCAGTCAGCAAATTACCGAATACTAAATACCTGGGAAGATAACACAGCCGGTGATGAATTATCTGCTATCTTTCACAACAGCCTTTCACTTTTAGTCTCATGGCTTCGTGTTCTCATCAAATGCCTGCTGAAGCACGGATCCGAGTCGATGGCCGATGTCCCGAGATTCAAATCAGCGAGTCGTTCCACTCAGGCTGGCCAGATTTGAATTCCCATTTGATAACATTTAGCGTGGGGTACCCTCCCGTGGATCGTTCCGCAGAGTTTTCAGATCTCTCCACTCCCAAAGATAATAATCCTCATACGATTAGATTAGGTTGATATTATGGAAAGCCCCTTTTCTGTGGGGAGGGGCCTTCTTTTCTTCTTCAAAAACTGTTTTTTTAATTTTTTACCAAACCCTTATTCGATCAATGAAGAAAAATATCCTTCCCTCAACCCTGACTGTTTTTATTACCCTGCTCATGGCGGTGGGCGTGTCGTCCTGTAATCAGACAGACCAATCTGCAAATACAGCCGACAGCAACACCCTGCAAACGTACTTTGCGTCGGAAGATAGCGGCGTTCAGACGGGTGGGGTCAAAGTGATTCAGATCCAAACGCCGAAAGGGCCGTTCAACGTCTGGACGAAACGCTTTGGGAATAATCCCAAAATCAAGGTGCTATTATTAGCGGGTGGCCCCGGCGCGAGCCACGAATACTTCGAGTGTTTCGAGAGCTTCCTGCCCCAGGAAGGTATCGAGTTCATTTACTTCGACCAACTCGGCGCGGGTAACAGCGACCACCCTACCGACAAAAGCCTGTGGGATTTAGCCCGGTTTGTAGAGGAGGTTGAACAGGTTCGCGTAGCCCTGGAACTGGACAAAGACAATCTGTACCTGCTGGGTCAGTCGTGGGGCGGGATTCTGGCAATGGAATACGCTCTCAAATACCAGCAGAACCTGAAAGGCCTGATTATTTCGAACATGATGAGCAGTGCCCCCGCTTACAGTCGATATGCCAACGAGGTACTTGCCAAACAAATGCACCCGGATGTGCTGGCCGAAGTGAAGGCACTGGAAGCCCGAAATGACTTTGCCAACCCCCGCTACATGGAACTCTTGATGCCCAATTATTACGCTCAGCACATCTGCCGTATTCCCATAGACCAATGGCCCGAACCACTCACGCGCAGTCTCGGCCAAATCAATCAGGAACAGTACGTGACCATGCAGGGGCCGAGCGAGTTCGGCATGGCGGGCGATGCGAATCTGAAAAACTGGGACCGCAGCAAAGAGCTGTCCCAAATTACCGTGCCGACGCTGGTTATCGGAGCCACACACGATACAATGGACCCCAAGCACATGGAGATGATGGCTAAAGCGGTGAAAAATGGCACGTTCCTGCTCTGCCCCAATGGTAGCCATCTGGCCATGTATGACGACCAGAAAACGTACTTCACGGGTTTGCTGGATTTTCTGAAAAAAGGCAAGTAAAATCGAATCAATCAAAAATTCTTACCTCGTTAAACATCCTACAAGTCCAATGAAAATCGACAAAATAACCCCCGTTCTGGCCGCTTGTGCTTTCCTGCTGATGCTCGTCTACGGATGCAATACTCCTACCCAAGAAAGTGAGGTGCCTTTCGATAAAACTACGGTCAAAAAAGAAATACAGGCCGCCAACGCTGAATTCATGGCCTTGCTCAGCAAGGGCGATTCGGTCGGGTTAGCCAACTACTACACCGCCGATGCGAAATTCATGAGCACCGGAGCGCCCGCCGTTTCCGGGCGCCAGAATATCCAAAGCGCCATATCGGGAATTATCGCTTCGGGAATTACGGGGGTCGATCTCAGAACCGACGAAGTGTGGGGAAGCGGAGAGTATGTGATTGAGGAAGGTACCTTGACGCTCCTGGCTTCGGGAGAAAAAGTGGCAGACGAAAAGTACATCGTCATCTGGAAAAAGGAAGATGGGAAATGGAAATTGTTCCGCGACATTTTCAACTCCAACCTACCCACGCCATCGGCGGAATAATTTCTCAAATTAAAACCAAAACAACCCAATGAAAATCAACCAATTAATACTCAACCCCGTTACAGTCATCACCCTTTTCCTCGCCCTGACGGGCTGCAACACCTCCCCCGGGAATAATTCTGCCGAAGACAAGAGTACTACCGAAGCTATGGCCGCCGAAGTGCCCGAGTACTTCATGTTGCGCCCCGAAGTGGAAAAAGCCTACGGCTACTCGCATGCCGTCCGCATCGGCAACGAACTGAAAGTCTCGGGGGCGGTCAGTATGGACAATGCGGGCAATCTGACCGCGCCCGGCGATTTACGGCAGCAGATGATCAACTGCTACGCCGACCTTGACACGATTCTGAAACACTACGGCTATTCCTGGGACGATGTGGTGGTAGAGAACATCCTGACGACCGATATGCAGGAGTTCGAGAAGCAGGCGGGCTACCGTAACGACATTTACAAAAAGCAATTCCCGACGGGGTCATGGTTTGGCGTGAAGGAATTGGCCCTCCCCGGTCAGTTGATCGAGATTGAACTGGAAGCGTATAAGGTACGGTGAGAGAAAAGCATCCTAACAATCTACTATTTCTTTGTATTTTTTTAAGCTAAAAATTCAGTACAGTTCAACTCCTTTTCACCATGAGTACCCTACTCCAAACCCCATCAGTACGCCCTACCCTGGCCAAAACCCGCATCGAGTCTATCGACGTGCTGCGGGGCATTGTGATGGTTATCATGGCGCTGGATCACACGCGGGATTTGTTCCATCCCACCGCCTGGACCGACGACCCGCTTAACCTGGCCACCACCACACCTGCGCTGTTCTTGACCCGCTGGATTACGCATTTCTGTGCGCCCATTTTCGTGTTTTTATCGGGTACCTCCATTTACCTGCAAAGTCTGCGGAAGTCGAAGGCTGAGTTAAGCTCATTTCTGCTGAAACGCGGCCTGTGGCTCATAGTGGCCGAAGTATTGATTGTGTCGCTGGGGATTAGTTTTTTGCCGTACAATTTCATCCTATTGCAGGTCATCTGGGCTATTGGCGTCAGCATGGTACTCATGGCCGCTGTGATCCGCCTACCCTTCCGGGCGATTCTACTGCTGGGACTGCTCATCGTTTTGGGACACAATGCGCTGGATTCTATAGAAGCAGCGCCCGATTTTAATCCCGGTATTTGGTGGGAGTTGCTGCATCATGCACGGGATCCGGTGTACTTCTACGCCGAAAACCGGGTCTTGGTGATAGGGTACCCCCTTTTACCCTGGCCGGGCGTGATGATGCTCGGCTACTGCCTGGGGCGACTGTTCACGTCCGACTTTCCGGTGGAAAAGCGGCGGCAATGGCTGATGGTGCTCGGGGGAGCTCTGCTGCTTGGGTTTGTGATCCTGCGCTTTGCCAATGTGTATGGTGACCCCTACCCATGGAGCATTCAAAAAGACAGCCTCACAACGTTTCTGTCCTTCATGAAAGTACATAAGTACCCCCCTTCGCTACTCTACCTGTGCGTGACCATTGGGCCGGGACTACTGGCATTGGCTGCCCTCGAGAACATACGAAACGGCTTTATGGATATCTTGAAAACTTACGGACGAACGGCCTTCTTCTACTACCTCATCCACTGGTACATCCTGCACACGCTGCGTCTAATCGTCTTTTTTGCCAGTGGACACACGCTGGCCGACGCACTACCCTCGCTCACTACAATTCCGGTTCTGGGGGTACTACCGGGCGAGGGATATTCATTGCCCGTTGTATATGCCGTATGGTTCGTCGTGGTAGCGAGTCTGTACCCGGTATGCCGCTGGTACGATGCCTACAAAACGAGCCATAAAGAAAAATGGTGGCTAAGTTATCTGTGAGCGTATAAGCAAGTGCAACACTAGGATTTTTTTCAGGCTACACACTAAACTTCTGACACATTGTGCCAAATCTAGTCAGGCTTAACCCGTGACCTTTGCTATGCTCGCTGACAATCAGCCAGCAGACTTTAGATGAGCACTTTGCATCAAACCCTTAAAAAAACTTAAAATCATGAAAACTTCCCAAAACTTCCTTATCACCCTTATGTCGTTCCTGTTACCAACGCTCCTCCTGGCACAGACCGAATCTCCCAAATCGCCCGAGAGCGAGCCAATGCAGGCAATCCAAAACAGCTACTATCAAAAGCCACCTGCACCCAAAGACTATCCGGCCACAGCGGGCAATCGGTCGGGTTATAGTAACAAGTTCTTGAACATAAATAAAGTACCAGCCTCGCTCCTGCTCAGACTTGCAAACCACCATCCTGTACCCGAAAACCGAGATTCTGAATCAACCTTCGATATTGGCCTGTACCGCGTGCAGAAGTCTATGACCATGCGCCTGACGATGGAAAAGAAAGCAGGTGTTAGAGTAGTTGTACGCTTGCTAGACCAGCAAGGCCAGATCCTGCATCAGGAAGAGGTGAGCCGACTCACCATGAAGTACGCCTGTAGCTTCAATTTCTCGACTATTCGGGACGGCCGCTACACCATCGAGGTAGCCAACGGCGCAGAAGTGAAGCGCAGGCCTATTACCCTCACTACCGTTGCGGTGCTGGAAACTCCGGCCCGTACCCTAATGGCACAGAACTGAGGGTTCTCCCTTACCTGAATCTTCGCACGATTCGAGGGCATCCTGAAAACCTGGGGGCAAGCGAATTTTTTCCTCTTATCTGATTCATTGGCATAGGTTCTCAGCCACTCATTTCCTTTTTCAGCAGGGGAATCGCCGGGGCCTATGTACTGGCACCATTGTACGCGGCGGATTGCTGGTGCGATTCCTACAAGTCAAGCCACCCTGGCTACGTGCTACTGCGGGGTACCCTTGCCGCCCACCACGTGTTACTCACACTTGAATCGGCAACGCTTCGGTCAGGAGTTTTCACAACATCCTGAATTCAATTTGGAGCGACGTG
>JBBRDE010000160.1:0-12947 GCA_038204185.1 Cytophagales bacterium
GGCATCGGAGAAATTGACAAAGTAGTGGCCGTCGATGTGTACTTTATAAAAATACGAGGCCATTTTCTGGATGAGGGGCAGGTCATAGATCTGGATTTTTTGTTGCGACGCACTGGCCAGAATTTCCAGGCAGTCGTACACGCTCGCCCCGGCGGCGGTCCAGTAGCTGGGGCCTTCGTCGCAGCCACCGTCTTCGCCCAGCCCGTTAAGGTACAGGTCCAACCCCAGCATGGATTCATGGATCATCCGGGCCCGGCGAGCTTCGTCTTTTTCCAGCATCAGCGCGGCCGACATCCAGTTGGACATGATCCAGGGGTTCCAGTTATTGACAGGCTGGGTCTTGCTCATCCATTTGTACTGGTCGGTATCCGACAGGAGGGGTTCGAAAATCCGGCTATTGGTTTCGTAGTACATGCGTTTGCGCACCAGCGGATTAATGGCGTCGAGTTTGTCACCTACCAGGTAGTCCGTCAGACCCATGAGAGCGGCCGTTTCGGCACTGAAAAGTTCTACTACCGGACTTTCAATGTCGGGAAGGCCCGTTTCGCGGATATGGGCCGGTACCCCCCAGAAGCTTTCCTCGCAAATAGACCATATTCCATTCAGAATGGCTTCCATGAAGCGGCCCTTGGCTTCCACGATCTCAGCCAATAGCAGGTCGGTGAGCGCGTAACGTTTATTGTAGGCAACACCTCGGTGGCGTTCGCGGTCACCGGAACGGACGAAATCCAGCGAAACAGTGGCCGAAACGGATTGAAAGGCATAGTCCAACGCAGCTTCACCTGCTTTTACCACCGCTTTCAGGATGGAATCAGGTACGGCCTTCTGCCATTCGGCAGGCGTGGTGGGGTAAGGGTGGTACTGGTTTTTGGGAACCAGGGCTTGCTTTACCTCAGTCAGGGGATACTTTTGGGCAAGAATGTTACGCGGTGTGACCTGGGCGCGGATTTCTGAAAAACCGAGCAAAACGAATATAATAAGTACTCTCTTCATGTTATTTTCTATTTCTTACCCCACTGGTTCAGGGGCTTATTCATGGGAGAAGGAACCGATTTTGAAGAACCCGGTATGAGCGATACTTGCAAGGTTTGGGAAACACCGGCGGGTACCTCATATTCAAAACCTACCAGTACAGTACCTTCGTTGGGAGCATCGTAGTCGGTGGTAGGGGCCGAACTCCATGTTTGCAGCTTTGCACCAGCGGGCGCGTCAACCCGCAGTTCCAGCTTTTTGCCATCCTTAGTTAACAACGCTGTAGTATTGCCGTTGATTTTTACGCCCTCCGGTGCCAGCATGACCCAGCGTACTCTGGCGGATTTATCAGTGGCTTTTACTTCATCACGCACCACTACGTACGCATCGTCAACAATACCGATTCCGCGATTTGCGTAGGCCAGTTGTCCATCATATATGTCGGATAAATCGGACACGGCAAATTTTAACGCTTTGCTCTCGCCCGAGTTGTTGATTTTGGCGTACCCTTCCACCTTTTGGTACTTGTCGTTGACGGTTAGGGTATTGTGAATAAAATTATTGTAGCGTTTTACTGTCCAACGCTGGGCATCCTGTTCTTTTCCCCAAATGTTCATTCCTCTGGATTCCAGGGATTCATATTCCTGAGCCCCTAAATCAGATGCCCACCGAACCCCGTCGGCCTCCATCACAAACGATCCGATGTCCATGTGGGCGTGGCTGGCGGAGGGTGTACCGGTCTTGAACCCTATGTAGAGGGCATTCGGGTCGGTCCAGGAACTGCGCATCAGTGCCACGGGACTTTTGCCCTGTCCGGTCCATAGTTTCTGAGTGGGTGGGGTGGCCTTAGACAGCTTGGTGCCAGCTCCCCAAACCATGATCGCAGGTAGTACGCGGTTACGGGTAAAACGTGATAGGTCGTCGTGTAGCAGGTATTCTTTTTCAATCCACAACAGGGAGGGGTCGTTGCTCTTCTGGGCAAACCAGAACATGGCCGGGCTCAACCCTCCTTTGCCCGAACCCGAGTCGCTATAATTGAAAGAATAGCCCGTGGGGCCGGTCATGTTTTCGTAGTAGCGGGCGGTGGCCATGAAGCCCGGCTGCCGGGAAAGGCCATAGTCGCTGCCGAAGGCTTTTTCCATAGCGCTCAGGAACAGGACCTGGAAGGTAGTGCCATAATTCCAGTAGCCGTATCCTTCGGGGTAGGCTCCGTCGGGTGCCAAGTCTTCCAGGGGTAGCTTGATGGAGTTGATCGCGCGTTTGAAAAGCTGCTTTGCCAGATCGGGCTCATCATCGTACACGGCCAAAGCACCGAAGGTGATGCCTGCATTGCATACCTGATTCCAGTTGTTGGAGGACCGAAGCCAACTGTTATAGCGGTTGTCAAGTGAAGTATTCAGGCCTTTTTCAATAATCGCATGGCTAATTGCTTTACGGGAATCGGGCGAGAGGGTGGGGTAGACCCAGTCGTACCCGATGGCCATCGCCATAGTCATTTCGCCCACGTCGAGGTAGTGGGTGGGGTTCCAGTCGCTGAATTTGGCTATCGCCAGCATTTCCTTTTCAGCGCGCTGGGCGTATTTCACATCTTTAGTCAGGCGGTAGGCATAGGCCAGGTGAAATATCCGGCGCAAGGCCTCTCGTGACTTATCCAGCAAGCGTCGGCCGATCTGAATGCGTTCGATGGGCGGCAATCCAATGATGTTATCTGATTCGACCAGGATTGCATCGTGCATTTTCTGCCAAAGCGGATCGGATTGAATGGCTTGCTGAATCTGCTTCTCCTCACCCGCCAGCAACATAATGCGCGGGTGCTGCCCTGGCGGATCAGGGACGGTTTGGGCAACGATGGTTATTTTAGGAACAAAGAAAACCGTTACTATTAAAAAAAATAAAGTCTTTGAACAAATGCCAGCTAGTGGCTTGCGTTGTTTCATAAAGTTTAGTGGTTTAGAAATAATAAAAAGCAAAGTCGCCCGCAAAGCATATCTAATGCTTTGCGGGCGACTAATACGGTGATAGAATGAAACAATTTTTAATTCTATCATTCTATCACTGACTCATTCAAAATTGACACTATTCCCAACCTGGATTCTGCTTGATGGCAGGGTTTTGAGCCAGGGTATTGAGCGGGATGGGCCACAGGTAGTGCTTGGCTTCGTTGAAAACAGGGTTTTCGAAGTCGGTGCCTTTGTACACGTCGATGTACTCTTTACCGGATACGGGGTCAATGGCGGTCTTCATAGTAGAGCCTTTGAAACGGGCCTGGGCATCAGCGCTCCAGCGGATCCCCAGAGTGGGGATTTCCAGTTTTTTACCCTGCTTCCAGCGCTTGAGGTCATTGTACCGGAGCCCTTCCATGAACATTTCGACCCGCCTTTCGCGGCGAATTTCGGCAATCAGGGGCGTTACGCCATCCTTTGTGTAGCGGGGATCAACGGGTATATTTCCCAGCGTCATGCGGGGCATCTTCACCCGATCACGTAACTTATTGATCGAAACATCCAAATCACCCTGCGTAAGCGTTCCCAACTCGGCTTTGGCTTCTGCGTAAGTGAGCAGTGCCTCGGCAAAACGTAGCGTGATGGCGGGCGACTCCCCAGTGTTGAACGCTTTCCCAATCATATCATCGGCGTTGAAGTGCTTGATGATGTGGTAGCCCGTGGTGGTCTGAAAGCCTCCCCCCGGCATTCCTAGCAAGCGGGGATAGGTACGTCCATCGCCCAGGTAATAATTGTATTTTTTGGTGTCGGCAGGGTGAAGGACGGTCTGACGCAGGCGTGGGTCGCGGTTCTCGAACACATCTTCGAACTTCTCGTCACCTTTGTACAGCGGCGAGAGCGAAATAGGCAGGCCGTCAGTACACAGGTAGTCTTCAACCATACTCTTGGAGGCTCCTCCCGTGTAGGAGAAATACTGTTGTATGTGGTTATTGATAACCCCGGTCTTATACTTCCGCCAGGAAATCACCTCGGGGTTCCCTGTCAAATCCAGAACACGGTGGTAGGCGTTGTAGTCATTCTCAGGGTTCCCGGTGGAATAGAGCCGATAGGGACCTTTGTCCATGAGTTCCTTGGCGGCTTTGGCGGCTTCTTCCAGCCACATTTTCGACTCTCCGGCATTGTGATACTTGTTGAAAGTACCCTCATAGAGGCACAACCGGGCTTTTACAAGCAGGGCTCCCCAGCGGTTGATGCGTCCGGGAGAATTGCCATCACCCCAGTTGTCAGGGAGTTTGGTGCTGGCAAAATCCAGATCGGCCAGGATTTTCTTCATCGCTTCGGCGCGGGGCGTCCGGGCGGCATACAGCTCCTCGGAGTCAATACTGAGTTCCCGATCTACGTAGGGTACGTCGCCGAATTTTTGCACTTTTTCAGCGTAGAACCAGCCCCGGAACAAGCGGGCTTCGGCGATGTACTTATCTTTGGTAGCCTGGGGAATAGTGGCCCGGTTGTAGTTAGCCAGACCCACATTGATGGTGCGAACAAAATTCCAACCCTGATAGCCAAACCACTCGGGGTTGGAAGGTACGTTGTGCTTACCCGCCCGAACCTGTTGAAAACGCACGTGACGCGGCTCACGTGGGGCCAGATTGTCCGAGAACTCATCCTGATTCCAGATGCTCGAAAAGTGACTGTCGAAGCCGTCTTTATGTCCCATCAGGATGGGGATGGCGGTATCGTTTCTCACCAGGTTGTAGATAGTATTATTATATACCGCCAGGTCATTCTCGGTGTTCCAGAAGGTTTCGTTGGTAATCTGGTCCAGGGGGTACCTTTCCAGAAATTCATCGTTGCAGCCGCTCACTGTCAGCAGTGTCAAACAGCTAAACCCCAGTTTTAGAAATATCTTTTTCATAATGAATTGTTTAATTGTTGAATA
Organism: Cytophagales bacterium; assembly: GCA_038204185.1. Classification (GTDB taxonomy): domain Bacteria; phylum Bacteroidota; class Bacteroidia; order Cytophagales; family Spirosomataceae; genus Salmonirosea. The sequence continues at coordinate 4,855 of JBBRDE010000160.1, forward strand.
GGGGATTTGTCGAATTGTTGATTCAAGTTGTTCACCAGGAGTATTTTCACTGTCAACTGTCAACTATCCACTAAAATGATACATTGATTCCCATTGTCCCAATCCGCTGCATGGGGTACTCGATCACCTGCGTCTGGATGGTCTCGGGGTCGAGGGGTTTACGAATCTTGCTGAACTCGAATAGGTTCATGCCCGATATGAAAACCTGCGCCCGGCTCATGCCGATCTTGCTGCTGAGTGCCACGGGCAGCGTGTAGCTGAGCATGATGTTCTTGGCCCGCAGGTAGGAGGCATTCTGGAGAAAGCGCGTTTGTCCCTGTACGTTCTTCTTGTCGCTGGTCGAGATGTGGGCCGCAGGAAAATAGGCGTTGGGGTTCTCGGGTGTCCAGGTATCGGTGATGTAATACCGCTCCACGTGGCCCGCATTGAACGGATAGAACCACGTCCAGTTGCCGTTGTCGGGAAGGTAATCCGCTTTCCCAATCCCCTGGAAGAAGGCTGTCAGGCGCAAGTTCTTATAAGCGATGCTCGTGTTGATCCCGAAGCTGTACCGGGGGGAACTATTGCCGATGATGCGGCGGTCTCCGGGGTCAGCCAAAGTGTTCTTGCCGGGGCTGATGATGCCGTCGCCGTTTAGGTCGGCATACTGGATATCGCCCGCCCGCCAGTTATTGCCCAGTCGCGATTGGTCCGGTGCGCTCTTGACAGCATCCTGGGTCTGGAATATACCGACGGTTTCGTAGCCCCATATTTCACCGAGTTTTTGACCGACGTAATAAATTCCCTGGCCGGGGTTAGGTAACGCTCCGCTTGGGTTTTCGAAGCGTGTAATCGTAGCCTGGGCATCGGCTAGCGCCAGCGTCACGTCATAGCTCCAGTCGTTCTTGATTTTGTCGCGCCAGGTAAGCGCTAATTCCCACCCTTTTGTACGCAGATCGGCCGCGTTAGACTGTGGGGCGTTGGTACCCAGAATGTCGGGATAATCGACATTCATCAGCATGTCCTTTGTATCGCGGGTGTAGAGGTCGAATGAGAAGTCCAGTCGGCTTTTCAGCATCGTTACATCCAGACCTACGTTTTGAGAAGTAACCGATTCCCAGGTAAGAGAAGGGCTAACCAGACCTGCCGGAGAAACAAATGGAATGTTGCTGCCGGACAAAAGGTAAGGCGCCTGTCCAGTACCCATCGAGGAGATGTAGGGGTAGTACAATTGGTTGCCGTTGTTACGGTTTTGGATCGTTTGATTGCCCAGTGTGCCGTACGAAGCCCGTAGTTTCAGGTTGTCCAGCCAGCTGGTGGTACCCGCCATGAATCCCTCGTTGCTGATCCGCCACCCCGCTGAGAAGGAAGGGAAAAAGCCGAAGCGGCTATCCTGTGGAAAACGCGAGGTTCCGTCGTAACGGCCGTTTGCCTCCAGTAGGTAGCGATCGTCGTAGTTGTAGGTCAGGCGATAAAACACACCGCGCAGCGACACGTGCGACTTGCCGCCCAACGTGCGCTGGACACCCGTGGTGGCGTTAAGATCGGTGACCAGCGGCGTAATCAAAGAACGGGCCTGGGAATAAATGGAGCTGTTGAGGCCCTGCTCCTGATTAAAGCCCACCATCCCGGTCACGTTGTGCTTGCCCGTGTTTTGGAGCGCATACTGGGCGTAGGCATTCAGCACGTAATACTGGTTGTAACGGCTACGATTCTCGATCCAATCGTCGCCGCTGAATCCGTTGCTGATGGGGCTTTTAGCCAACAGGTCCGTATCCATTACTTCTACCTTACTCTGTACATCCTGGTACATTTCGTTGAACAGGTTGTAAGAGAAGTTACCCACCATTTTTAAACCGGGAAGTGGTGTGAGGGTAGCTCCCTGGGTGAGCCAAACGTCGTTGCGGGTGAAAGTCTCACGGCCACCGTCCTGCAGGTAGGGAAAGAAGTTGGTGCCGCTGAAGTACTTGCCGATGTACTGGGCATACTGGTCGCGGTCGCCGGGATTGACGTAGGATGGCAAGTCGGGAAACTGGATAGGCTGGATAGGATTGACCCGCGCCAGCGAGTTGATGTTTACGTCCCAGTTGTAGAAGTGTGGCTTGTTGCTGTTCTGGGAGTTGAACACTACTTTGGAATCAAAATTAAGCCACTTATTGACCTGGAAATCAGCCTTTACTAAAATGTTATAACGCTTGAATTTTTCATTGTTCAACTGTAGGTAGCCATCCTTGCTGTACCTACCCAATGATACGAAGAACTTCGACTTATCGCTACCGCCCGCAATGGAAAGATCCTGCTGGTTGGTGGGGGCATAGTCGGTCATGATCCGGTTCTGGTAGTCGTTGTAGCCATAGTACTGAAGACGGCCGTTGACTACACCCCACTCATTGGCGGCGACCGGGTTTTCGGAATACTTCTTGGTGGCCGCCACGAAATCAGGGTCGTAGGAAGGGTTGCCGTTAGTACGCGTGTTGGCCGCGTTACGGGCCAGCACAAACTCGTAAGGGTCGGTCACCACATCCATGTTGAAGATGGGCTTGGCCAGCGAAAACTGGGAACCAAAATTCACCTGAATCTTACCAGCCTTGCCGCTCTTGGTCGTCACCAGAACCACCCCGAAAGCAGCCCGTGCCCCATATACGGCGGCAGCGGAGGCGTCTTTCAGAACGCTGATGCTCTCGATGTCGTTGGGGTTGATTCGGTTGATGTCCATCGGCACGTTGTCCACCAGAATCAGGGGCGCACCGCCGTTAATAGACTCGTAACCCCGGATATTGAATTGGGGCGACTGCGAAGGATCGCCGTTACGAATAGAGATGTTAAGGTTAGGAATCACCCCCTGCAAGCCTTCGCCCGTATTGGCGATCGGACGGTTCTCGATGCGCTTGGCGTCGGCCACGCCCACGGCTCCGGTCAGGTTGACTTTCTGCTGGGTACCGTAACCTACGACCACCACCTCGCTCAATACCTTATCCTCAGTTGTCAGATTTACATCCAGTGCCGTTTGGTTGCCTACGGCTACCTCCTTAGAGCCATATCCCACAAAGCTGAAAACCAGTGTGGTGTTAGCATTGGGTAGGTTGAGCTGGTACTTGCCGTTGCCATCGGTGGTAGTACCTCGTGTGGTACCTTTTACAACCACACTTACACCCGGCAGCGAACCGCCCGTCTCATCTTTCACGGTTCCGGAAACCATCCGGTCCTGGGCCTTGGCTTCCTGTGGCAAGGCGGCGCCCAGCACACACAGGATCCACATGAGCGGAGCAATCACCGCACGCAGAATTCCCGGAAGCATTTTCATAAAATGTACTTGTGTTTTCATAGTAGAAAGATTGTGTTGAATGAATGCAGAAACGGTGAATAGACTCAGGAGTCCTGAATAATCTTTTACTGCCGGATTCCAAATCGAAACGGCAAACCCGCTGCCGGCCTTGCTGGCAGTGGAGCTTTTTATTCTTATTTTATATCATAGTGTGTTGATTTTTAGATAGTTGAAGTAAGGGTAAAGATAATAGAAATTACTGTTTATGCGATAAAGGTTTCTTCTTGCAATAAAAGGACACAAGATAGGACGGGTTTTAGTTTCACACCCCCCTAGGCAGGGTAAGTAATATTTTAAACTTAATGAGTTACAAAAAGTGCTAGAACCTTGTGTCGTGTGGAGGGGAGGAAAAAATTATCTAAGAATGGAAGCAATTGAATGGCGATCTCATTAAGAGTATCAACTTGAACAATTCTAATCTATTTTCTGATATTTTTTTGAGCCCCATCGAGAGAAAAAGTATAAAACAGCGGGAAGAGTACCAGGTAAGTCCGATTGAGAAGCAGAAATGTTACTGGAACGGCCCGGAATACACGCAAAAAGACCTGCCCCGAAAACGATGTGTTTTCGAGGCAGGTCTTTTTTGATTTTTGTATGAGTGGCTGATCCATTCAACCACTTTTCTGGCTTTTACTCCCAGCCCGGATTTTGACCCATGGACGGGTTTTGGGCCAGGGTATTGAGCGGGATTGGCCACAAGTAATGCTTGCTCTCGTCAAAGACCGGGTTGGCCCAGTCGGTACCTTTGTACACATCAATGTACTCCTTACCCGACTCGGGGTCGATGGAAGTTTGCATGGAGGTAGGACTGAAGCGGGCCTTGTTAGCGGCGCTCCAGCGCATTCCGTAGTCCTTTTTTTCCAGCTTTTTACCCTGCTTCCAGCGCAAAATGTCCTGGTAACGCAGCCCTTCCATAAACATTTCGACCCGGCGTTCGCGGCGAATTTCGGCGATGATCGGCGAGATTCCGTCCTTTGAATAGCGAGGGTCGACGGGAATATTGCCCAGTACCATAGGGGGCATCTTCACCCTGTCGCGGAGTTTGTTTATCGAAATGTCCAGGTCGCCCTGTGTGATCGTACCCAATTCAGCCTTTGCTTCGGCGTAAATCAGCATTCCCTCGGCCAAACGCAGAATAATAGCGGGCGACTCGGCGGTATTGTAGGCCTTGCCAATCAGATCGTCGGCATTGTACACCTTGATTATATGGTAGCCCGTCGTGGTTTTGAGTCCGCCGCCCGGGAAGCCTTCGAGTCGGGGGTAGGTACGTCCGTCCTCCCGCTCGTAGCGGTAATACCCCGTGTCGTCGGGATGTAGTACGGTCTGACGCAGACGGGGATCACGGTTTTCGAAAACGTCCTCGAATTTCTCGTCCCCTTTGTAAAGCGGAGAAAGCGTAATAGGCAGGCCGTCGGTACAAAGATAGTCTTCTACCATGCTCTTGGTGGCGCCACCGGAATAGCTGAAATAGGCCTGCACGTGGTTGGTAAACACACCCAATTTGTACTTCCGCCAGGCAATTACTTCCGAATTGCCCGTCAGATCCAGCACGCGGTGGTAGGCATTGTAGTCGTGCTTGGGGTCGCCGGTACTATAAAGACGGTAAGGCCCTTTTTCGATTAATTCCTTCGAAGCCTTAGCGGCCTCTTCCAGCCACATCTTCGACTCGCCCTTGTTGTGGTACTTATTAAAAGTACCCTCAAACAGGCACACACGGGCTTTTACCAGTAGGGCCGCCCAGCGATTAAGTCGGCCAGGGGCATTGCCATCGCCCCAGTCGGCAGGGAGCTTCTCGGCGGCAAAAGTAAGGTCTGCGAGTACCTTCTTCATGGCTTCGGCGCGGGGAGTACGGGCGGCAAAAAGCTCTTCGGAGTCGATATTAAGCTCTCGCTCTACGTAGGGAACGTCGCCGAACTTCGACACCTTCTCGCCGTAGAACCAGCCACGCATAAGCCGTGCTTCGGCGATGTACTTGTCCTTGGTAGCCTGAGGAATAGACGCCCGGTTGTAGTTGGCCATGCCCACGTTGATGGCCCGCACAAAGTCCCATCCATCGTAGCCAAACCACTGGTCACCAGAGGCTACCTGGTGCTTGCCTGCCCGTACCTGCTGGAAACGGTTGTGGCGGGGTGCCCGGGGGGCCATATTGTCGGCAAATTCGTCCTGGAACCAGATGCTGGCGTAGTGGCTGGCAAACGCATCGTGATGACCCATCAGGATTGGGACGTCAATATCATCCCGAATCAGGTTATAGAGACTGTTATTATAAACCGCCAGGTCATTTTCAGTATTCCAGAAGGTCTCGTTGGTGATCTGATCCAGGGGGTACCTTTCCAGAAAATCGTCGTTGCAGGCACTCACCAGTAGGACTGTTGCGCAGGCGAGGCCAAGGTTATATAGTAACTTTTTCATGTTTTTCATATTGGAGTAGTTTAAAAAGCCAATGGCTAGCAGCTATCAGCTTATGGCTTTTTGCTTAAAATGATACATTAATCCCCACGGTACCGATGCGTTGCATTGGATATTCAATGGTGGCAGTATTGATCGTTTCGGGGTCTAGTGGCTTGCGGATTTTGGTGAATTCAAACAGGTTCATACCCGATACGAACACCTGCGCCCGACTCATGCCGATCTTGCTGCTGAGAGCAACGGGTAATGTATAGCTTAGCGTAATGTTCTTGGCCCGCATGTATCCCGCCTGCTGCATAAAGCGAGACTGTCCCTGGATATTCTTCTTATCACTAGTGGAAATATGCGCAGCGGGGAAGTAGGCGTCAGGGTTTTCGGGGGTCCAGGAGTCGGTGATAAAGTACTTCTCTACGTGTCCGGCGTTGTAAGGATAAAACCAGTTCCAGTTGCCGTTACCGGGCAGGTAGTCGGCTTTGCCGATGCCCTGGAAGAAGGCAGTCAGGCGGAAGTTCTTATAAGCGATACTGGTGTTAATTCCGAAGCTCAGTCGGGGGGTATTGTTCCCGATGATTTTGCGGTCGCCGGGATCGTCGAGCGTATTCTTACCGGGACTAATGATGCCGTCACCATTCAGGTCGGCATACTGAATATCGCCTGCCCGCCAGTTGTTGCCAATCCGCGACTGATCGGGAGCCTTATCTACCGCATCCTGAGTCTGAAAGATACCTACGGTTTCGTATCCCCAGATTTCGCCTAGCTTCTGACCCACGTAATATCTGCTGCCACTGGGTAGCGCTCCGCTCGGATTCTCAAACTTGGTGATGGTAGCCTGCGCGTCAGCGAGGGCCAGGGTCACGTCATAGCTCCAATCGTTCTTGATTTTGTCGCGCCAGGTAAGGGCCAGTTCCCAACCCTTGGTGCGAAGGTCGGCAGCGTTTTCTTTTGGAGCAGAAGTACCTAACAGAGCCGGATAGGATACGTTCATGAGCATATCCTTGGTGTCGCGGGTGTAGAGGTCAAAAGAGAAGTCCAGTCGGCTTTTCAACATCGTTACGTCCAAACCAAGGTTCTGCGAGGTTACCGATTCCCAGGTAAGCGATGGACTTACTAACCCGGCCGCCGATACATAGGGAATCAAGCTGTTCTGGAGCATGTAGGGCGACTGCCCTGTTCCCATGGAAGCCACATAGGGGTAGTAATTGTTACCCAACAACTGGTTGCCCAGGGTACCGTACGAAGCCCTGATTTTTAGATTGTCGAGCCAGGAGTTGGTGCCTGCCATGAACTGCTCGTTGCTGATCCGCCAACCGGCCGAAAAGGACGGAAAGAAGCCGAACCGACTGTCGCTTGGAAAGCGCGAGGTACCGTCGTAGCGTCCGTTGGCTTCAAATAGGTACCGGTCGTCGTAGTTGTAGGTCAGGCGATAGAAGGCGCCCCTCAGGGCCACGTGCGACTTGCTGCCGTCCGAACGCTGGACGCCGGTGGTGGCATTCAGGTCGGTAACCAATGGAGTGATAAGCTGCCGGGCCTGGGCGTATACGCTGCGGTTGAGGCCGCGCTCCTGGTTGAAGCCCACCATAGCCGATACGTGGTGCCGTCCCAGATTCTGGAAATCATACTGAGCAAAAGCGTTCAGCACGTAATACTGGTTGTAGGTGTTGCGGTTCTCGATCCAGTCGTCACCGCTGAAGCCGTTGCTAACCGGGCTTTTGGCCAATAGGTCGGTGTCCAGGATCTCGAGCTTGCTCTGCACATCCTGGTCCATAGTGTTGACTAGGTTATAGGAAAAATTCCCCGTTACCTTCAGGCCGGGTAGTGGGGTGAGGGTTGCACCCTGCGTGAGCCATACATCGTTTTTGGTGAAGGTTTCGCGTCCACCGTCCAGGAGGTAGGGGAAGAAGTTGGTACCCCCGAAGTACTTACCAATGTATTGGGAGTATTGGTCGCGGTCGCCGGGTGTTACATAGTGGTCGAGGTCAGGGAATTGGACCGGCATGATAGGATTGACCCGCGCAAGCGAATTGATGTTTACGTCCCAGTTATAGAAGTGGGGCTTGTCGCTGTTCTGCGAATTGAAAACTACTTTGGAGTTTAAATTCAGCCACTTATTTACCTGGAAGTCGGCTTTCATCAGCAAGTTGTAGCGTTTGAACGACTCATTGTTCTCACGCAAGTAGCCATCCTTGCTGAATCGACCCAGCGATACAAAGAATCGCGACTTTTCACTACCTCCTGAAATGGATAAATCCTGCTGGTTCGTAGGTGCATAGTCGGTCATGATGCGGCTTTGGTAGTTGTTGTAGCCATAGTACTGAAGCCGCCCGTTTACGACACCCCACTCGTTGGCGGCGATCGGATTATCGGAGTACTTTTTAGTTGA
>JBBRDE010000161.1:0-12688 GCA_038204185.1 Cytophagales bacterium
ATTCCATGGTTTTGAACAGCCCGATTTCCAGCTGTTGTGCTTTTTAAAGACAGGGGTAGTCTACCAGGATTGGATGCAAGTTCTAAAAGGGCTTAAACCTCTTTTTCGACTTTGTTGCATCGGTGATCTTCTTATTGTGTAGTTTATTTTTCTTGAAGCCTAGGAGGCTTTGTAGGACACAGGCCTTCCCATGCCCCACCAGACGTTGAGTGCCCTGGCCTTGATGTTTGCTTCCGTTTTCTGGTTCTCCATTTTCCTTGCGTTCAGACCCGGCCCGAAGGCCGTCTTGAAGCGGTACATGACCACTTCATTGCGCGACCTCTTGTGGTAGCCGTTGCTGACCTTCCACTCCTTGCGCCCCTGCTGCCCGATGTCCTCCACGGCCTGATTTCGCTGCAGTAGATAGAGCTTGGGCGGTTTCTTGGGCGATCCGGGGTGCACCACGGCGTCCTTGGGCGGGGGGATGATCTGCACCACGTCCGGCCCGAGCTTCCCGCGGAAGTCGAAGTCGTCGTAGGCCCCATCCCCCCTGAAGCTGCCCAGCAACCCCTGCTTTCCTTCTATCATTCGGCCCGCCACGGCCGCGTCGTCCTCGTTGTTGCCCGTCAGCGACACGCTGACGATCTCCTGTGTGTTGACGTCTATGCCAAGGTGCAGCTTGCGCCAGGTTCGTCGCTTGCTCACCCCGTGGCTGCGCACCTTCCACTCGCCCTCGCCGAAGACCTTCAGTCCCGTCGAATCGATAGCCATGTCGAGCTTCTCGCCCCTGTGCCAGCGCTCGGTCAGCCCAACGGGCAGACACGATTGCCTACGGCACAGCGTCGTATAGTCAGGTATGGCGTAGTCCGAGCGACCCATCAGTCTCAGTAGGCTCGCCACGAAGCCCGTGGTCTGGCGCAGCTTTTGGCCATAGACCAGACCCAGTGTCAGGCAGCACAGGATCACAGCATCGGGGTAGGTCTTCTCGCCGACCACCCGGCGGGAAGCGTCTATATCGTGCCATTCACGCAGCACCCCATCCTCTATCCAGATGGTGGCCTGGCCGCGCCGACACAGGCTTGCGTTATAGTCTTTCCAATTCTTGACTTTGTACTTATCTTTGGCCGGGGCTATTGGGAATGCCTGCATTCTGGCGACTTTAAAGTGTGAGAACTCCAAAGTTAAAACAATAGCCCCTTTTTATTACCCCCCCCAAATTGCCCGTTGCAACAAAGTCGTTTGAAATTATAAAAACTATTTGATAAATTCCGCTGCCATCAGTCTGAAACCGCAGCTAAAGACTGCCAGCCACGGCTAATTTACCTGAACCCAAAAATCAGTGGGAACAAAAATGTCACGACTGCCGTCCAGATCCAGTACACAGGTAGGTAGGTCGAGATGGACTTACCTACTTCGGTCAGATCAGCGTCGCGGGTGAGTACCTTCACCAGCTTACCCGTCACCAGCATCAGGTTGATCAGTATCAGTACATTGGCACCCAGTACCGCCGCCCGATTGGGGGTAATACCCCATTCCGAGATGCGGAAAATAATAGCCGATAGGGCGATGCCATTGACCAGGATCGTTACGGCCGACAATAGAAACAGGATCATGATTTCGTAGCGATTGGTGGTAGCCTTGGATCGCTCGGCTACCGAAAAAAAGATGAGCGCCATGACCCCGACCAACAGGGCATTGAAAATCAGCAGAAATTCCCGGTCGTTGTAGGGATCTTTTCCCGAAAAAACGATGGCTCCCAGGTAGATGATTAGAGTCACCAATACCAGCGGACTGAATATTCGGGCAATAATGGGCGATACTTTTTGGACCAGCTCAGGGATATTCTGCGTAAGCACGGTGCCCACTACGGGTACAGCGGGTAGGCCAAAAACCACGATATACCGGAAGTAATACTCCTCTATTCGGTACCCGATCAGTTCAAAAAGCCCAATGGTGAGACCGGTCATGATGCCCCCCGAAATCAGAAGAAGCGCACAGATCACCACCAGATCCCCGTTGTAGCTCAGGTACCCCAGCCGCTTTCGGTAGTTACTGATTTCCTCCCCCACAAAGGCAAATCCCGTGGCCGCCCACAAAAACAGAGCCAAATGGATGCAAGACAATATTAGAGTATCACTTTGGGGATTATTGGGCAACAGATTGATAAACAGCAGCGCCAGCACCATGACACCCGCCAGGAGCATAATTTTCTTTCCCGGAAGCTTATTCTTCCAGACAAAGTAGGCCGTCAGAAACGGAAATATCAGAAACGGGGTATTTCTGGTGAAGAAATACTCTTCATTGATCGAAAAAATTTCCGGCAGTTTAGCACAAATTCCGGCTATCAAGGCCGCTACCATCACAAATAGTAGTTCGGCCCGGTTGATAGAAAAAACTTTTTCGTGGTCGTAGTTCAGCCGCTCGTGCCAGTAGGCGGCCAAACTGGTATTCGAGAGTTCGGGATACAGCGCGTTGAACTCCCGCCGAAAGGCAGACTTGTTGTCCCGGTACAGTTTTTCAAGCCCGTAGGGGTTGTCCAGGTTGGAGAGAATCTCAGTTTTCATGGATACAGCTTATTTAGGATCAAAATTTACAAAGTACTTTGTACTTCAAAGTCAAAATTCAAAAAAATTTACACCGTTTTATTATCACTAACCAAGCGTTCAAGCGCATCCAAATGGATCTTGAAGGCCTCTTTCCCCCCCTCGGTTGCCGTGTACCGGGTGTTAGGTCGACGGCCTACAAACTGCTTCTCCACGCTCAGGTAGGTGGCATCTTCCAGGGCACGCAGATGGCTCGCCAGATTGCCATCGGTGAGTTGCAGGGTTTCTTTAAGAAAAGTGAAATCGACGTTCTCTTCCACCATCAGTACCGACATGATACCCAGCCGCGCCCGACTCTCAAAATTCTTGTTGATATCTTTTAAATAGCCTATTACGTGTTCCATGGTGGGTAGATCCCTTGCTTACTATACTGGTTCCCGTCGATGACCAGAACGTTCATTTGCTGTTTTTTTCGTACTTGTAGTATAACATACTGCCGAAAATTACGTGCAGCAGACCAAAACCCAGTGCCCAGGCCAGTAAACCGTACCCCACTGCGAAACTGCTGATAATCCCCAGCCCCAGTTCACATATTCCCAGGGCCCGGAGGTCGGCGAACGTGTACTTGCTGGAATTGATTAGCGCCAAACCATAGAAAATGAGCATGGCCGGAGCAACGAGGTACCCGATTCCATGGAAAAGTAAAACTCCGCAAAAGGCCCCTCCTACCGCCATGGGTAGACAGAAGTTAGTCAGCAGGCGCTTGGCCTGACTGGTCCAGGCGGACTGCTTAGCTTTGCGGGCTTTGAGCCCTGTGAAGTATAGCACCGTACCAGCCGCGAGACCAAACACCGCCGCCGCCACCAACAGGGTGTATTGCACCGCCTCTGCCCCCAGACGGTTTTGGGAAAGGGCGGAGTAGCCTGATTGGTGAATCCCAAGGTACCATTGCACAGCTCCGGCACCCGCCAGGGCAAACAGTCCCACAAAGATACCCGACAATCCGCTTAGCGACTGAAAGCGGGTCGAACGATCCATGATATTCCGGATTTCGTGCAGGGATTGGAGTTGTTCGTGTTGCTCAGTCATAGCAAAGTACTTTGAAATACAAAGTAAATACATTTTAGAAATACAATCCAAATAAGTTTGAAGTTTATTTAGCACTTGCCCCCTATTCTATGCAAAACATTATCGTTCACATGCGGTTTTGTAATTCATAAATAGGCTTTTTAGCATCGGCAGTAACTAGAAATAAAGTAAGCGAATGAACAGAATAGAACAAATAGAAACCGAAATATCGGGGCTATGCGATCAGCTCCGCACGCACCGGCTTTACGATAACTTAAAGAACCTGGACGACATCAGCCTTTTCATGGAGAACCATGTCTTTGCTGTTTGGGATTTTATGTCGTTACTCAAAGCACTTCAAATTAACCTGACTACCGTAAAAACCCCCTGGGTTCCGAACAACAATCCGACCTTGGCCCGATTCATCAACGAAATTGTCCTGGGGGAAGAAAGCGATGTAAATGAAGCGGGCGAACCCAAAAGTCATTTTGAGATGTACCTCGACGCCATGGCTCAAATCGGGGCGGACCCATCCCCGATTCTATCCCTGGTACGTAAGATAGAGGCCGGACACTCCGTTCATGATTCACTCCAACAAACAAACGTCGACGAGCGAGTTAAAAACTTCGTCAGGTTCTCCTTTGAAATTATCGAAACCAAGAAACCTCATTTAGTGGCGTCAGCCTTTACATTTGGGCGAGAGGATCTGATTCCAGATATGTTTATTGAGATACTAAAAAACGCTGATGCGAAGAATGAGCGCTATAATAAACTTACGTATTATCTACAGCGACATATCGAACTCGACGGCGATCAGCATGGACCTTTATCTTTGCGAATGGTAGCAGAACTTTGCGGTACCGACAACACCAAGTGGGAGGAAGTGTCGCGGGTAGCTCAGGAAGCTTTGCAACAACGCATCAACCTGTGGAATGCAGTCTCTGAAATGATAGAGCAGGTAGAGGTCTTTGGATAGACGCAGTATCCCATAATAAAACCTCTATGTAGCTGGGTTGAGAGAGGCCCCACTACAAGAAAGAGCGCGCTGGGTGTTTCCAGGGCGCTCTTTCTTGTAGTGGGGAGTGCTATACTTTTAACTGGCCCTCTACCCCGTCGTCCATGGTTTTGCCCGTGGCGAGCGAGGCAGCCATTTTCAGGAATGACACCATGCGGTTGTGCTTGGTGTCCCAGTAACGAATATCCTCGGGTTGCACGCGGATCACTGTCAGAGCCGGGTCATCCTTGCCTCCCTGAAACCATACTTTGATGAAGGCGTTCCAGTATTTCTCAATTTTCTCACGGTCGCGGGAGACAGTAGCCTTTCCGTAAATACTGAGGTACTCCGATGAGCCTTCTTTGCAGAAGAAGAGCTGTACGCCTGGATCAGCGGCCAGTTCTTTGTTCTTATCGGAGGAAGCCGTACTGAAGAAGTACAAGGCCCCGTCGTCGTCTACGCCCTGCAATGCCATCGGGCGGCTTGGGGCGGGGCGGGAGTCGGTAAACGTCGTGAACATGCAGATACCCTCCGCCAGGTCTTGTAATTTTTCTACGGCCTCGGAGCCGGAAAGGTTCTGAATGTGATTGTCTTCGTCGTGTCGGGAATCTTGCATCGATATGGTTTTTTAGAAGGCTGAAAAGAATGAAATAGAAATAAAAGCTGTGTCCAGGATCGGGCTTTGGGGTTTTCCTACATTTTACTCAGAATCCGAAAAGTCTGCGGGTCTTCCTCACCCCCATAGAAGTGATCCAGCACTTTCAAAAAAACGTCGTTATTCGTAGTGACTAACTTAAAAAGGGTCATGCTGGATCGAAGTTTCAGATCGTCGGGTGTGCCGAAAATTCCGGTAGCTGACTTATCTTCTATGGATAATAGGGCTTCCGAAGCTTCCCGAAGCCGGGTCCCCAGCACCGGGTGATCCAAATACGCAACAGCCTCTTCCCGACTTTTGATAGCGTAGAACTGGGAGACATCAGTACGTCCCAATCCGGTGATTTGGGGGAAAATAAACCACATCCAGTGAGTTTGTTTATGACCATTATGAACCTCACGCAGGGCGGTTTCATACACGTTTTCCTGGGCGCTCAGAAAGCGGTCTAAATCAAAAGCGGCGTCTTTCATGAGATAGTGGATTTTAGGATATAGGTATTGATACTAGTACTGCATCGCCTCTACCAACAGTATGCCAACCATCTGGTACGCTATTTGTGTTATATTTATATCATAAACTTATAATACAAATATAACATAAACTGGAAAGCATGAAAATCGCAGTAGAAAAAGGTCAGGAAAAAACGCTGTTGCCCGACGGCCCACAGCAAGTTACCATTACCGACATCGAGGAGGGAAGTAGCGAGAATAAGGGCATTCCCTATTTTGCCGTACGATTCGAAAACGAAGAAGGGTACGTCTCGCACCGATTCTATCAATCGGACGCAGGCATGCCTGCTATCATCGGCTTATTTGAAGAGGTGGGAATCGAAGTGAAAGCGGGTAAAGAATTGGACACCAAGCAACTCATGGGCAAAGATCTGTCGATCGAAGTAGGGGAACGCTCTTACACGGATCCCGTTACGAACAACGAACGCACCCTGAAGCAAGCCGTCAACTTTTTAGCCAGCTAGGGAAGGACTTCTTTTTCCGATACATTCCACCCACGCCGGGGCGGCTAGCTAGCCGCCCCGGCTACGTATATACGGGCTGTGCTCCCAGCAGACCACATTTAATCGTAGGTGCACCTGGTTAAAGATTTGTCTTAACTCAGTCGCCTTGTCTATTTGGCCTTCTTCCTGTTGACCGACATATAGAACCGTTTACTCAAATTAGTTAGCGATGTTCCTTAACATTCAATAGCTTAGGTGATCTATTAATTCATTTATCACCATGGACAACAGGCCCGTCATACTCCTTGCCTATGCCAATAGCCCCGACGCCCGGTTGGAGTACCTGGCTACCGAGATTGAGGAAATTCAGAAACAGCTGGGTAAGCGGGACAATCAACTCAAAATCCTCCCCATTTACACGGCCACCATCCCCAAGCTGCGGCAGGCTCTGTCCGAGGTCAAAGACAATACTGTGGCCTTTATGTTCAGTGGTCATGCGGGAGAATTTCAAATAGAAACGGTGGGTGATGCGATGTCGGCCATTGGACTGGCCAATGAACTCAGCCAATGTCCCAACCTCAAGCTGGTGCTACTCAATGGGTGTTCATCCAGGGGGCATATATCCTATCTGATCGACAAGCAGATTCCGCTGGTGATTGCCACCGAAGCCCCCATTAATGACAAAGCGGCTACGATTTTTTCCGCTACTTTTTGGAAAGAAATAAGTGAGGACAATACCGTGGCGAATGCCTTCGAGCTGGGACTAAAAAATGCGGAGAGCTACCGTACCAATTCTACCATCGTAAAAATCACCGGACCAGGCGACGAAATCTCGCGCTCCCTGGACACCGGTGCCGCCGAGTCGGGGGTACCCTGGGTACTGCGGGCCAGTACCCCCGAGGAGGCTGAGTGGAGTATCACGGACAGCATAAACGCCTTCGCGAATGCGCCGGACTACCAGATCAACCAGCTCCTGACCGAAACCCTCTATCGGGAGTTTGCCAAAAGCGATGAGGCAATCAACGATATGATCGATTTCAGCGCCGCCAGGGCTGAAATCTACGCCAAATTTCCCCAATTCATCACCAAGTATATCCACGACCTATGTGCCCCCCCTGCCCCACAGCAGGACTCCTTTCAGCAGGCTGGCGATTCCTTTAGCCAGCCTAACATGAGGCGCTTAAAGAAAATGTCCGATTTTTTCAAGGTACTCAAAGAGCTGCTCAAAGCCATCACCCTGGCCGAAGTACGGGAGCTGCTCCTCCGGCAGCCGAAGACAGTTTTGCCCGCAAGTCTGGCTGTATTGAGTGACCAGACGCAGCCTTCCCCCTATTCGGGCATGACGACCAATATGGATGGAATTAACCTGCTCAAAAAAACAGACGCCAATGATGTACTCGTGAGGGAACTGCTCGACATCGATCAGGGGGTACTCCTTGCTGCAGAACAATTTTTTACCGATACGATCGCCCGCATTGCTAAGGCCGAAAAACAGGGCGCGCCCGACTACGAAAAAATGCACCACAAGCAGGCAGGCCAGCAGTGCGAACTGGCCGAAGCCCGGTTGAGCGAGTTACTGGCGCAGCTGATTTTTATAAAGGACTATACCTTTATTACCATCAAAAATATGATTGTGTACAAAGACCGCACGCAATCGTTTCCCAGCTACGGGTTTGCCCTGTCGACCTACAAATGGACGGATTACCGTCAGCTCGATCCGTCGGATTCTAAGGAAAAGAAACCGACCCAATCGGCCCCGGACAACCATTGCATTCTGGTGATTCCCAAAACCGGTGACGAGTCGCAGGAATTGTCTAACCTGCACTACCTCAACCTCTCACCTTTTCTGATCGACAACAACGTACTCTACGACAAAGCACAGATTCCCAACATCAGTTTTTGTGATGATTTGCTTCCTGAGCAAATAATTTATAAAACCTTCTACGGGCCTACCAACTCAAAATGTGTTATTCATAAGCAATCTCCCAGTATAATTACCCAGCGGTTTTACCACAACCTGCGAGCGCAGTTTGATCATTTTGGAAAATTACTAGGTAGCAAAATCGCGGTATGAATCCTAAAAGTAAGTCCATCAAAAGTCCGTTCAAATTTCTGGCTCCCTACAGTGCCGAAGACAAAGATGCTTTCTGGGGCAGGAATGCCGAGATCGAGGAACTCTACGAGAAGCTTTTCGCTACCAATGTGGTGCTATTGTACGGCCCATCGGGAACCGGCAAGACAAGTCTGATCCAGTGTGGCCTGAGTAAGAAATTCAGCGGTCCCGACTGGATACCCCTGATGATCCGCAGGGGCGAGAGTTTCATGGATTCACTCAAAACGACCCTACAGTCCTTATCCACCCTACCCGAAGATACTTCCATCCCCGACCACATCATCCGGATTTATAATACTTACTACCGTCCGGTATATCTGTTCTTTGACCAGTTCGAGGAGATATTCACGCTGGCCGAGCGGGACTCTAACGGGAAGGTGATCCTGGATAAAGATGGAAAACTAGCGTCGGTGAAGGAACTTCTCTCCACCATTCAGCAGCTGGCTACTACCCTTCCCTGTAAGGTGGTTTTCAGCTTTCGCGAGGAATTTCTGGGGCAGCTTTACAATTATGAGCAGTACCTACCCACGCTGTTCGACTTCCGGCTGCGGGTGGAGCCCATGAACGCCGCCCGGATCGATGAAGTACTCGCAGGCTCGTTCGAATACTTTCATATCACCTGCGATCCCCCGGTAAAAGCCAGAGACATCACCGACAAGCTGCTGGAAGGCAAAGCCACCAGTCAGCTGGCCTACCTACAAGTGTACATGGATGCCCTATGGAAAACTGCCTTCCAGGAAGCTCCCGAAAACGTGTGGCCTGCCAATACGCCCCCACCTCCAGTGACCATCACTGCCCAAACCCTGGATAAGGTTGGGGACGTACGAAAAGTGCTGGAGGTGTACCTACAGAAGCAGGAAGGGGCCGTCGCCAAATCGGTGGGCATTGACCAGACGTGCGTGGGAGAGTTGCTGGATAGCTTCGTCACCGACGACGGCACCAAGCGCCCCATTGCCGAAGATTCGTCCAAATTGAATCCCAAACACCGGCTCGATCAGGAGCAGCTGTCCCGCTGTCTCACCCAGCTAGTGGAGGCCCGCCTCCTCCGAAAGGACAATCAGTACTACGAGCTGGCCCACGATACCCTGGCTGGTATTCTGGCTAATAAGCGCACGGCTTCCCAGCGGATGGTGAAGGAAATCACCCAGAGTATCCGCACCAGCTACAACCTGCCCACCGAAGGCGAGGGGGGGTACCTCAACGAGGAGTACGTGTCACTTTTCCAGAAGTACAAAACCGAAATCACGGAAGAACTGGTAGGAACCGAGGACAGGCAAGGTATCATCGACTACATTGAGGAAAGCCGTAGGAGCAACGAGAAAAGAAAGCGCGCTCTGGAAGACAGCAACAAAATACTTAAACAGTCTCTTACCAGAAGCAGGCAGGCGGCGGCTGGAATTTTTGTTCTTTTGGCCCTTTCCCTGTTGACTTTGTTTTTTGCCTGGCTGGTCAATAACAATTCTACTGCCTTGTACTGGATGTCCGAAGCAGAAAAAATGATCCCGGCTCGTAAATTACGCCTCCTGAGCTTCGCCGAAAACCGAACGAACGAAAAAAAAATCATTACCTCGATTAGGGATCAAGTTGTCAAAACCTTCAATGGCAGCCGGGGGCATGGATTTAATGAAAAAAGACGCTTCGACCATGTGGTCGCCACCTCCAATAACCAGGCCTGGGCCATCAGTCGTTTTACCGATGCCGATGGGTCGGAGGATTTGCAGGTATGGAATACAAAAACCGGGAAGTCGTATGATTTTCTCAAAGACGAAAAAGACATCGACCTTACTGCGTTTTCTACGGATGGCCGCTGGCTACTGACTTCCAATGAAAAACACAACGATTACCTGATTTGGGAAACCGCCTCCGAACAAAAGCACCCGATGCTTAAGGATGAAAAGGAATTGTCAGTCTATACTTTCTCCAACGACGGCAAGTGGCTGTACACCCGCAATGCGAACGGGCAAAGCCGCATTTGGGATCTTGTGCATAAACGAAGGGTACCCTATCTGGACCAGGAGAAAAAACTATCGCGCGCCCTATTCTCCTCCGACAGCAAGTGGCTACTCACCCGTGATGATGACAACCACTATAAAGTGTGGGATACTACCAAAAAACAACTTTCCGATTTTCTCAATATAGAAAAAGGTATCATCTGGGCCGACTTCTCCGAAGATGGAAAATGGCTCATCACTACCCAGGCAACAAAAAATGTGACGGTTTGGAATGTGGCCACCGTTCGGGTACCTGGATATCTGAATGGGGAAAATGATTTGAAACAGGCTACCTTTTCCAAGAATGGCAATTGGCTGGTCACCCGCAATGCACGGGATGAAGTCCGAGTCCGGGATTTGGCCAAAGGCCGAATGTTGCGCGTTCCGATTCAGAACATAAAACAAGCCACCATTTCGGGAGATGGAAAATGGCTACTTACTATTAGCCATAAAGACCAGTACCGCGTGTGGAACACCAGCACGGGAACCTTCCACGATTCCCTGATGAAAGTGAAGGGAATTTACGTATCAGAGTTCTCCCCCGATGGAAAGTGGCTTCTGACCATAAACAGTTCAGAGGAGTATATGCTGTGGGAAACCGCCAGCGGAATCCGGCACGATTTCCTCAAAACCGAAAAGGGGATTGCCGAAGCAACGTTTTCGGCCAACTCCAAATGGCTGCTGACCCTAAACAAAACGAAAGCGTATCGGGTGTGGCAAATAGCCAGCGGAAAGCCCAGGAATTTCATCAAAACCGAGGTTAACATACAGGATGCCCATTTTGCCCCTGACAGCACATGGCTATACACCTTCGATGACAATCAGGTGATGCGGGCGTGGGAGATTGAGAATAACCGAAAAGAAGTTTTTTCACTGGGAAAAGTCCTCCACGATTCGATGGTGTTCTCCGATGATGAAAAATGGCTCCCTATTCAGGATTCCAGCAAAAACACCTATTTGCTGGCAACCGCCACCGGCGAGCGGTATGATTTCCTGAAACAGCAAAAATCCATTAGTGAGGCCGGATTCCGGGGCAAAGGCAAATGGCTGCACACACAGGACGCGCAGGGGGGCGTGATGGCCTGGGATGTGGCCCGCGGCAAGGTACCTGATTTCCTGAAAGAAGAGAAGGATATTTGGGATGCGGTCTTTTCTGAAAATGGACAATGGATTGTTACGATCAACCAGCAACACCGGGCAACCCTGTGGGAAGCTGCCACCGGGCGGAAACGGGACGTAGCCCCAAAAGAAAGTGGCATTTGGTTTGCTGATATTTCACCCGATGGAAAATGGCTCATTACACAAAATGCCTTGGAGGAAGCCATTTTACGAGAAACCAGCACCCTAAAAGAGCAGGATATTTTTCCAAACCGGGGAAAATCGCTCAAAGATTTCGAGTTTTCGCCCGACAGCCAATGGCTGCTTTCCAAAGATTCCGCCGATAAGTACCAGCTCTGGGAAACCGGCACCGGACGGTCTCACAATTTCCTCGCCAATCGGCCCGGCATCAAGAACGTGAGATTTTCAGTGGATGGCAAGTGGCTCATTACCGACGAAGGATCTTCTACCTACTATGTCTGGGACATAGCGACCGGAAAAGCTCCGAATTTCCCGGAAGCTCAGCATGGCTTTCCGTCGGCCGAGTTCTCGGCTACTGGGCGATTTCTTTTAACCACCGATTCAACGGGCTTGCTCCACGTATGGGATAAGCACAGGGGGGTACCTTACTTTCTTCCCCTCGAAAAGGAACTGACCCAGGCCAGATTCTCCACCAACGACACATGGCTTTTCACCCAGAACGAGGCCGGAGCATTCATGGTATGGGAAGTTTCCAGCGGCAGAAAATTTGATTTCCTGAAAAACGAGAAAACCATTGATTTAGCCGATTTCTCGACCGATGGAAAGTACCTGGCTACGGCTTCGAATAAGAAAGTCACAACATGGGAAATAGCTACGGGAAAGCCCATCCAATATCTTTACCTGAATATTAGGCCCACCCAAATAAAGCTGGTACAAAACTGCAACCTGTACGTGCAAGTAGGTGAGGCACTCATCAAAACGGATTTTACCAACGAAGGACAAGCCTACTTTTCCTACGGAAACCGCGAAACCCTTGATTACACCTATGACGAAGTTGACGAATGGATGAAGGTATTTGGGGCCGACTACCTGGGAGATTTGGATCCGCAAACAAAGGAGAAATACCGTATTGGAAAAGAAATCAATATCATATATGATATGTTGAAAACCATCTGGACCGAGTTTACCGACTGGGTATCCAGCTGGGTGGGAAAATGATTCGTCGGCTTTGTCGCACCGAATCAACCGAACAAATCGCTGGATAGGTACCGGTCGCCTCGGTCGCAGACGATCGTGACGATGATACCGGACTC
>JBBRDE010000162.1:0-12551 GCA_038204185.1 Cytophagales bacterium
ATTATATTTTCATCGCAACAAGTCTATTCAAAGATTACTGCAAAGCTTTCGTATATTCAGAAATTATGCCCAATCATAAAGACCGACAAGAATGAGTAAAGTAAAAATCAAAATAGTTTTTTTGGGACAT
The DNA here is from genome assembly GCA_038204185.1 of Cytophagales bacterium. GTDB lineage: Bacteria > Bacteroidota > Bacteroidia > Cytophagales > Spirosomataceae > Salmonirosea. The sequence continues at coordinate 131 of JBBRDE010000162.1, forward strand.
GTTCCTCATTCTATTGACATTGAAAAAATTATTAAATGGAAATCAGAAATATTTGAAATATTGAAACCAATAAATACGGTTGCTATAGTTGGAAATTCTGATGGTGAAAACTGGGAGTTTTCAGACCAAAATATCGATGAGCAATTACCTGAGAGAGAAAGTGCAGACGTATTGCTTGCTGTGACCAATGTGCCGCTACAAAATAACTATTACATAAGAGGGCTTAAAGACAACAAGGCTTGCATGACTTATGAAATGATGGCAGATATTTTAAAGTTGGATAATATTCCTTTGGAAAATTTACTTTTAAGAATGCTTTATTTTATTTCACTTGCATACAAACATTACGGCGGACAAATTCCTATTTCAGGAGAGAATATTAGCATTATTCACCACGAAACTAAGGGATGTATTTTTGATATGAATGGAGTAAAAACCGATGTTATATATTCTTTAAACGGGCCACAAATTTGCCATTCCTGCGTTGAAAAACTAACAACAAAACCGAGGTATAAAATCGAAAAAGAGGTAATAGACAAAGTTCAAAGCGAACTGAAAAAAGTAAAAAAAGGAATTTATTATCAAATAACAGACTTCATAAAACGCAAACCAGTTTTGGCAATTATTATATCATCATTTTTAGCAATTGTTTTGGGGACAATCGGTTCTATAATTGCGATATTAATTTGGGAAAAATTATTAAAATGACGATAAGCTAAGCATTGGATAGAACAGGCGTTTGGAAAAATACGGATTCAATGTTTAAATTAAGCTTTTTTCTTCGTATCAAGTCCAGTGGTAGCCGAAATTTTAGTGCTCAGAATCTCGCTTGAAAGCCAAACCCATTAAGAGCAAATTTAACAAAACACCGCAACGACATTCTCAGCCCTGCCACAGTTCAAAACCTTACAGGGCGCTTTTTACTCCACTACCTCCACCCGATCCCCTACCTGAATGCGCCCTTCCTGAATGACCCGCGCCAGGATACCCCCGTGCTGGCGCATGGCATTGTAGCCGCCCTCACCGAGACTCTTCTCCATCCGGCTGCACGGGTGGCACTCGCCCGAAAATTCCAGAATAGTTTCCCCGATGGTAAAGCGTTTATCTTTGAGTGATAGCAGGTTGATGCCGCGCACCACGAGGTTGCGGCGAGTCAGGAGCGGATCGATCGGCTCCTGGCCTAGGTAAGATCCAATTGCCTCCAGATGCTCCGCCTGGATGAGAGATACCTGCCGCTTGCTTTCGGGCGTTCCCTTATAGCGGTCGCCGTCGAGACCCGTGCCGATTCGGGCGAAAGCCTCGGGTACCTCCACCAATGGTTGCCGGGGAGCGGGCCGCAGTCCGATCCACTCAACGGTACCTGCTTGGGCAAAATGCTGCATCAACTCTTGTAAGGGCGAATTTTTGGGTAGGTTAGTCATTGTGTTTAGCAGAATCAAGTCAAATAAGAGCTTTACCAGTCACCCAACAAAGGTTATCAGGGTAAAGGTTGCTTTTCCGGGTCTTTACTAGTAAAAAAACAGACCAACGTGTCCTGCCAAGGGTCTATACCGCATGAATATTCTTTCAAAAATAGTAAGCCTTCTCCTGATACTCGTTAGCCTGGCGGCTATCGCCCCCCCGAAAGCAGACGACATCCGCCGTCCGCTGGACGTATGGGCCATCCGCTCGGTGCTGGACAAAAAGCCCCGGATGCTCACGGTGGCGCTGGACAAGGATATGTACGTGGCCTACGACATGGCCCGGGGTACCCTCTACAAAGTATGGAAGGGCGGCATCTCGATGGACGGCGCGGCCTACACGAGTAAAAAAGAAATCCAGCCTACCTCCTGGGGCGCGGACTACCTGACCGATAGCACCCAGCACTTCACCTGGACCGTGCAGCGCGATGGAAAAACGCAGGAGGTTCAAATGCAGAGCAAGGGGTACCTTTTTCGGAAAAACCAGATTTACCTCAACTACGACCTCATCGTTTCCGGTCGGGATACGATAAGCATCGAAGAGCGGCCCGAATACGTGCGCAACACGGAAGGGAAGCCGGGACTGGAAAGAATCTTCGTGACTAAAAACGTGCCGCCCAACGTCAAGCTTACATTAAAGGCCACCCTGGGTAATTTGATCCTGGTCAACAACGGGCGGTCGCGGCACGTGGGGTACTTTGATCCGCTGCCCGCGCAGTACCTACCCTTACCCAAAAAAGAATCCGCGCACAAAGGAGAAGAATTGCTCGAAAATAGCGATTGCCTGACCTGCCACGAAACAATTGAAGCCAACGTCGGGCCTTCCTTCCTGCAAATCGCTACTCGCTACACGAAAGACAAAACTACCGTGGCGCAACTGGTCGCGAAGGTAAAAAACGGCGGCACGGGCGCGTGGGGCAGCGGCATGATGAATCCGCACCCCGCCCTGGCCACGGCCGAAATCGAGACGATCATCGACTACATTTTTACCCTGAAACCCAAAGAAAAAGCGGTCGATCCGCCCATTACCAAAGCCGCCCCCACGCTGGCAGTCCCGTCCAAACCCGGCTTCGGTGCGGCTCTGACCGGTGTCCATCCCAGCTATGATCTCAGCACCCTGTCCACGCCCGGCTTCAATCCCAAGGTGGGGGCGATGGCCTTCCTGCCGCACGGGCGGCTGCTGGTCACAACCTGGGATACGGTGGGCGGGGTGTACCTGCTGGATGGCCTCACTACCCGAAACGGCTCCGACATCGGGGTGAAGCGGATTGCTTCCGGTCTGGCCGAGCCGCTGGGCATCGAGGTCGTGAACGGGGAAATATATGTGCTGCAAAAACAGGAACTGACCAAACTCATCGACCACGACGGCGACGGAATCATCGATGAGTACCGGACGATTTGCAACAGTTGGGGGGCCACCGCCGACTTTCACGAGTTCTCGTTCGGCTTGGTTTATAAAGAGGGGTACTTCTACGCCACGCTTTCTATGGCCATGCGCCTGACCCCCGACCAAAAGCAACTGCCCGACCGGGGGCGCACGATCAAAATCAGCCAGGATGGTACCTTCGAGTCGGTGAATTATGGCTTACGCACGCCCAACGGCATCGGTCTGGGGGTGGATAATGAATTGTTCGTGCTGGACAACCAGGGCCAGTGGTTGCCGGGCAACAAGCTCATCCACGTGCGCGAAGGCGACTTCAACGGCATGGGCTGGGGCTGGCTGGACGAATCGGCTCCCATGCCGCGCATGGTACCCCCCGCCATCTGGCTGCCTGAAAACGAAATCGGCAACTCGCCCTCCGAACCTGTGCTGATCAGGGAAGGTACCTACAAAGGCCAGATGCTGCACGGCGACGTGACCCACGGAGGCATCAAGCGCGATTTTCTGGAAAAAGTCGACGGTAGGTACCAAGGCGCGGTCTTTCGTTTTTCGCAGGGCTTCGCGGCGGGCGTCAACCGCCTGCGCTGGGGACCCGATGGCGCGTTGTACATAGGAGAGGTGGGTATGGCCCCGGGCGGGTGGAGCTGGCAGAATCAAACTGCTGGCCTGCAAAAACTGACCTACAACGGTAAGGGTACCTTTGAGATGCTGGCCGTCCGGGCCAAGCCTAAGGGCTTTGAAATTGAATTCACCCAGCCTTTGGGCAAAGACGCTATCGCCGACATGAAAAATCTGCTGATCCAGCAGTGGTGGTACCAACCCACGCCCAAGTACGGCGGGCCCAAGATGGACCTAATGGATTTAAAGGCCAGCCGCATGACGCTTTCGGAGGACGGTACCCGCCTGTACCTGGAAATGCCGAATTTGCATAAAGAACATGTCGTGTACTTCCGCCTGCCCGATGCGTTGAAGTCCGCCTCCGGGCAGGGTTTGTGGACATCGGAGGCTTGGTACACGTTGAACGCAATACCATTGAATTAAACCCTAGGACGCCAAGATGCGAGGAAAAAAACTTTGCGCCTTAGTGTCTTTGCGAGAAAATCATATGAATATAAATAGAAGAGAATTTATTGGCAGCAGCGCACTCTTAGGAGCGAGTCTACTGAGCCAAGGTACCCTGAACGCCATGCCCAAAGAGAAAACCATTCGCATCAAGGACGTCAGTTCCAACTTCGAGCGCGAGCCGCTGAACCCGTACCGCTTCAAGGGCAGCGCCATCACCGAAAGCTGGCAGACGCTGGCCTACCTGAAAACGGACGAGGATGTGCACAAAATCGGGCAATGCACGCAGGGGGTACTCTGGTCGGACTCGAAAGTGTTCGCCGCACATTCCGAAACGGCGGGCAACGCCCTCATGTACGCCATGACCGAGCGGGCTTTGCAGATCATGAAGGGTACCTCATTCACCAATCCGGTGAAACTGGTCGATGACTTGCTGCCCGAAGTACTGGCGTATGGCAAGCAAATCACCGGCAATCCCGACTTGCGCACGACTTTCGCACTCAACGCGCTGGTGGCCGTGGATAACGCCGCCTGGCTGCTCTACGCCCACGCCAACGGCCTGACCAAATTCGATGATATGATTCCGGCGGCCTACCGCCCCGGTTTGTCCCATCACCATGACAAAGTCGCCAGTATTCCGTCGTTCAGCGTGGGTACCACCGCCGAGCGCATCAAGCAGGCGGCCGACGAGGGGTACTTTATATTGAAACTGAAAACCGGTGCGGCGGGCACGCAGGCCGAAATGATCGAAAAGGACATCGCTTTCCTGACGGCCGTCCACAAGGCCATCGGTCATTACGAAACGCCTTATACCGCCAGCGGCAAGATACCCTACTATTTCGACGCCAACGGTCGCTACGAGAAAAAGGAAACCCTGCTGCGGTTTCTGGATCACGCCAAAAAGATCGGTGCCTTCGACCAGATCGCGGTCATCGAGGAGCCTTTCGCGGAAGAAAACGAAACCTACGTGGGTGACCTGGGCGTGCGGGTAGCTGCCGATGAGAGCGCGCATACCGTGGCGGACGCTGCCACCCGCATCGAGCAGGGCTACGGGGCCATCGCCGTGAAAGCCATCGCCAAAACCATGAGCATGACGATGAAGATCACGCAGCTGGCCTACGAGAAGAAAATCCCCTGCTTCTGTGCCGACCTGACAGTAAACCCCATCCTGGTGGACTGGAACAAGGCCGTGGCCGCCCGGCTACCGCCTTTTCCCGGCATGAGCATCGGGTTGCAGGAAACCAACGGCCACCAGTATTTCAAGAACTGGGAGCGGCTCGAAACGTACCACCCCATGGCCGGAGCCACCTGGACTGAAACGAGGAAGGGCGTCTACATCACGGACAAATCATTCTACGAGAATAGCGGCGGAATACTCGCGCCCTCGGCGCATTACGAGGCCGTCTTTGCACAGGGATGAGGTTAAAATTGCCTCTGCTCTTGTAGAAGTCATTTGTAGCCGATCTCTCGGCCAATGACACAATTATGCCCAGATAATGATTAGGTAGTTTCCATTATGAAAAGGGCCTGCTCGTAGCAAATGAATCGCCTGGGCGCATTGCCAAAATTTGTACCGCCCGAAGCCGCCCGGCGTCTATTAATTTACTTTCTTTTAGAATTAAATGAGTTATGCTCATCAATTTTTGATGCAAAAAAACCATGGGTTTTTTTGCGGCCCATGACGCTGTGCCGCGCCGTATAGGTGCAATCTTCCAATTTACCCCAATGGTATATTTGAATAATTTGAGAAATATTAAAAATAAACTAACGTGAATTATGGATAATTTAAAGTATAAGTTATTGAATGTAAGTGCACTTACAACGAGCTGATTCTTGAAAGGTAGCCCTGCAATGGGTGGTTGCAGAATGGAAAATCAAAGATGTCAGGAGTCCGGTGTTTGAGGGCACCCGGCGTGAATTGCTGCGGATCAATGTACCGCATGTTGTCCACGGTACCCAGGACATTAGTTTTGTGCCTGATCTGAATAAGGGCGATCCCGACTATGGCATGTTGTACATCGGTACCGGTGATGGCGGTTCCACGATTAGCAAACACCCCGAACTCCCGCATAACCTGCATTCCCTGCTGGGTACCATCATCCGCATCGATCCTTTGGGTACTAACAGCCCGAACGGTAAGTATGGTATCCCAAACGACAATCCTTTTTACAATAGTCCCGACCCGAAAGTACGGAAGGAAATATGGGCTTACGGCTTCCGTAACCCGCACCATCTGGCGTGGTGGAATTCGGCGCAGGGAATGAAGTTGTTTGAGGCCGAAATAGGTGAAAAGAATGTCGAGGAAATAAACCTGATCGAAAAAGGGCAGGATTACGGCTGGAACGTGCGGGAAGGGGACTACGCCATTTCGCCCAATAAATTGGAAACCATAACGCCCGTGCCCGACGGTGAGGCCGGGCCGTACATAGCTCCTTTTGCGCAATATGACCATACCGACGGCAACGCCATCAGCGGTGGTTACGTCTATGAAGGAAACCTACAGGCCCTGAGAGACAAGTACCTTTTTACCGATATTATCCGGGGTAGGCTGTGGTACCTGAACCAAGGCCTGACCGATCACACTATTTACGAACTCTTCGTGCAACAGAACGGCTCGCTGATCACCATGAAAGAACTCTCCCCAACCCCGCGCCTTGACCTGCGAATTACCTACGATCCCTTCAAAAAAGAGATGTACCTGATGACGAAAGGCGACGGGAAGATCAGGAAGATTGTGAAGGCCTACCTTATTCCGTAACTAACCCTATTCTGAGCGTTGCGAGGCGGCCCTACCAACTGCGTTTCCAAACTAACTATCCTTACATAAATGCGATGACAATGAACCGTTTTCCTTATCATCGCATTTATACCATCGTGGATTTAACTCAACCATTCCGAGTGGTTTAACCCTAGGGTTACTGACAGCCAGGCTGACCACTTACCAGCTTTAAATTTGAGAGAAATCAGTAGGAACTAAGAACGTACGGTGAATGGTAGAAATAATTTTAGCATTGGCATATTCCGGCATCCCACTGACTTTTTTCCACTCGGGATCAGCAGAAAAGGTCTTCCAGCTTGCGTCGTGATCGGCCATATCATCAAATGTTAACATATACGTCAAGTTGGGTCGTTGGGGTCCAATCAAGGTTTCGCCAAAAAAGACCGGCGTTAATCCCACACGTTTAAAAATGGAAATCTCACCTCCCTGATTAAACATTTCCATTTTCTTTTTTCCAGCAGCCTCGTTCGGGCTTTCGTATCGACGAAGCTCAAAAAGCCTAGGTTTTTTTTCGGGTATTTCCAGCTTAGGCATCATCGTAAACGATTGTAAAAATGAACTCTCAATGCGTTCATAAGCTGGCGTTAGTGGGTCGGCCGTTAAGTAAGCGGCACCAGCTTGTAGGAAGGTTGCATCGCTTGCCAATTGATCGTTGATCTTCACATATGCTTCTAAGGAAGAAAAAGGAATGACTACTACCAGTTTGGTAAAGCCTCCGGCCAAATATTCTGTGAACACACCGATGGTTTTACTACCCAATTTATTAAGTGCCGGAATAGCCGCCTGTTTAAAGAAATCTTGAACCAGATTTAACTGACGAGCATTTTTCAAGGTATAAATCCGGAGCTCATAAAACTCTGAATTTGGGTTCGGTTGGCTGGAATCAGGGTTACCACTTGATGGAGTGGTAAGTTGAGCAGCAACCGGGGTGAGCAGGGAAGCTTTAACAAAATGACGTCTTTTCATAATAAAAAATTTTAAGGGATTTAATGTTTCTCAAAGATAGGGGTAAAGTAAAGGAAAGAATAAAAAGCGCTGTGGGTTTAGCAAAGCGAAGTGCTCGATTCTATATCACCTGTATTCAAACCTCAGCTCCACTTTTGAAATATCATCAAGATTAAGGCTTGAAAAATTACCTTAACTCAAAAATTGTACCCAATGACCACCCGCACATAGATAGGCTCTCAGCATGGGTGAACATTCATATTGTACCGGCTACCTGTGTAATTTCAAGTGTCTAAGGGTTGGGGGGGGGGTATCGGCAAACCTCGATCTTTCAGAAGTTTTGTAATGCAACCCCAGCTTCATAGCCGAGGGGGTCCTTCGGGGTCTGCACGGCTCGTCGCGCGGCTTGGTCGTCGTGCAGGAACTGGCGAAGTTGACTAACCTGCTGGTTGGTGAGCCCGTTGAAACTATGCTTAATAATGACTAGACTCAACAGTTCATGGCCAAACGGTATGGTACGACCAGGCAGAGTCCTGCAAAATGGCTAAAAAATAATTTTCAGCGAACCAGACGGCCGCCTACTTGAAATCTGGAAGCAGCAGCTGACCGCCTGCCCCGGTATATGCAGCCTCATTTGCATTTGACGCGCCAGCACCTTACTAAGGGGGGTTGTTGCGCTGTTTTCAAGTGACCTGCCTTACAAAAGTTACCGGGTACACTATGGCGTGATTCTTTTACCAGTGTTGTCTGAATTCACTTATTGTCATTAGTTAACAACTCCATCGCAACATGAACAATTTCTTTAGATTTGTAGCCAGCCCTGCCGGAAGGGGAATCAGAATTGCAGCTGGCCTGGCCTTGGCAGGAGCAGGCTTCGCCCGGACCAACAAGCCAAACTGGGCCCTACTGGGTGTAAGTCTGGTGCCGCTTTCCGCCGGCCTGTTTGACTGGTGCTTCCTGGCGCCTTTTGCCGGAAAGCCCTTCGAGGGAGAGCCGCTTCGGGAAACGTTGGGCGAATAAGCAGGGACATCCACCAGGGTGAAATTAGTCCCAGCTCTGGTGGGTGGCTTTCCGCAGGATAATTACCCAGGGCTAAGGCTTCAGAAAACCGTACTTACTGCAAATAGCCTACGCTGCGGCAAATTCAACGGAATATTTTAAAGCAAACCGCTTTTAAAAAAACCCTACCTACCTATTACAGACCACCATGAACAAAGAATTTTTAAATAGGCTGTATGCAGCTCACATTCAGTGTCCTGAGTGCCCGGGACCGGCTATGATTTCCGGTTTTTTCATGGAACTGCTTGGCACACTCTTTCCTGATTTTTCGAGGAAAACTTTCACCTCCCCCGCTGAGTTGGAGCTGCATCTCATGGAATTGCAGATGCAGCTTTGTCAAATGCTTTTTAGAAGTAAAGCGGGAGAAACAACGGGAGGAGAACACACCGCCAACCAATTTTTTGAGAAACTGCCTGACATTCACAAACGGCTTACTCAGGATGCAACGGCCATGTTTGAAGGAGATCCGGCGGCTAAAAGTGTCAATGAAGTGATACGCACTTATCCAGGTTTTTATGCCATTGCGGCTTACCGCATCGCGCGTGAGCTACACGTGGCGAATGTACCGGTCATACCGCGAATGATCACAGAACATGCGCACAGTAAAGCGGGTATCGATATTCATCCAGGGGCCAAGATCGGTGATTTTTTCTGTATCGACCATGGTACCGGTCTGGTGATCGGTGAAACTGCTGTTGTGGGTAATCGAGTGAAAATATACCAGGGAGTAACGCTGGGGGCGCTAAGCGTTAACAAAGAAGATGCTGAAAAGAAAAGGCATCCTACCATTGAAGACAATGTTATCATCTACGCCGGGGCAACTATACTGGGTGGTGAAACTACAATTGGGCATAGTAGTGTGATTGGAGGAAATGTTTGGATCACCAAAAGTATACCTGCTTTTACAAAAGTGTACTATAAGGCGAATCAACAAAACATTGATACTAACCAAAGTATTTAAAATGGGGTGGGGGCTAATTTAGCGGCAGACTCCTGCACCTTCAGAAGTTTTGATTTATAAACCCAGCTTCATGGACGCATTGTGTTTGGCGATTTGCTCATGGTGCGGGTGTGGTGTTTGGCCTGATGCATGATCTGCGAGTCGTCAGCCCCGTTGAGCCTGGCGATCGTAACGAAGGAAGCCCGTAGCGAGTGGGCCGAGTACTCTTCCCCAAATACGCCTTGGTTGTGCGGGCCATCTGCCGATCCGACCGCCGATTCCCCGCGATCTGATACCTTTTACGGATGCTATAAATAGCGGCCGGAGGCTCCGGTCCAGAAGCGCCAAATAGGTATGCACGGGGCAGGAATCGGGACTGAAGAACATCGCCTTCTGCTTATTCTTGCCGTATTGGTTGGTCTTGCTACCCCGGAAGGATGCCTCTTCGCAGTTGAGCCGGATTCTCTCTACATCAAGGGTCACCAACTACGAGCAGCGAAAGGACACACAAAGTCGACCAGCAGCGTGCGCTTCCCTAGACTGGCGGCGTAGGTGGAACCAGCCGGATTTTCTACTTTAACTCCTCGATGGCAAAGGCGGGTGCATGGCTGGGCTCGGTGCTCAGGGAGGGCTTGATGCATTCCGACACGGTCTGCACCGTATCATCGAGGGAGGCGTCAGGATGCTTTTGGCGCTTGTGCCACTGGCGCAGTTGGCTGAGACCGGAGCGGTAGGTGTGCTGGGTGTTGACAGCAGCTAGCAGTTCGCGAGCGAAGATAGCGACCATTTGCGGGGCGCCATCCACGGAAATCCAGAAGCACATACGTTACGGAAAAGTTATTCTACGAGAAGAGCGGTGCAATACTCGCACCCTAAGCGCATGATGAGGCCGTGTTTGCGCAGGGGGAGTTGTTCGACGTCATTTTACAAAAAGCCCCGAAATCCGTAAGCTGGATTTCGGGGCTTTTTGCGTTTTCGCCAAAATCAATATAACTTCTCGTAGTACTCGGTGGCCATGCGGTCGGAGCCGAAAAAATCATGCACGTCGTTCATACTGGCCAGCACCATTTTCTGCCATTCGTCGGGGCGGTCGTAGTAGGTAGGTAGTACTTGATTCTCAATCAGGTCGAAAAGATTGTCCATATCCTGCTTGTTGATATCGTCCCCCGCAGCGACGGGTACAATAAACGAATTCTCTCCGTCGCGGGCAAATTCACAAATCCAGCCATCGAAAGTCGATAGGTTGAGTGAAGCATTCATGGCGGCGGTCATGCCGCTGGTACCCGAAGCCTCGCGGGTCACGACGGGATTGTTGAGCCAAGCATCGGAACCATCCTTCATCAGCTTGGAAAGCGCCAGTTCGTAGCCTGTGAGTACGGCCATGTTGGGGTACAGGTTGCTGAGGTACACCAGACCATTAAAGGTGTCAACAGCTCCCATGTCCTTGGGATACGGCTTTCCAGCCCAAATAATCTGAACGGGGTACTTCTCATTGGTCATTAATTTATTAAAACGCTCCCGGTCCCAAGTCAGCATATCAGCACGTTTGTAAGCTGCGAACCGTCGCGCCCACACAATTGTAAGTACCTTAGGGTCGAAAAGCTTACCGCACTGGTTGGCCACGGTCTTAAATAACTCCTTTTTGAGTTCTTCCTTCCGAACCATAATAGCTTTGGTATCTTTCTTCTTGCGGTCTATTTCCAGCGTTTCATCCGTCCAGTAGGTTTGGTTTTGGGCGTTTGTGATGTGGTCTATTTCACAAATTTTGTTATACCCCCCCCACATGTGACGCGACACCTCTCCGTGGAGTTTGGAAACGCCGTTGGCCTTGCGAGCCAGCCGTAAAGCAGCCAACGAGTGATTGAACGTATCGTCCTTATGTCCGGTGATTTTGCGAACGGTATCCAGCGATAGGCCGGCAAAAAAGCCCAGTTCATTCAGAAAGTGGATATTGTGCTTCTCATTTCCTGCCTCTTCGGGCGTGTGGGTCGTGAAGACGAACCGCTTTTTCAACTGGGAAGCGGACTTGTATTTTTGGTATAGGTAAAAAGCACCCGACAGGGCGTGGGCTTCGTTGAAGTGATACACCTCCGGTTCGTACTGTAAGGCATCCAGCATCTTGGTACCCCCGATTCCCAGCACCATACACTGCGCTACCTTGGTAGCATTGTCGGATGAGTACAGATTGTACGAAATCTCCCGTGCCTCCGCGTCGTTGCCGTCGGTATCCGTGGTCAGTAGAAACATGGGGGCCGTATTGAACACATGCGGGGGTAGGTAGTAGGCATGTACCCAGACCGTTTTTCCGGCAATTTCGATACTCACCTTTTTTTCAGTGTCGACGAGGTAGTGGTAGATCTTCTCGCGGAACTCAGGTTTCATGCTGTTGTCTACGTTCCGCTCCTGGTCATAGTACCCATGTTTCCAGAGCATACCTACCCCGATCAAGTTCTGATTCAAGGCGTTGGCGCTCTTCATGTGGGAGCCCGCCAGAAAGCCCAATCCGCCCGAGTAAATTTTAAGGGCCTGATCCACAGCGAATTCCATAGAGAAATAAGCTACTGATTTTTTGAATTTATTATCGGGTTTCAGCGGATGAGTAAAAGGTATCGTAAAGGTTTGATCTGATTGCATAGGTACGTTTAGATTTGATTAAGCCACGAATCTATAAAAATCCATGCCGTTTATTTAATGGATAGTTGATAGTTGATAGTGGACAGGTCCTTTTTTCAGGAAGCTTAAACACAAAAAAGCCCCCATAACTGTTCGTGGGGGCTTTTCGCTAAGCTGAAAAC
>JBBRDE010000163.1:0-12511 GCA_038204185.1 Cytophagales bacterium
CAGAAAAACCGGGATGCGACCCAGCCCACCCGACAAAAGCTGCGGGGAGTCCTCAATGAATTGAAAACCCGTTATCGGGTTGATATCCTGTTTGAAGGTGGATTGGTGGAAAACATAACCGTAGCCTCTGATCTGCTGGACTTCAAGGTTAGTCTGGAAGAGAACCTCGACAGAATCCTGCGGTCCGCCAATTTGAATTACAAAAAAGTAAAGGCGGGTACCTACGTAATTGTAGCGGACAAAAAGGCAGCGCAAAATACGGTACCTGCGGCCGATGCGGCGCAGGTGCTGGCAACGGTGCAGCGCCAGCCTGATTCGGAAGTACCCCCGCTGGGAATCCCCGTTAGAATTCAGAACCTGGTGCAGACGGTGCGGGGAAGAGTGCTGGACGAAAAAAGCGTAGGACTGCCGGGCGTGAGTGTGTTGATCAAAAGCACAACGCGTGGCACCACCACCAACGCTGATGGGGAATTTCAACTGGATGTTCCAGATGCCGCCGCCGTGCTGGTATTTAGTTATGTAGGTTACCAAAGCCAGGAGATTGTGGTGGGTAATAAAACTACGATCTCCGTGACGCTTTCACCTGAAAGCAAAGCATTGCAGGAAGTGGTTGTAACAGCCCTGGGTATCAAAAAGCAGGCCAAGAGCCTGGGCTACGCTACCGCTACCGTGGCCCCGGAGGAAATGACGATCAACCGCACGGCCAATTTTATGAACGCATTGCAGGGCAAAATGGCGGGCGTAAACATCACCCCGCTGGGTTCGGGGCCAGCGGGCACCAGCAAGATTCGCATCCGGGGCCAGTCGTCGTTCGGGGGTAACAATTCGCCGCTGATCGTGGTCAATGGGGTACCCATTGATAACACCAATAATGGGGCCCGTGGCGATGTGAGCGAGCGAGGCAGCAACCGTACCTCCGACGGCGGCGACGGACTGAGCAGCATCAATCCCGACGACATCGAAAGCATGACGGTGCTTAAGGGCGCGGCCGCGTCGGCCCTGTACGGCTCCCGGGCCAAGGACGGGGTCATCATGATCACGACCAAAACCCGGGGAGCGGGTCCGGGTATTTCACTCGCCTATAACACCAATTTTACCACCGAAACACCGCTCGATTACACTGACTATCAGTACGAATACGGGCAGGGAGAGAATGGGGTACGTCCGACGAGTGCTTTTCCTTCTTCCGGGCAATGGAGTTTTGGTGAAAAATTTAAACCGGGTATGACCCAAATTCTGTTCGACAACGTGGAGGTACCTTACCAGCCGGTTCGTAATCAGATCACGGACTACTACCGAAAGGGATCGACTTTTACCAATACCATCACACTGGCCACAGGCGGCGAAAACGGCGGGTTCAGCCTGTCGGCTTCCAATCTGGACAACAAAACGATACTCGAAACCTCGGGCTATCACCGCCGAACGGTCAACCTGGGTTTTACCCAAACCCTCGCTAAAAAGCTGACGGTGTCGGGTAACATCAATTATTCCAATGAGTATCGTAAAAATCCCCCCAATATTGCCGAGCAGGATTACAGCCCGGTGGTGCTTTTCAGTATGGCCAACTCGATGCCGCTGGATTTACTGAAACAGAATGCCTCCGACGCAAATGGTAACGAAGTGCGGTGGTCACGCTTCACCAACCGCACCAATCCTTACTTTTCGCTCAAACGTTTCGATAATATTCGCAACGACCGGGTGTTTGGCAACCTGACAGCCCGCTACAATTTTACGGATTGGCTGTTTTTGCAAGGCCGGATCGGGCAGGATTACTACTCCCGCGAGCAGGACTATAATCTGCCCACGGGTACGCAGCGGCAGCCTTCCGCCCCGGCGGGGTTTGTTAATGGGCAGTTTGTACAGGATTCCCGCAACGTGCGCGAGCTAAACACCGACTTCTTGCTAGGTATCAACAAAACGTTTGGTGTCATAGGCCTGAACATAAACGCCGGAGGAAACCAGATGTATCGCCGCATCAGTCGCCATAACGTATTCATCCAGGATTTTTATGTCCGCGATCTCTACACCATCGGCAATGGACGTCAGCGTGAACCGAGCTACGAGTTTTCCGAGCGAAAAGTCAATTCGCTGTATGCGTCCGCCGAAATTTCATACAAAGATTACCTATTCATAAACGGCACGGCCCGCAACGATTGGTTTTCGACGCTTTCACCCGCCAACCGGAGTATTTTGTACCCTTCGGTCACGGCTAGTTTTGTATTCTCCCAGGCCTTTACCAGCGCGCTGCCCGATTGGATTAATTTTGGCAAGATCAGGGCTGGCTACGCCGAAGTGGGTAGCGATACCGATGTGTCGCCCTACGCCAGTAATCTATTTTATAGCATAGATCCCCAGCAATTTCCATCACCCAATGGCGTAGGGCAGCCCCTGGCCAATATTAGCGGTACTACGGTTCCCAATGCCAACCTGCGCCCCATGCGGGTTTCGGAAAAGGAAGTCGGGCTTGAACTGAAACTGTTCAACAATCGGGTAGGGCTGGATCTGACCTACTACGACAAACTATCCTCTGACCAAATCCTGCGCGCCCAGACTTCGGATGCAGGGGGGTACCTTAATCAACTGATTAATGTAGGGCAAAGCCAGAACCGGGGATTGGAAATGATGGTGAATCTTGTGCCTGTCACTACCCAGAATTTCAACTGGAACCTGACTTTCAACGCCGCCTACAACAAAACGAAAGTACTAAACCTTGGTGCCGATGTGAGTGATAATGCCATTACGGTAGGTACAGGCGAGTTTACAGGTGAACTTCGCCAGGTGGTGGGTCAGCCACTGGGTCAGCTATATGGCTTCGGGTATCGCCGCGACGAACAGGGACGGAAGGTGTTTGATGCGGGCAATGGCCGTCCGCTGCGTACTGCCACACAAATTCCATTCGGCAGTGCGTTGCCGCTATGGGTGGGTGGTATTACTAACGGATTTACCTACAAAGGAATCAATGCTTCCTTTCTGATTGATTTTAAATTGGGTCATAAGATGATTTCGGGTACCAACTTCAATGCCTGGCGGCACGGCTTGCACCAAGGTACCCTACCCGGACGTGAGGATGGTTCTGTGATTGGGGAGGGTGTAAATCCTAACGGAGAGACCAACAAGACTAAGTCGGGGGTACAAGCCTATTACGAAACGGTGCGTTCGCAGAACATCGCTGAGGAGTTTGTCTATAACGCGGGTTTGTGGCAGTTGCGTCAGGTCACGGTCGGCTATGATTTTACACGATTCCTAACCTCCATACGGTTTATTAAGGGGCTTCGTGTGAATGCCGTAGCCAACAATGTGGCTGTTCTGAAAAAGTGGGTACCCAATATCCACCCCGAACAGTTCGGTTTTCCCTCTGACAACCTCGTCGGCCTGGAAGCCACGGGGCTACCCGTCACGCGGAGCGTTGGATTCAATGTCAATGTCAAATTCTGAATGAGTGATTGAGGGAATAGAATCCTGATTCTTTTTTTTTATTCTCTCAATCTCCACTCCCCCAAACCCAATTAGAAAAATGAAAAAGCTACCCATATACCTCACAATCTTTACGGTCTGTTTCTTCGTGACCTCCTGCGATAAAGGCTTCGACGAACTGAACGTCAACCCCAACGCGCTGACCAAAGTCGATCCCGGCTTTCAGTTCAATACGGCAGTGGTGAACAGCGCATTTGCGTACAGCAATTTACAATACGAAACGATTATTGTCAAGCAGATGATTAATCCATTCAGTGGGGTAGGTGCGGCGGGTCAGTACAACCAGGACAACCGGGGGGTTACCGCCGCCAACTGGCAGCGTTACTACCGCAGCGTGATCCGCGAACTGGTGGATGTAATCGCCCAGACCAAGGATGTACCCGCCCGCTCTAACCTCTACAACATGGCCCGGATCTGGCAGGCGTATGCATTCATGGTGCTGACGGATACGTATGGTGATATTCCCTACACGCAGGCGGGAAAAAGTTACCTCGGAGGCATTGTGGCCCCATCCTACGATGCGCAGGAACAGATTTATACCGACCTGCTGAAAGAACTGGAGACCGCCTCAGCGGCACTCGATCCTTCCAAAGCCCTGGCGAGTACCGATGTTCTTTATGGTGGCGATATCACCAAATGGAAACGCCTTGGTTATTCGTTGTTGTTGCGCGGGGGAATGCGGCTTTCCAAAATCAACCCTGCCCAAGCCGCCGAAGTAGTGGCCAAGGCAGTGGCCGGCGGGGTCATGCAGTCGAACGACGATAACGCGATGCTGCGCCACACAGCCAATTTTTCCAACCCTGTGGGGGCACAATTGAACGGTGGTCAGGCTGATTTCTTTTATCTTGCCAAAGATTTTGTCGACTATTTGAAATCCAACAATGATCCGCGTTTAGCGTCTATTGCCGTACGTTACGTGGGATCCAAGAGTGCGGTGGATCAGAAGGAGCCAAAGGCCGACCGCAGTCCGGCAGTGCAGATTGGAATGCCGCTGGGCTACGATAATACCACAGTTTCAACGGCAGTTAAGGCCGACAAATTGGCCAGCCTATATGAGTACAGTCAACTCGACCGCAGCCGAATGGCCGGACTGCTGAGTCCCACAATTTTCGTAACCTACGCCCAAACCCAGCTGCTGCTGGCCGAAGCTGTGGTACGCAAATGGACGATTGGCGACGCCTCCGCCTTGTTTGCCAACGGCATCAGGGCGCACATGAAACAATTGGCCATATACGGTGCTTCCTCAGTGGTTTCCGATGCAGCCATCACGACCTACCTGCAAGCTCACTCGCTCGATGGTGGGAAAGAGTTAGAACAAATCAACTCCCAGTACTGGGTGGCGTCGTTCCTGAACGGACCGGAGGCCTGGGCCAATTTCCGCCGCAGTGGGTTCCCGGTGTTGACCCCCAATCCCTTTCCCGGTACCGACCTGAAAACAGAATCTTTTATCCGCCGATTGACCTATACCGACGCTGAACTCAATGTAAACCGAACGAATGTCCAGGCCGCTATCACCCGTCAGGGGCCTGATCTGTTGGACACCAGGGTTTGGTGGGACAAAAAACTTTGATTTTGAATGAGAGAATGATAGAATGTTAGAATAGGAATTGTCCTTTAATTCTAGAATTCACTCATTCACTCATTCACTCATTTACTCGTTGACTCATTCTATCATTATGAAAAATTACCCCACCCGCCGCCAAATGCTCCGTTCTGCGCTGGGATTCGGCGCGGTACTGAGCCTGGGATCAAAGGCGCAGGCAGCAGCAAAGCCCCCCGAACCTGTCATCGAATGGAATGCCCATATTTTCAGCCCTATTCTGAAAAAGTACCCCATTCATCCCAAGGCCGTCTACTCGCCCGATGTCTCCGTGCATCCGGCCGATCCGCTCGCGGCTTATTTCAAGCGCCTGGATGGGGAAGGTATTGATCGGGCGGTCATCGTGCATCCCGAACCCTACGGCGACGACCATGCCCTCATGCTCGACTGCCTGAAACAAGAGCCGAATCGACTGCGAGGAACGAGCCTTTTTTATCCCAAAGACTCGCAAGCACCCGCCAAGTTGGCAGCTTTGGTCAAGCAGGAGCCACACATTGTCTCGACCCGCTTCCACGCCCATCGGGGCAAGGAAAACTACCTCGATACCTTCGCCGATGCGGGTGTCCGGGCTTTGTGGAAACAAGCGGTGGATTTGGATTTAGTGATTGAACTGCACATCGGCCCGGATTACGCCCGGCAAGCCGGTGAAGCCATTAAAGCTTTTCCGGGCTGCAAAGTCCTCATTGATCACCTCGCCGAACAACATATGGGTACCCCGGCAGAATTCGCGGATGTATTGGATTTAGCGAAATACCCCAATGTATACATGAAACTCTCGGGCCTGAATCATTTTGCCAAAGATGAGCCTTACTACGAAAGCGCGAAACCTTTTACTAGTCGCGTAATTAAGGAGTTCGGCCCCGAACGCCTCGTGTGGGGGAGTGGATCGCCAAAGATCGTCGATGTACACATGAGGGGCTACTCCGAAAGAGAACGGGCGATGGTAAAAGGCGGAAATATCCGTACGTTGCTCGCCTGGAAGTGAATTAGTTAAGATTGCTTTTTTAATGATGAAGAATTTAAAACAACGCCTTAAGAACGGCGAAACACTCCATGGCTGCTGGCTCAATTTGGGTAGTTCGCTTACCGCCGAAATAGTGGGCTTAGCGGGTTTCGATTGGGTACTTATCGACCTGGAACACGGCGCAGGTACCGAAAAGGATGTGCTGGCGCAATTGCAAGCCCTCGAAGCTACCCCGGCGGGGGTAGTGGTGCGGGTCGAAAGTTCGGAAAGTCAACGAATTCACCGGGTACTGGACATGGGCGCGGAGGGCATTATGTGTCCCAAAGTCAGCAATCCGGCCGAAGCCCGGAAAGTAGTGAGTGGCTTGCACTATCCGCCCCATGGTCACCGGGGCGTAGCCAAGATGGTGCGGGCTACCCAGTTTGCCCAAAATTTTGACAGCTATTACCAAAATGCCCGCGAAAACCTACTCGGTGTCGTACAGATTGAAACCGTTGAAGTACTCAGCCACCTCGACGAAGTAGCTAATATCGATGGTGTGGACGTGCTGTTCATTGGCCCCGCCGACCTGTCTATGGAACTCGGAATTTTCGGGCAATTTGATCACCCGATCTTCAAGGAAGCGGTGCAAGCCACGATTGCTGCTGCCCAAAAAACGGGCAAAGCAGTAGGAATCCTTTTCTTCAACCCCGATGAATACCAGCGGTATCATGATCTGGGTATTCGCTTCATCGCCTGCGGAGCTGACGCCACCTTCGTCGCCAACGGCGCGAGGGAAATGGCGAAGAAATTGAATGAGATGCGATCCCAATCCCACTAGCAGTGCTCAAGACATTTTCAACTCTCAACTTTCAACTAATTGACTGATCCCCTCTTTATCCTTTCGATCGGAGTACTCATCGTTGTAGGCGGTATTATTGGTCTGAAATTGCACCCGTTTCTGGCCCTGATTCTGGGGGCGCTGGTCGTGGCGTTTATGACACCGGCCCTGGCAGTGGAACAGTACGCCCTGGACAAAGGTACTGCCCCCGCCGCTGCCCTGGCGCTTTCCAAAAAAGGCATCGGTGAGCGCATCGCCACCGAATTCGGGAACACTTGCGCCAAAATCGGTATCCTGATCGCGATGGCGGCCATTATTGGAAAAAGTCTGCTCGAAAGCGGGGCTGCCGAACGGATCATTCGTTTCATGCTGCGACTTTTTGGAATAGATAAAGCCCCCGCCGCTTTTCTGGTGAGTAGCTTTTTTCTGGGCATTCCCGTTTTTTTTGACACCGTTATTTTTCTGATGATGCCCCTGGTGAAAGCCATGACGCTCCGCCTGGGCAAGAACTACCTGCTGCTGGTGATGTGCATCATGGCGGGAGCAGCGATGGCCAATTCTTTGGTGCCTCCCGCGCCGGGCCCGCTTTTCCTGATTGGCGAAATGCAGATTCCCATCGGCCTGATGATGATCGCAGGCGTCATTGTGGGGCTATTTACGATTACTGCCGGGTACTTGTTTGCGGTGTGGGTCAATAAGAAGATGCCCATCGAAATTCGCGATTCACTCGATGCGCCCCTGAAAGATATTCGCGTCATCGCCGCGCAGGCTGACCGGGATCTGCCCTCGCTGGGGCTGTCGTTACTTCCGGTGCTGATCCCGCTGGGATTTATCTGCGCTGATACCGCCCTCAATGCTATTTCAAAAACGGGCGAGCTATGGGCCGGGTCCCCATTTTTATCAACCGCGGTTTCATTCATAAAATTTTTCGGAGATAAAAATATCGCCCTTATTTCAGGGGGGATTGCTGCGCTTTTGGTACTGGGTAAGCAAAAAAAGACCAGCAAAGAAGGTATGTCATCGCACGTGCAGGGGGCTTTGCTGAGCGGTGGGGGGATAATCCTGATCACTGCCGCCGGAGGAGCCTTTGGCGGGATGCTGCAGCAAACGGGTATCAGTACGCGCATCGCTGACCTCACAGCAGGGTACCAGATGGCGCTGATTCCGCTGGCGTTCCTGATCGCCGCCGTGGTACGTACCGCCCAGGGATCGGCTACTGTCGCGCTTATCACGGCTTCGGGGATTCTATCAGGTCTTGCTTTAAACGCTGATCTTGAATATCATCCGGTATATCTCGGCTTAGCCATTGGCTGCGGGTCCAAAATAGTACCCTGGATGAATGACTCAGGTTTCTGGATTATCTGTAAATTGAGTAATTTAACTGAAAAAGAAGCACTTAAAACCATATCCCCGCTGCTGGTTGTCATGGGGCTTACCGGATTAGTCGTCATTCTCATTGGAGCCAAACTGTTCCCGTTGGTTTAGTAGTGGCTGAGGGCGATAGGCCCCAAACCATTCGAGTACGCAAATTTTCTTAAAGCATAAAACACACGAAGTATGGAACACATAGGATTCATCGGACTAGGGATAATGGGTAAACCCATGGCCCTCAATCTCATAAAAGTGGGGTACCCTGTTTCGGTTATGGAAAGCAGCCACGCCGCCGGTGAACTTACCGAAGCGGGGGCTACCACCTACTCAAACGGTAAAGAACTAGCGCAAAAAGTTGATGTGGTCATCACCATGCTCCCCGACTCACCCGAAGTTGAGGAGGTAGTTTCGGGAAAGAACGGGGTCCTGGCTGGCATTGCATCGGGAGCATTGTTCATCGATATGTCTACCATTTCGCCTTCGGTGGCTACGAAGGTACACGGCTTAATGGAGGAGAAAGGTGTGGAAGCGCTCGATGCGCCCGTATCGGGTGGACAGGTAGGGGCCGAGAACGCCACGCTGTCGATCATGGTAGGAGGTAGTGAGGCGGCATTTGAACGGGCGTTTCCCATTTTTCAGGCTATGGGCAAGAACATCGTCCGCATGGGCGACCCCGGCACTGGCCAAACGACCAAAGCCTGTAACCAGATGATTGTGGGCATGACGATTCAGGCCGTGGGAGAAGCTTTTACCCTGGCTAGTAAAGCGGGTGTTGATCTGGTCAAGATGAGGGAAGCTTTGTTGGGCGGATTTGCCCAAAGCCGCATTCTGGATCTGCACGGCCAACGCCTGATCGACCGGAATTTCAAGCCGGGTTTTAAAATAAAACTGCACAATAAAGACATGGGCATCGCCCTACGCGCCGGGGAAGCATATAAGGTACCCCTCAAAGGTACCTCGCTTGTAGCTGAGCAAATGAAAACCGCGATAGAACAGGGGCACGGCGAGAAAGACCACAGTGCCCTCGTACTTCTTTTGGAAGAATAGATTTGAAAAAAGTATCATCCTAAACTCTAAAAACATGAAACGGAGCAATTTTGTCAAAGTCCTCACCGCCGGCACCGTCGGTGCCTCAGTTGTGAAACCCGGCCAGGCCCAGGCCTGGCCCGCCGCCCCCCGCAAGGTACTCATGAAAGTCGGCTGCCAGTCGGGCGGTACGACCAAAGAGAATCTGGAACTGAAAGGCCGCTGCGGCGTCTACAACATCGACGGTGGCTCGCCCAAAATCATTCCCGGTAAAGGCTGGGATCTGGACGATTCGCTGGCCAAGCGTGATGCCTGCGAGAAGTACGGCATAAGCCTCGACGCCTACCACTACCCGTTGACCTCCGCGGGGATCGATAAAGTGGAATACCCGAACATGATGCTGGGCAAGAGTCCGGAGCGGGACCGCGAAATCGAGTACCTGCAGCAGATGATTATGGTCGCGGCCAAAACGGGCCTCAAGGTGCTGAACTACAATACCACGATTCTCCCCGTACTAAGGACGGGTAAAACCACCGACCCCAAGCGGGGTAACGCCGAGTACAGTACCTGGATCTGGGAAGAGGCACTCAAACGCAACGATCCCAAAACCATCGCGGGCGATGTTTCTATCGAGCAGATGTTCGAACGGATCACCTACATTTTGGATCGGCTGGTTCCTGTGGCTGAGGAATATAAAATCAAATTAGCCAATCACATTGCCGATCCCCCCGTGCCCGCTGCCTACCGGGGCATCATGCGCTGGAACAGCCCCGATGTATTCGAGGGTATGAAACGGTTTGCCTCTTTGTACAAAAGCCCTTACCACGGCTTCAATTTCTGTATTGGCTCTATTGCCGAAGGACTCAAAGACCCCCGCCGCGAAATACTGCCCATTATAAAATATTTTGGCGAAAAAAATCAGATTTTTAATATTCACCTGCGCAACATCAAGGGCGGATTTAATAATTTTCAGGAAGTGTACCCCGACAACGGCGATATGAATTTTGTGGAAGTAATCCGCGCCCTGCGCGATGTGGGCTTCGACGGCATGGTAATGCCCGACCACGTCCCCCATCACGAAAACAAAGAAGCCAATGCCCAATCCTTTGCTTTCTGTTATGGCTACATAAAAGGGCTATTGCAGATGGTGGCGGAAGAGGGAAAGGGGGTTAATGGTTAATGGTCAACGGTTAATGGTAAACGTTTTGCGGATTTTGTAACGTGGGCGACTTGTGACTATTTCTGAGTCAAAAGACCATTAACCTTTAACCCTTCCCCTTTTATCCCTTACCCTTTTACCCTGCACCATTAACCCCAAGAACAAATGTCTCGAATACAGCAAATCATCATCACGCCCATTGCCATTGTGGACCCGCCGTTGTTGAACGCGGCGGGTTTGCACGCGCCCTATGCCTTACGTACCATCGTCGAGATTGTGACGGGTGAGGGTACCTCGGGCATAAGCGAAATTCCGGGAACCAGGGAAATTGACGAAGCCCTGGCCGAAGCGCGGACTTTGCTGATTGGGAAGGATGTATTTCAGCTCAACGATATCCGCCGCACCCTCGTGGCGCATTTCGGGCAGGATACAGCCGCTGAACGCGGCGTTGCGCCTTGGGATCAGCGCAAAATGGTGCATATTTTCAGTGCCGTGGAGGTAGCTTGTCTGGATATTATTGGGAAAATCTTAAAACGTCCGGTCGTGGATTTGCTGGGCGGACGAATGCGCGATCGGGTACCTTTTTCCGCGTATCTTTTTTACAAATACGAAGGGGCGGGCGGCGAACTGGCTTTCGGCACCGATCCCGCCGCGACGGGTTGGGATGCGGCGAGGCAGGTCAGCGCCCTGAACCCGGAGGAGATTGTGGCACAGGCACGAGCAATGTGTCAGGAATTTGGCTATCAATCTATCAAGCTCAAAGGCGGCGTATTTGAGCCCCGGCAGGAAGTAGATGCGGTTCTGGCGTTGCGCGAAGCTTTCGGAGCCAAGGTACCTCTGCGCATCGACCCCAACGCGCTGTGGAAAGTCGAAACGGCCATTGAATATGGCAAGGAAATGGAAGGTGTTTTGGAGTACCTCGAAGATCCGGTGCGCGGCCAGGAAAATATGGCAGCGGTGCGCCAAGCCCTGAAAACACCGTTGGCTACCAATATGTGTACCACCTCGTTCGAAGATATTCCCCGCAGCATCCAACTAGGCTCAGAAGATATTATCCTCAGCGACCACCACTTTTGGGGTGGCCTGCGCGCCTCCATGACGCTTTCGGGCCTGTGCGACACTTTTGGTCGCGGCCTTTCTATGCACTCCAATAGTCATCTGGGTATTTCATTGGCCGCGATGGTGCATCTGGGCGCGGCCCTGCCGGAGGTACCCTATGCGCTCGACACGCACTACCCCTGGCAGTCGGATGAGGTCATTGTGGGAGGTAGGATAAAATTTGTAGACGGAGCCGTGGAGGTACCTCAGGGGCCAGGTCTGGGCGTTGAACTGGATCGGGAAGCGTTAGCGAGGCTGCACAAAAATTACCTGAAATGTGGGCTCACCAAACGCGACGACCTGGTGGAAATGCGTAAGAAAGTACCCGACTGGGAGTTTAAGCTGGTGAGGTGGTAACGGAGCACGGGACTACGAAGTCTGCTGTTGCCTTCTCACTCTGAACCTGAGTAAGCCCCATAGCATTGCATAGAGTGTTCCAAGTAACAGGCCGAATTCTACGATCAATAAGAGAGCAGTTCGATCATATAGATTTTCAAAAATATGAACAAAGAATTGTTCTGGATTTTGAAAAAAATCCCAACTATTGAGCCGTAGGATTCGGCCCAGGAACACGCCCAGTCCACCCAACGGAAAGCTTAGAAATAGTAGTATTGTCCCTACACGCTTCGAGTAGGTACGGTTCCAGGCCCCGTGAAACCAATAAAGCGACACCAGTCCGTTGATCAGGCTAATCTGGGCATAATAGAACAGCATGATGGCATCATGCCAGGTACGATCGCTGTCGTAGTTGACCGACAAATGCACCAGATCGGTAATCATGTAGGGAGCATTGGGGAAGAATGCCAACCATGCCATGCTCAATAGTCCAATCAAAATGGGAAATGGACCAAATCGTTTGGTAAGGATTCTAACAATAAAGCCAAGCAGGAGGGGAATCCAACTCAACAGCAGGTTCCAGTCGAGGGAAAAATCGACCGCCTCGCTAAACTGGATTCGAATGAAGTGAAAGGTGAGAGCGGTGAGACTCAACAGCGCCAG
>JBBRDE010000164.1:0-12423 GCA_038204185.1 Cytophagales bacterium
CCCGTCAGTAGAACCAGCGGTGTCAACACCAGCAATATATACCCCAGCCATCGAATATCCTGAAAGGCATCCAGCCGCAGAATGGTAACGCTGCCCGCCAACAAAGCCAGGGAGGTACGGAAGTAGGCCAGGAAGGTACGTTCGTTGGCCAGCCGGGTACGTTCGATCGCCAGCCAATCAGTCAGGGATAGTTTGATTCCTTCTTCCATGAGTTTTTATAAAAAAACACCGCACCGAAACAGTCGGGCGGTGCTTTGTGAGTTAAACCTATAAGGCTTTGGAAACCTTACAGGTTGGGTGTAGGTGAAGCCGGAAACTACCGCCGATCCAGGGCTACAAAATCACGATGGGTAGGGCCCGTGTAAATTTGTCGGGGCCGACCGATGGGTTCCTTGTTCTCCCGCATCTCCTTCCATTGGGCAATCCAACCTGGCAGGCGACCAATGGCGAACATGACGGTGAACATATTAGTAGGTATGCCCAATGCGCGGTATATAATGCCGGAGTAGAAATCCACGTTGGGATAGAGCTTACGCGAAACGAAATACTCGTCTTCCAGAGCGGCTTTCTCTAAGGTCTTAGCTATTTCAAGCACCGGGTCATCCACGCCCAGTTTGTTGAGTACATCGTCGGCTGCCTTCTTGATGATACGAGCGCGGGGGTCAAAGTTCTTGTATACGCGGTGCCCGAAGCCAAACAGGCGGAAGCCACTCGACTTGTCCTTGGCCATGTCAATATACTTTTGGGTATCGCCATCCTCTTTGATAGCTTCCAGCATTTCGATTACCTCCTGGTTGGCCCCACCGTGCAGGGGACCCCACAAGGCCCCGATTCCCGCCGAAATGGAGGAATAGATGTTGGCGTGGGACGACCCTACTAATCGAACCGTGGAGGTAGAGCAATTTTGCTCGTGGTCGGCGTGTAGGATCAGTAGCTTATTTAAGGCGCGGGCCACGACGGGATCTACCTCGTACTTTTCCACGGGCAGCGAAAACATCATGTTCAGGAAATTGGCACAATAGTCGAGCTCGTTATTGGGATAGTTGACCGGGTGCCCCTGGGATTTTTTGTAAGACCAGGTAACGATAGTTGGCATCTTAGCCATTAATCGTATGATATGTAGTTCCGTATCGGCCGGGGCGTTGGAGTCGTAAGAATCAGGGTAAAAAGCGCTCATTGCGCTTACAAGCGAAGAAAGTACCCCCATTGGATGAGCATTGACGGGAAACCCTTCGAAGATTTTGCGCATATCCTCGTTAACCAGCGTGTGAGTACGTACCTGGTGTTCGAACTCTTCGTATTGCTCTTTGGTGGGAAGATCGCCGTAAATCAAAAGGTAGGATACCTCTAAAAAAGAAGCTTTCTCGGCCAAATCTTCGATTGAATAGCCCCGGTACCGCAAAATCCCTTCCTCACCGTCAAGAAATGTAATAGCACTAGTGGTCGAACCGGTATTCTTGAAGCCGTTGTCAATGGTGATGTAGCCCGTTTTGTCGCGCAACTTGCCAATATCGATGGCTTTTTCGTGTTCGCTCCCTTCGATGACCGGAAATTGATACTGCTGACCATCAATGGTCAGTTCGGCGGATTGTGACATATTATTCATCAGGTAAATTAGGGGTACTGAAAAAAATTAGGGTAGTTCATATGGAAACACCATTGTATTTCCAGGTTTAACAAATTAACAGATTTTACAACGAATCTGTTTGCCGGTAGTTTTTAGCACGTTTATGGTGCTAAACCGGAATTGGTCCTGTTCGCAATATCAAAAAAAAACTTTGCACTATCTACCTATAAATGCACTTTATTCCCGCTTAAAACACTATTGCCGCTACGTAAGGGATTCCATCAAAGTGATTTGTAGATTTTTCCCCCTTTCATCACAAGGGCTACATGCTTCAAGTTCTGGATTGACGTCGAAGGATCCCCCCGTATGGCGATTAAATCGGCCAGTAGCCCGCTTTTTACCGATCCTATCTGCTGGTCCTGATGAAATAACCGGGCGTTGCCCGAGGTAGCTGCCCTGAGTACCTCTAATGGTTTCATGCCATAGTCGACCATGAGTTCCATCTCGAGGGCATTGGTTCCGTGCGCATACACGCCCACATCACCCCCCATCACCATCGTTACGCCAGCGGCCAGGGCTAGTTTGAAACTAGTCTTTTTCTGGGTAATCCGCTCCGGTTCGGGATCCTGACCCTTACGCCACCCGCGGTACTGACTGATAGCATCGCCCGCCGCCAGGGTAGGGCAAAGGGCCACGTTTTTTTCCTTCATCAACTTCCATATCTCGGGGGTACCCCCATCTCCGTGTTCGATAGTTTCGACACCTGCCACGATCGCCAGCCGCATTCCCTCGGCCGTGGAAGCGTGGGCCACGACGGGGCGACCGCTGCTCCGGGCCGTCTCTACGATCAGGCGAATTTCATCCTCATTATAAGTAGGACGAGTTTCTCCTGAGGGTCCCCATCGGTAATCGGCGTAAATTTTTATAACATCGGCCCCTTTTCCAATTTGATTACGGACTGCGCGGATGAGGCCATCGTGGCCATCGGCCTCTTCGGCGCCCTGCGGCACCGTCAGGTCGGAACCAAATCCTTTGGGGCCATAGCTACCCGTAGCTACCAGCGCGCGCGTAGCGATAAGCATGCGTGGGCCGGGGATAATACCCTCATTGATAGCCTTTTTTAATCCTACGTCGTCGTATTCAGCGCCTTCTGTTCCCAGATCTCTTACCGTTGTAAAACCCGCTAACAGCGTTAGTTCTGCGTGTTTGACTGCGCGCGCAGTGCGGTAGGCCCGGGATTCTTTGAGGACCTGATCGTCCCAGGGAGTCTCATTGTAAGGATGGAGAAAAAGGTGCGAATGCCCTTCGATCAGTCCAGGCAGGAGCGTTGTCCCTTTGAGATCGATGACCTCGGCCTGCCCGGCTTCTGCGGGAAAACTAGCCGCGCTGCCCACGGCCATAATCCTTTCACCTTTCACCCAGACCGCCCAATTCTCGTGCATACTCTCTCCGTCAAATACGCGATCGGGACGCAGGAGGTAGCTGCCCTGCGCGTGGAGTAACACCGTGGTAAGTACACTAAAAACGGCCACAAGAGATAAGCGTCCTGTCATCATCCAATTTGGTTTTTTGCTTGAAAAATGGTCATGATGAGATACCTTCCAAACAGGCCAGACATGAGAACAGGCAAGAGGTGGGCCCCATAGATGAAGGCCTTACCCGTGAGGCCATAAGAAAAAGAAGAAAAAGTTACGTACACATAAGCGAACAGGGCCATGCCGAGTGCCAGTAATAATAGGTACCACCCCAGAGCCGCCCGGGGAGCAACACTGCGACGAACTACCTCACTTATGAATAAGGAAACCCCCAACACCAGAAATACCGTGGCCAGTGCCCGGGGGAATGTCCTGAGGTAATCGTGCTTGTAAATAAAGACGCCGATACGACCAAGGAGGTTGGGGTGGGAGAGAAGGTAGGCATCTGTAATGCCAAGGATAACTAAAAGGGAGGTTGTCGTCAGATTTTTGGACATTCAGCTCATGTGTTTTTATAAATGAGAAACGATAGTTTCAACCCATTGATCAGGAGCGGCGTGGCTATCGAGCCATCGGATTACGATACCGTCACGCTCCATTTTTCGAAAATAGGTCATCTGCCGCTTGGCAAAGCGGTGAATCTCGGTCTCGAGTCTTTGCACCATGGTATCGTACGGAAGGTCGCCGAGGAGATATTGGGTAACAAATTTATACTCCAATCCGTAATAAATCAGGGTTTCCGGTAAAATTTCCCGATTTAGCAGCCCCTGTACTTCTTCAATCAAGCCGTTTTCCAGTCGCTCCTGGAGGCGTCGGGTGATGCGTTGCCGACGGATTTCCACCGGGGGATTCAGTCCATAAACCTGGTAGTCTAGATGGAGATTTTTTGGAAAAACGTGCTGCGGGTTTTGAGTCAGGTAGGTTGCAATTTCAATGGCCCGGATGGTACGCTTCCGCGTGGAGGTATCGGCCAAAGCTGAAAAGAGGGAAGGGATTTCGTGAAATAGAGCTAACAGCGCGTCAGAAGATAGGGACTCTAATTCGTGTCTTAATGAATTGTTGACCGGGATTTCGGTAAACTGATGCCCCTGCAAGAGAGCCTGAATGTATAAGCCCGTTCCGCCGCATAGGATGGGTACCCTGCCCCGCTGCTGAATACGGGGCACTACCTGAAGAACATCCTGCCTGAATTGATGCACATTGTACTTTTCCCCGGCATCCAGAATATCAATCAGATGGTAGGGGATTGCTTCTCCGTCTACCACGTACTCCTGCAAGTCTTTTCCCGTACCGATGTTCATGCTACGGTATACCTGCCGCGAGTCAGCGCTGATGATTTCGCCGCCAATGCGGTAGGCCAGTTGGGTAGCCAGGTGAGTTTTACCGGAGGCGGTGGGGCCAAGGATGACGATCAAGGTTGTTCGGGGCTTTGAAGTACTTTAACGTGATACAAGAACGCCAGCTATTCCCTATTGGCGAAGTGGTCCCGTTACTTTAACAAACTTACGACTTCCTGCATTGCAGAGGTGAATAAATCCCCGTTCGGTGGCTGTTTGCTCAGTCATGGCGTCGGGTAGGCGGTGCGGGGAATAGCGCTCCATCGTAACGGGATCGACCCAGAAAAGCTGGGGGGCAGTATCGCTGATAGCTTCAAATCCCAGTTTTTGGTAGCTCTGTCCACTTGACCATTCCAGGTCGGCGTAAGTCATTAGGTCATCGGGCTGGTGCTCGCGCCCAAAATGACTCAATAATTTATCAAGACCCCCCACAACAGTCGTATTGAGCAGGTTGGCAAAGCGCACCAATTCAAAGGATTGGTGAGGATAACCGCTCCGCATAAACTGACGCGGACGGGCAAAGGTAGCTACGGCAACCAGTAGTTCGTCTGCCTGCGGAGGATGTTGAAGTACCCGGTAATGTTTTTTTGGTAAAAAAAGCCCGTACTTGAACTTAGGAAGAACGGAATCCTGCAAATGATTTTTCTGCAAAAACTTTAACGTAGCAGGCCGGTCAAGCCGACGAACCTGCGTCAGGCGGGCGGGAATACGCTCGGACAGGCCTAGCAAAGCTTCAAGGCGCGATTGTACAATGGGACGCCGGGTGTGCCAAAGGTCCTCCCAAAGTGTCACACAGCGGGCTGGTTCTTCTGGCCCGCACACGCTAGCCGACACCGTGTGCTCGCCCAGGATCGGTAGTAGAGTTACCTTTAACTCATTTTTACTTTTTGAAAATATACGTAAGATCCAATGGTCTGGCGACTGACCCGACAGGGTCACTTGGGCGGCAGGCAGCGTAGCGGCCCATTCTATGATTTCCAGCACGAACGGTGGATTTTCATTCATTGCGCATAGGGGCGTTCGATACAGTTACCAACGAAGGCCTTTCCATTGGTCTGCCAGCATGTGGGCAATGATTTCATTGCCCTTGTTGGAGGGGTGAAGTCCGTCGTAGGTCATATTGATGGCGGCTTCGGGATAGGGGTACTCGTCTTTTTCGGGGTCGAAAGGGATTGTGGTATAGTCGGGATAGGTATAATTCCGGTATTGGCCCGTGGTGGGGTCTTTCAACCTTTTATAATGTACCATATTCTCGGCCATCATCCCGCTTTTGTGGTACAGATCCACAACCGGAATTTTTTCCAGCTTTCCTATTGCCAGCACAGCATTGGCAAAATCTTCCAAATTCTGATCTTTTTTCGGTTTATAGGAGCCATAGGCGTTATTTTTAGGATTGGTGATATATACAAAATCACCTCGCTGCATGGGGGTGATCAGAATAATGCGCGCCTTTCTGTTAAGCTGTTTTAGTTTATTGGTAATGAGCCGAAAGGCACCGTTAACGGTGGCCGGGCCAGTATTTTGCTTGTAGTCGGCTAAGGTACCCAGGGGGCGAGCCTGCCACCAGTCGTTGGTACCCAAGAAAACGGTATAAACATCGGCCTTAACCAATCCCAGTTTATCCAGACTTTCGGCTATTTTGATGGCCGTCCAGCCGTTGTGGCCCTGATTGATGTATTCCACGCGGGGAAAATGCTCGGTAATCTGGGTAAGGTACCCTTTGGTAAGGCGGTTGCCGGTTTCGTCGGGGTGGTCGTTGAGGTAGGTGATGGAATCTCCGATGGCTACCCAGCTGATTCTTTTCGGGGCTGCACCTACGAATATCAGTATCAGAATAAAGAAGAAGAGGGATTTTTTCATAATGAGGAGAGGTACTTTTATTTACCGATGCAGAATTTGGAAAAAATATTGGCTAATAAATCATCGGACACGATGGTACCTGTGATTTCGCCCAGATGATATAACGACAGCCGGATATCCTGCGCAAGAAAATCGCCCGTTATACCTGCATCGAGGCCTTCCAGCACTTCGTCGAGTGCCGCAGAGGTTTTAACCAGGTGCTCGTAGTGCCGGAGGTTGGTCACGATGGTATCGGTACCCGCCTGATGCTTGACCTGGGCGACGATGGCAACTTTTAAGGCGTCGAGGTGAAGGTGGGTGTGGGCGGAGATGCTTAGTTGGGTACCCCCGGGTGTTGGCTCATGGGGCAAAGCGAGGTCAACCTTATTCCTGACCCAAATGATCTTTTTCCCCTCCGGCAGTTCCCGCGCCAGAATCTCCACTTCGCGCAACGTTTCTTCATTATCGTACAGCATCAGCACGACGTCGGCCTTTTCCATGGCTCGGCGCGAGCGTTCGATGCCCAGTGACTCCACTATATCCTGGGTTTCGCGGATACCGGCAGTGTCAATAAAGCGGAATTTCAGCCCGTCCAGTACCAGTGTATCCTCAATCACATCGCGGGTTGTACCAGCTATTTCCGTGACAATAGCCTTTTCTTCATTGAGCAGCGCGTTAAGCAGCGTGGATTTGCCCACATTGGGCGAGCCGATAATGGCTACAGGTACCCCATCCTTTAGCGCATTGCCGTAGTCGAACGACTCGATGAGCGGGTGGATGGTAACTTGCAGGTTGTGGATCAGCCGCCGCAAATCGTCACGCTGGGCGAACTCCACATCTTCCTCGCCGAAATCCAGTTCCAGTTCCACGAGGGAGGCAAAATGAATCAACTCTTCGCGCAACGCCTGTAACTTTTTGGAAAAACCGCCCCGCAGTTGTGTCAAAGCTGTCCGGTGGCTCACTTCGGAGTCGGCAGCGATGAGATCGGCCACTGCTTCGGCCTGTACCAGATCGAATTGGCCATTCAGGAAAGCCCGCTGGGTAAACTCGCCTGGTCGGGCGATGCGTGCGCCGCCTTGGACCAACACTTTCAGAATTTGGCGAATAATATACTCTGAGCCGTGGCAGGAAATTTCGATGGCGTCTTCTTTGGTAAAGGAGTGCGGCGAGCGAAACACCGTGACCAGTACTTCGTCGATAAGGGTACCCTGCTGGCGGATCGTGCCAAAATGTACGGTATGAGTTTCCACCGAGCTTAAATCCTTGCCATGGAAATAGCGATTCGTAAGCTCGATGGCTCCAGCACCGGAAACCCGGACCACAGCAATGGCCCCCACGCCCGTAGCGGTGGCGAGAGCACAGATGGGTTCCTGCTGGTTGATGGGAATAGTGTTCATTCGTAGCATGGACCGCACTTGCTTTCCATATTTTTCTATATTTGAAGCTCACGACGGGGTAAAGTAGCTACCCTGATTAAGCAAATGATTTTTACAAAGATACGGCAATGAGAAAACATATGAGGCGTATTTGGGTGCTTGGGATTACGCTGGGTTTTTCGGCGGGTTGTTCAAGCCACACCCTTTACCTGGTTCGGCACGCCGAAAAAGCTGCTGCTCCGGCCAACGACCCGCCGCTCACCGCCGCCGGGCAACAACGGGCGCAGGCGTTGCTGGACACCTTGCGGGGAAAAAAGATCAGGTTCATTTACTCGACGAATACGCTGCGCACCCGATCCACGGCTGAACCGCTATCCCAAGTGATTGGAATCCCGATACAGCCCTATACCACGGATACCCTGTGGGAAGTGGCGCGACGACTGGCCAAACTGCGCGGTGGTAACGCCCTGATAGTGGGGCATAGTAATACGATGCTGCCGCTCCTGAATCAGCTTCCGGTAACGCATCAAAAAAAAACAATTCCGGATACCGATTATGACAATTTATTCGTCGTCACGGTAAAGCGGCGCTTTCTGCGCCCTCCGCTCGTTCGTTTGCAGGAAAGAACGTATGGAGAGCCAGCCGAATAGATAGTTGGTGAATGCTATCGCCAATAGCGTTCCAAAACAGGCGAGGTGGGTTTTTGCAGAGCCATCAGTTTGGGGAAAATGGGGGTTTGAAGCGCTGCCTTGACAAATCGCTCCTCCCATGCAACTTTTGGGATGTCCAGGAGGTCAGCGGTGCTTTCTCCTAAAAAGAATCGCATTTGGGCCGCCGGAGCATTTTGCAGCGTAGGGGAGGTAATTTGTTGGCTAATCGCTTTCAGTAATGCTCTGGTCAATCCCTGGCCCGCCTCCGAAGGCGCGAACTGCCGTAAAGAGATGCCTTTTTCCAGGCGGTAAGCCTCCAGCATATTTTGGGGGAGCAGAGCTTTATCTACCCCCAGCAGTTCACCCACTATATTCCAGAAATGCAGAAAGGAGGCCTCTTGCTCTTTGGAAACTGAAATGTTCAGTCTACGAATTCCTTTGATGGCGATATAGGAGAAAGAAAGGTTGGTGGCAGCCATGTCTTCCTGACAAATAGGGTACCCCCATGCGGCATTCCAGCGGCCACTGTGGAGCGTGTACCATCGCACTGCCGCATGAAGCAGGCGGATTTTGGCGATACGCTGAAAATTGCGACCATTGGGCCAGTCGCGCTCTTGCATGATGCCGAATACGAAGGCGCCCGTTTCTTCAAGCCGCTGGAAGGTGTTGTTCTTGATGCGTTCCGAAATCCAGAGTACCTGTGCTCCTTTGGCCCCGGCATAACAGTAGGGTAGCGAGTAGGTGCCCAGTAGTAGGGAAATAAGTTGATAATGTTGCCAAAAGAAAGCCATTCCCTGATCAAATATCTGTAAATCAGTACTTTTAGGAAATTCATTTTGGCTATTGATAAATTCCTGAACAGCGTTCAGCTGACCTCCAAGTCCAAAATCTTCGTAGTTGGTCAGGAAGCGCATTAAGGAGCCAACGGATCCGTGTCCTCCCTCAGCGGCTACGGCTTCAATGACGGTATCAGCCACCGGATCACCGATATGGCGGTAGGGTTCCAAAAAGTCGGAAGTAAATGATCGGCCCGTTATCGTATCTTTGCGCATAGTATTGAATTGAACTTTTTCCTAAGGAATAGAACCTCGTGGACAGGAGTTTGGTTTAGTTTAGAACTGGTAATTTTGGAAAAACTGCGGGAATGAGCGTAATAGAAAGTATAGCATGTGAGGAGCAGGAAGTGGGTATCCTACTTCCGGTTATGGAAGCCTTTTACACCTTACAGGGCGAAGGAGCACATATGGGCCGGGCGGCATACTTCATCCGGCTGGGGGGATGCGACGTAGGCTGCCACTGGTGCGATGTGAAAGAATCGTGGGACGCCGATCAACATCCCAAGACGTCCATATCTGGTATAGTAGCTGGTGCCCTGGCCCATCCGGGACGGCTGGCGGTGGTTACGGGCGGTGAACCCCTGATGTACGACATGCGGGAATTGACCCTGTCTTTAAAAAAAGTGGGATTTCAGACCAACATTGAAACCTCTGGGGCCTACCCAGTATCTGGTTACTGGGATTGGGTGTGTTTCTCACCCAAGAAGTTTAAGGTACCTCATCCGTCCATCTACCCGGCGGCGAACGAGTTAAAAGCGATAATTTTCAATAAAAGTGATTTCGCCTTCGCGGAAGAACACGCCGCATTGGTGGGGAAAGAATGCAAACTCCTATTGCAGCCCGAATGGAGTCGCCACGAGCAAATGCTTCCGCTTATCATTGACTACATCAAAGACAATCCACGTTGGCAAATATCGTTACAGACTCATAAGTTTATGAATATTCCGTAATGAACCGCCTCTTCTGCCTCGCTTTCCTGACTACGCTGATCATCAGTGTGAAGGGTTATGCGCAGGATAAAGCCATGCCGCGCCGGACGCGTGAGCTGTACGAAAATGCCCAAACCGCCTGGAATGCGCGCAAGTTGGAGGCCGCACTGCCCCTGTTCCAAAAACTGGCCGAGCTGGAACCGAACTTGCCTGAGGTACATCTACGGCTGGGTAAACTCTACGAATTGCAGCGTCAAACGCCCCGCGCCCGCTACCATTACCAGCGGGCCGTTACGCTCGATCCCGCCGGTGCGGAGGCCGCCAACGCCTACCAATGGCTGGGGCGCGACACCTTTCAACGCGAGCGCTACGATTCCGCCCAGGTGTACCTGGCCCAGGCCCTGACCCGCTACCCCGAACGCTCCAATCTGGCCCTGGTCACCCGTAAATGGATTGCTTCTGCCAAATATGCTGAGCAGGCGGTCAAGCATCCCCTGAAAGTAAACAAGCGGTCGTTGGGTGATACGGTCAATTTCCTGAAAGCCCAGTTCTTTCCCGTGCTAACGGCTGACAACGAAACGCTGATTTTTACGGGCCTCACCCCGGAGCGGGACGAGAATATGTATATTACCCATTGGACCGGAAAAGGCTGGGATATACCTGAGGAAATCTCGAAAAATATTAATTCTCCCAATAACGAAGGTACCTGCACCATTTCGGCGGATGGACGCATGCTGGTATTTACGGCTTGTAATCGTCCGGATGGCTACGGAGGCTGCGATTTGTATTTCACTCGACAGGAAGGCAAGGAGTGGCTGGCTCCGAAGAACATGGGCCAAACGGTAAATGGCAGTAACTGGGAGTCCCAGCCGTCCCTGTCGGCCGATGGTAGTGTGTTGTATTTTACTTCAGATCGTCCTGGTGGTGTGGGTAAGGCCGATATCTGGAAAACCGTCCTCGATAGTACCGGGCAGTGGCTCGCCCCGACTAATCTGGGCCGGGCCATCAATACGTCTGATGAAGAAAACGCGCCCTTCATCCACGCCAACGGGCACACACTTTTCTACGCCTCCAATGGACTACCTGGTATGGGCGGATTCGACCTCTTTATGTCCCAGCGCACCGATACGATTTGGAGCGAGCCTAAGAACCTGGGGTACCCTATCAATACGGTGGCCGACCAGGTTGGGATGTTCATTTCCTCGGATGGCCGCACCGCCTACTACACCGACGACCGCACCGAGCCGAAAGGTCGGAGGGCGATGCTGTACGCCTTTACGATTCCCGATACCTTACAGAAAGCCTTCGTCCCCACCAAGTACATCAAGGGGAAAGTGTTTGACCAGCGCACCAACGCTCCTTTGCAGGCTTCGCTCGAATTGTACGATCTGGGCAGCCAGCAACGGGTGGCTACTTTCTTGTCCCAACCCGCTACGGGCGAATTTCTCGCCGTACTCAACCAGAACAGTGAGCATGCCCTGTATGTAATGAAAGAAGGGTACCTTTTCAAAAGCCTGACCTTTGTGGCTAGTGATTCCACGCCCGCGCTGCGGCTGGATATTCCGCTGGAACGGGCTGAAAAAGATCGGGTGGAGGTATTGAACAATATTTTCTTTGCCACGGGAGCCTTTACCCTCGACGAAAAATCGAAGGTTGAGCTGCTAAAACTAGTGTCATTTTTGAAAGACAACCCCAGGCTCTCGATCGAAATTGCCGGGCATACCGACGACGTGGGGAGCGATAAGGAAAATCTGGAACTCTCGCGGCAACGGGCACAGAGTGTGGCCAGCTACCTGGCCGACTCCGGGCTGCCAGCTACGCGATTTATGGCGGTGGGCTACGGTGAAACCAAACCCAAGGTACCTAACATGTCCGAGGATAACCGCCGTCTCAACCGCCGGATCGAGTGGCGCATCCGTTGACTTACTTTGTGTTTTAACGGTAAAAGTTGCACTTTTGCGTTTTGTTTCCTGTTGAAAAAGGAAGCGAACTATCCCGCATCTAGAAATACACATTAAGATATGACCCCCGAAAAAATTGAATGCCTGATCATCGGATCAGGACCCGCCGGTTATACGGCAGCCATTTACGCTTCCCGAGCTGGCTTGAAACCCGTCCTTTATCAGGGCCCCCAGCCGGGCGGGCAGTTGACCATCACCACTGACGTGGAGAATTATCCTGGATACCCCGATGGGATCGGAGGCCCGGAAATGATGATGGATTTTGAGAAACAAGCCCGACGGTTTGGGACGGACATCCGCTATGGCATGGCCACGGCGGTTGATTTTTCCGGTACTTGCCACAAGGTTACAATCGACGATAAGTTTGAGCTGGAAGCCGAAACGGTTATTATCTCCACGGGGGCCTCGGCCAAGTGGCTTGGAATGCCCGGCGAGGAGCGCCTGAACGGACGG
>JBBRDE010000165.1:0-12375 GCA_038204185.1 Cytophagales bacterium
TGGGTATACCCATTACGGTAGCTTCTCAGGTGACCGCTATTCCCGAAATGGCAATATCACAAATGGTAGGCCGAACGCTCCCGATCCTGTCGGTTTTTCTGCCCTTCTATTTGATAGTCATCATGGCCGGGTTCCGGAAAACGAGAGAGGTGTGGCCCGCTATTTTCGTAGCCGGAGTTTCCTTTGCTTTTCTGCAATGGTTTTCTTCGAACAAGATCGGTCCGGCCTTGCCGGATGTCATTGCGGGTATAGGCTCCATCGTGAGCCTGATTGTATTACTTAGGTTCTGGAAGCCTAAAAGTACCTGGCAATTTCCCAATGAGCCCGCCCCCACCATATCTACCGATGTTCACTATACGCCAGGGCAGATTGTCCGGGCGTGGTCGCCCTTCATTTTGATGACCATCGTCATCATTGCCTGGGGTTTGAAACCGATTAAGGAAGTATTCAATGCGGTCGGTCAGGTGCAATTTGCGTTTCCGGGTCTGCATGATGTCATCCTGGATAGCGGGGGAAAAGCGATTCCCCATTTGTTCAAATTCAATTACTTATCGGCTTCAGGAACGGCCATTCTTCTGTCGGCGCTCATTGCTACGCCCCTGGTGGGGCTCACTTATGGGGAGGCGGGGAAAGTGTTTCTGCAAACCCTTCGCCAACTCACTTTCCCCATCATTACCATCGCCGCCGTGTTGGGGTTTGCCTACATCGTCAACGATTCGGGCATTAGTATCACCATGGCCGAGGCCCTGGCTAACACGGGAGTGCTGTTTCCCTTCTTTGCCCCCATGCTGGGCTGGCTGGGGGTATTCATTACGGGGTCTGATACGTCGGCCAATGCGTTGTTTGGCAAATTGCAGGCTTCTACCGCCACCTCTCTGGGCCTGGATCCGGTGGTCACGGTTTCGGCCAATGTATCGGGGGGGGTAATCGGCAAAATGATCTCGCCGCAGTCGATCGCCGTGGCGGCTGCCGCCGGAAATCTGGTCGGAAAGGAGTCTGATTTGTTCCGATTTACGGTAAAGCATAGCTTTTACATGCTCATTTTCATTTGTTTCATCGTGCTGGCTCAGGCCTATTTGTTCAGTTGGATTATACCCCAGTACCAGATGATTGTCGCGGGTGCTTCAACGATGGTCCCTGATTTTACCACAGGCTATGTGTACCTGATGGTTTTGGCTACGGTGCTGGTGGCCTTTGTGGCTGTTATCAAAGTCATTAACAAGAAGAAAGTGATTCCCGGAATTTTGAGGGAATAGAAAAATGTTTCTTGAAAATCATCAAAACAACCTACCTAAAAATGAACTTCGGACTTTTGTGCCGGATCAACTCAACCGGATCAGTTGCTCCATTAACCCAAAAAAATATCATGCGCAATTCTTTACCCAAAACCAGTTTACTACTGCTCTTCATTTTTCTGCTTACCGGCGGTTCGTTGGCCATTGCCCAGAAGAAACCGGGAGAGAAAGCATACATGTACCTGATTTACCACAAACTCAATCCAGGGCTGACCATTCAGGATGCGGTGTCCGTAGAGCGCGAGTGGAGAAAGATAAATCAGGCCGCTGTGGATGAGGGGAAAATGATAGGCTGGTACATGACCGTGAAGCAGTTTACGTCCAACCCGAACCAGACGGAATATGACTACGTGACGCGGATCGTTTCGCCGGAAATGGCCATAAAAGGAGCCTCGCCCGAAGCGTTGGCCCGCATCTACGGCGATAGTGTACAGGCGAAAATGGCCGACCTGCAAAAGCGGGACCGTATGACGGCCCCGGTCATAAAAATCGAAATCTGGGAAATAACCGACGGCACGTTCTCCCCTAACTTTACCCCCGATAATACGCAGCTGATGGTCGTGGATCGCCTGAAACGCCGAATGCCCGGTGCGGACTACGAAGGGCTGGTGGGTCAGGTAAAGAAACTAGCCGAAGAACGCGTTGAACAGAAAAACCTGACGGGCTGGGATTTCTCGTCGCTGGTGATTCCCAACGGCAGTGAGAAGGGGTACGAATTCAGCATCGCCCAGTACGTTACCAGTCTGGGTGCCATTTCCGATCCGGTGCTGACCGGTTCGGGCAAACCCATCATGGCAGCCCCGGCTTACAAACAACTCCGCAAGCAAATGGACCAAACCTTTGACGTGGTGCGGCAGGAAGTGTACCGGTTTATGGAATACACCTCACCGAAAAGCCAATAATATAATCTGTTTTTTGATTTCGAATATAAAAAAACCAAACTGAACATGAACGTCGGACTTTTTATACCGTGTTACGTCAACCAGTTTTATCCCAATGCCGCGCGGGCGACCCTGGAATTGCTAAAAAAAACGGGGGTTAACGTGGGGTACCCTACCAAGCAAATCTGCTGTGGGCAACCCATGGCTAATTCTGGGTTTGAGCATCTGGCCCAGGATTGCAACAATGTCTTTATCGAAAACTTTTCTGAGTTCGACTACATCGTCGGCCCCTCGGCCAGTTGTATTCTGCACTTGAAAGACCACCTTCATTCGGATACACAGGAAGGCAAAGCCACCGAAATTCGGGGTAAAGTGTATGAGTTGGTCGAGTTTCTGACGGATGTACTCCATATCGAATCGCTCAACGCGACCTTTCCCCATAAAGTGGGTTTGCACCACAGTTGCCACGGCTTGCGCGGGCTGCATCTGGCCCAGATGAGTGAACTCAATGCCCCTCCCTATTCAAAACCGGAAAAACTCCTGGCGATGGTGGAAGGACTCGAACGGGTGACTCTGGACCGCTGCGATGAATGCTGTGGGTTTGGAGGCGTGTTCAGTGTGTCGGAAGAAGCCGTGTCAGTCAAGATGGGGAAGGATCGGGTGCGGGATCACACCCGAAACGGCGCCGAGTACATTACCTCCTCCGACCTTTCGTGCCTGATGCACCTGGAAGGCATTCTGCACCGCAATAAAAGCAATGTGAAAGTCATTCATATTTCAGAAATATTAAATGCAACGATATGAGTCAGCCGAACACAAAAGACCATGCAGCACTGGCCGAAGCCTTCATCAAAGACGAAGAGCGGGTAGACTGGCACGACGGGGCGCTGTGGTATATCCGCGAAAAACGGGACATCGCTTCCAAGACAATTCCCGAGTGGGAGGAGCTTCGGGAAGCTGCTTCGCAGATCAAAAGCAACGTTATTTCCAACCTGCACGAGTACCTGATACAGTTTGAGGCCAATCTTAAAAAGAACGGCATCACGGTGCATTGGGCCGATACACCCGAAGAACACAACGAAATCGTGTACGCCATTCTGAAAGCCAAAGAGATCAATCAGATGGTGAAAAGTAAGTCTATGCTCACCGAAGAATGTGGACTGAATGAGTACCTGGAAGAACGGGGCATTGGCGTAATCAACTCCGATTTGGGCGAGTACATCCAGCAGATTGACAACGAGCCACCGAGCCACATTGTGCTGCCGTGCATCCATAAGCGAAAAGAGGAAATCGGGGAGCTATTTCATGAGCACCTGGGTACCGAAAAGGGCTTATCCGACCCCACCCAACTGACGCGCGTAGCCCGCAAACACCTGCGCAATGTGTTCATGACCCGCCGCGCCGCGCTGACGGGTGTCAACTTTGCCGTAGCCGAAACGGGTGAGTACGTGGTGTGTACCAACGAGGGCAACGCCGACATGGGCGCGCACCTGTCGGAGGTACAGATTGCCTCCATGGGCCTCGAAAAGATCATCCCCCAGAAAAAGCATCTCAGTGTTTTTCTGCGCCTGCTGGCCCGAAGCGCCACTGGACAGCCCATCACCATTTATTCGAGCCACTACAAAAAGCCCCGCGAAGGGCAGGAAATGCACCTGATCTTGGTGAATGCCGGTCGGACGCGGCAATTGGGCCGACCGGATTTTCAGAATTCGCTGAAATGCATCAAATGCGGAGCCTGCATGAATACCTGTCCAGTCTACCGCAAAAGCGGCGGACTCAGCTACCACAACACCATTTCCGGGCCTATAGGCGCCATTCTGGCCCCGAATCTGGATATGAAAAAACACGCGGACCTACCCTTCGCGTCCACCCTCTGCGGGTCCTGTTCCAACGTGTGTCCCGTTAAAATTAACATCCACGATCAGCTGTACAAGTGGCGGCAGGAGATCGTGAAAGAAGGCTACGCCACGAGCACCAAAGTATTCGGCATGAAGGCGATGGCCTGGACCCTGTCTTCTTCCGATAAACTAGCAACCGCAGGTAGGGCAGGCCGGTGGTTTATGCAGAATGTTCCTTTTGTGGTGAACAATAAGCTCAATCCCTGGTACAAGCAGCGCGATATGCCCGACGGCTCCAAAGAATCTTTTACAGAATGGTACATCAAGAACGAACAGAAAAACCCTGAATAAACCTATGACGATCCGGGAAAAAATACTGGGAGAAGTATTGCAAAACCAACCCTCTTCGCTGCCCTTGCCTGATATTTCGCGATTCAGGGGGGAGGAACAGGAGGTGGTTCAGACCTACAAGAGGATCTTTGAAAGCATCGGCGGCCGGGTGTTTCTGGTGGAAGATTATGACGCCATAAAGCTCCTCATCCAGCAGCACTACGACACCTGAAAACGCATTGTGACTACCCTGCCCGAGCTGGCCGATGGATACGAACGGGTCGTGCTGAACGTGGACCCGCATACGTACGAAGATGTAGAACTGGCGATCATCAATGCCCATTTTTCAGTAGCCGAAAACGGGGCCGTGTGGCTTTCGGATGAACTCATGGGACAGCGCATCATCCCCTATATCTGCCAGCACCTGGCCGTGGTAGTACGCACCAACACCATCGTACCCACCCTGCACGAAGCCTACAACCTCATCGGTGAGGGTACCTACGGCTTCGGCGGCTTCATCGGCGGCCCCTCCAAAACCGCCGACATCGAACAAGCCCTCGTCCTCGGCGCTCACGGCCCGCTGTCGATGGTGGTGTTTATTTTGAAGTAGCGCGCTGGTTTGCGTTTTTAACGCGAACCCCTGAGAAGCGCGTTTTAAACGCGCATTACGCCCCGTTCGCGTCACAGATGCAAACGAGCAATAAATACCATGTCAGTCTGAGCGGAGTCGAAGACCGTCCATATGGAAGTCTTCGACTCCGCTCAGACTGACATTTTGCTAAACCAACATTGCACAATAAAACCCAATTATTACCAACCTAAAAACCCAACCAAGAATGAACAACCAAATCCTCATAAATGGCAATCTCCAACAGGAATACAACGATATATATACCCCCGAGGCGCTAGCCGCCCTCACGGCTCTGGCCCCCTTCAACAAAGACATCAAAGATGCCATGGCGGCCCGCATCCAGCGACGGGCCCAACGTGCCGACCAAAGGCAGCGAATCACCTTCCTCGATCCGGAAAGTACCATCCCGCGAACCAACATCAAGGTACAGGAGGCCCGTGACGGCAAATTTGAAGGATCGGTTATCCCGGCCGATCTGCAACGGCAGTGGA
Organism: Cytophagales bacterium; assembly: GCA_038204185.1. Lineage (GTDB taxonomy): Bacteria > Bacteroidota > Bacteroidia > Cytophagales > Spirosomataceae > Salmonirosea. Next base: position 5,467 of record JBBRDE010000165.1, read on the forward strand.
TACAGGGTACCGGCCCCGCCGCCAAACCCAATGCCCCGCTCGAAAGCAGCATCCGCAACGTGGCCTACGCCCTGCTGTCGGGGGCCGATGGCTGGATGTTCGATGGCGAGGATGCGCTGGGACAAATTGCCAGCATGTCGTTGGACAACCAGCGCAATCTCAAACTGGCTATCCAGAAAGATCCCGTGTTTCTGCACGCCGCCGAAAAAGTGGCGGAGGAAATGAATACCTGGGCGCAGGGCTTCTTTGGGAAAAAGATCGTGGAAGACTGGCAGCAGCAACTGGACTTCACCACCATCATCTTCCGGGCGCGGGGCCTGCACCTCGACGACCGCCATATCCGCGATGCCGAGGGCGTGGCCATGGCCGCCTCCCTCGTGGATGCTACCCTGTACGTAGTGAACAACTATCAGGAACTCCAAAAGAAAGGCGCTTCCGTGGTGCTGTACCTGCCCAAAATCCAGACCGCGGGCGAGGCGGCGCTGTGGAATGACGTGTTGTCGGCGCTGGAAATGCATTTGGGCCTGGCCGTGGGTACCATCAAAGTGTATGTGCTGGTAGAGCAACTGGAAGCTACCCACCAGTTGATGGAAATCCGGGCGGCGCTGGGCAAGCACTTTGTGGGCTACAACACCGGCCGCTGGGACTACATCAACAGCGTATCCGACGCCATGGCCTGGGACGAAAGCTTCATCAACCCCGACATCGAGGCCATCACCATGACCTACGGGTACATGCGCAACTACGAAAACCGCGTCCGCTGTGCGGTGAACACGCCCGACCTCCACGGTAACTTTGCCCTCTGGCAGGGCGGCATGGAGCCTAACATCCCCGTGGGCTCGGCGGAGGGCGTAGCGGCCAGCATGAAAAAAGCGGTGGCCGGGGCCGAGCGCGAGCAGCGCGAAGGGGCAAGCGGCAAATGGGTAGCGCACTGGAAAATGGTACACATCGTCCGCCCCGTGTGGGAGAAAACGGGTGAAGCCAATCAGGCTGGAAGAGAATTCCCGCGATTGACCTATACCCAACAGGATGCCGACGGCTTGATCCTGATTGAAGACGCGCCCACCACCATCCGCGGGGCGCGCAACCTGTTGAGTGTGGCCCTACAGTACGGCAATGCCTTCGGGCAGGGTATGCAGGCCGCCGCCCTCAAAGCCGCCGACTTCTTTGGCAACGACGACATCCTCTACCTCATGGAAGACATGGCCACGGGTGAAATCCGCCTCAGCATCCTGTGGGAGTGGGTACACAAAGGCGCTACCCTCACCGAAGACGATCCCCATACCGGTACCAAGGTCGGCGATACCTTTACAGCCGACCTGTTTAAAAAGCTATTTGAAGAAGAATACGAAAAACTCCTCTTGGCCAGCAGCAAGGACGTTTTCGACGACTCCAAAACCACCACCCTGCCCATTTCCAAAGAGATTGTCCTGACCTACGTCCTCAGCGAGCAGAAGTACCCATGGTTTATTGATTTTCTGAATATTAACCTGAATACGACCGATTTAGAAGAGGCGAAGCGTCGGATTGCATTGTATCGGGAGCGGTTTGTTGGGGAGGGGGAAAGGGTTACGGAGAATTTGGATTTTATGGGTTAGGAGGGAGGAGTTTGCTCATGTTCGCAGCTACGCGCCCCGGTTGCAAACGCGAGGTGATTTAACGCCAGCGGGCGACCGTCCCGAGCGTAGATCGCGATTAGCAGATATACAGCTACCGGCTCCTGCTTCTGGTGATTATTATCCCCCCAAGTGGGATTAGCATTCCGACGACTTCACCCTTTGTGTAAGATTTTCAGCTAATTACGCCTATTTTCTACCAAAATCTTTCACAGAATCCGCTGGTACTGTAATAGCTTCATTCTATGCGATCACAAAATAAAAAAATGTATGAACACCCAAAACCTACTCAACCGGAGCCTGGCCTTTGTCGGCGCTACCTGTCTTTTTCTCCTTACTTCCTGCGCCTCTGAAAACAACACAAGTGAATCAGATCGTACGGATTCGCTGCCATCAACTTCAGCGGCTGATCTTGAACCTAAGCAGCCCAAACCCGCCTGGGGTAAAGACATGACAGATCCCATGGCAGTCGTCATTGAACAACTAGCCAGTTATAACGCTCCGCCACTAACAAGTTTAACGGCCCAGCAGGCCCGTCAGCAACCTACTCCTGCCCAGGCCACCATGGCTGTGATGCAGGAGTATAACATTCCCAAGCCCCCCAGCAATGTTGATACAACGGGCCAGAAAATTGCGGTAGACGGAGGTCAGATTCATTTACGGATTTATACCCCCAAAACCGGCAAAGCATCTTATCCGGTAATTGTGTACTACCACGGGGGTGGTTGGGTCATTGCCGACCTTGATACCTATGGCGCATCAGCCGAAGGGCTGGCCGGTCAGGCCGAAGCCGTAGTGGTGTCGGTAGCTTACCGTCAGGCGCCGGAATACAAGTTTCCGACCGCTCATAACGATAGCTACGCCGCTTACGAGTGGACGGTTAAAAATGCGGCTTCCCTTAAAGGCGACCCCAACCGAATTGCGCTGGTCGGTGAGAGTGCCGGAGGTAACCTGGCGGCAGCGGTGAGTATGATGGCCCGGGACAAAGGCTTACAGATGCCCGTCCACCAGGTACTGGTGTACCCGATCGCGGGCTATGACTTTACCACCGAATCGTACATGGAAAGCGACAGTACCAAGCCGCTCAGCAGCGGCCTGATGAAGTGGTTCTTTGACAAGTACCTGAAGAGTGCTGCCGACGGTAAAAACCCCATGATTTCGCTGGTGAACGCTAACCTTAAAGGATTGCCCCCCACTACTATTATTGGAGCACAGTATGATCCACTAAGAACCGAAGGTAAAACACTCGCTGATAACTTAGAAAAGGCCGGCGTTGCTACCCGTCACAAGGTATACGATGGTACTACCCACGAGTTTTTTGGAATGGCTCCCGTAGTATCCCAGGCTAAGGACGCTCAGGCCATGGCCGTGTCGGAACTGAAAAGCGCGTTTAACAAATAAAAACCAATAGCTTCCATATAAAGCGGGAGAGGTGGCCACCCGGCAGCTTCTCCCGCTTTATATAGTCTTAATCGGCTTTAAGTTCTTGTGGTAATAGGGGCTGGTTAAGTACCCTGGTTGTGCCTAGCAACAACAAAATGCCTTTTACACACAGGTGGAGCAACTGATGTGCCTGCAAACTGCTGAGCGTGCACCGCAGTACGGCAATGCCTTCGGACAGGGCATGCAGGCCGCCGCTCTCAAAGACGCCGATTTCTTTGGCAACGACGACATCCTCTACCTCATGGAAGATAGGACCACGGGCGAAATCCGCCTCAGTACCCTCTGGGAGTGGGTACACAAAGGCGCTACCCTCACCGAAGACGACCCCCATACTGGTACCAAAGCCGGTGATACCTTTACCGCCAAGCTGTTTGAAAAGCTATCTGAGGAAGAGTACGAAAAACTCCTGCAAGCCAACAGCAAAGACGTCTTCGATGACTCCAAAACCACCACCCTGCCCATTTCCAAAGAGATTGTCCTCACCTACGTACTCAGCGAGCAGAAGTGTCCCTGGTTTATTGATTTTCTGAATATTAACCTGAATATTACTGATTTGGAAGAGGCGAAACGGAGGATTGGGATGTATCGGGAGCGGTTTGTTGAGGAAGGGGTGAGGGTTACGGAGAATTTGGATTTTTTGATGGGGTGAGGCATTTGCCCGTGTTCGCAGCTACGTGCCTTGGTTGCAAACGCGAGGTGATTTAACGCCAGCGGGCGACCGTCCTGAGCGCAGATCTGAGTTAGCGGGATAATAATAACTTTTTACTTTTTAACTATGAATAGGTTCCAAGCGGTGGTTATGCCTACAACCAAACTACGTTTCAAAAATGGCTGAGTTTTTTCAGCTGCATTTCCTATATCGTTAAAAGATAAAAATAAGCCAACTATGGAGGCACTTGGTTCGCCATCTTTCAGAAAATGCAGCGCAAAATTGGCATTTAGCTTTGTTTTACCGTCAAACTGATGATTGACCTCGGGATAAGTAACAAAAGCTATTCGGTAGTCCAAAGCTTTAGGAATGTATGTTGCATGAACACGAAATTGAAAATTGAAAGGTCTTAAGAATGACGACTTATCATCAGTAAAGGCGTACACATAGCCTTTATCATCTACCGTCGACTGTATTCGCAAGGAATCTGTACCTATCAGATACTGAACCGTATTCCTAACCTCCACCTTTTCTAGGTCTCCATAATTATCGGATTGCGAAAAGCTCATGGAGTAACCCAGATATAAATTGTCTCGGTCGTCGGTTCCAAAAGGCATTTTTCTAAATTGGGCGAAAGAAGCCGTAAATCCACCGTATGTATTAAAATCGGTTAACTGCTCGTTTACTGGCTTATTTGCCTGAAGGAAGCGGTAACTGTTGACGGTATAATTTAGAGACACGATATTACCAGTGAATACACCCGCCGGTCTCCCGTTTAATACTTTATCAAGTCTAGCGAAAGCTACGTAAGCTCCGAGAGTGACACCATTAGCAAAGTCGGCCCCGCGAAAAATAGTGCCGATACCGTCGCTGGCTTTGGCCTTAAGATTTAGCCCCCAGCCATTTGCATATTCTGGTTTAGTTGAGACTGGGGGATTAGGGGTGTCTGGGCCTAGTACTACTTGGGCGAGTTGAGCACCATCGGGGCGAGTACTATCGGGTTGATCACCAGCGGGTTGAGTCTTTGCTGTTTGACATAGGAACCCTCCACCACGCCATTTGAAAAAATTGACTTTAATACTGTTATCCTGAGTAGAGAGGCGCGGAGTTATGAGTGCTTTCTTGCAGCTATCCGGCTGAAGAATTGGGATACCATTCGCTCTAATATCTTCAAAAAAGTCCTGTCCATGACCCGATATACTCAGCATATACAACAGGGCAAATACGAGGGGGAAGGCTACCTGCTTCATAGTATCTTAATTTTAAAATGGAATACGTAACTGCACACGCCGGAAGCGATTGTTTGCAATCCGTTCCGTAACCACCGATGGTTTTGCAGGGTCTTCGTGTTTGATGCCGCCGGTTTCCTTGCACGTGTAAGCTACGTCGATCTGCTGTCCGTTATCACCAAATACGTCAATGGCGATGTTAAGGAAACCTCCCTGGGGTATTTCACCATTAAATGAGTATTTTCCGTTAATGCGGTGTATCTCCGTTTGTCCCGCGTAGAAATCGACATCGTCAAACACACCGCTTACCGTGGATTCGAAGCTAAATTTTATAGTTGCCATAAGACGGAGTAGTTATGTAGGATAGTAAAACACTCAGGGGCGTGAGCGAGGCGCAGCTGGCAGTTCATCTGCGTCTAACATAAGATTCTGCACCCCCGTTGTGTTGGGGCTAGTCCATACCGACAAACCAACCGACGAACTGTTCGGCGAGATGCTGGGCTGTATAGTAGCGGGGGGCTCTGACGTAATATATTTCGATAAAAAAGCTTCGATAAAGTCTACTCCGGCGTAGCCGATCCCAATCATGGTGATAATCATATCCTTAGTTAGGGCTACTGCCCCCATATCATCCATCAGGGTAACCACCCCCAATCCACCAGCTATGAAGCCAAGAAACAAAGAGATCCAGAGTCGGCGAGGATCAAACTGCTCATTATGCTTGAGAGGCTCTTGAGTTGTGTCGTGGAGTTTTTTCAAACCTGCAATAACACGGATGCCTTGGCCAAGTATGCCTAATAGTCCACCAAGTAGTAAATTCATTAGAATTAGTGAAGTATCCATATTAATTATTAAATAATTTGATTCATTATATCTGCCAGCACTATGTGTTTATATGATGTTTTAAGTATGCGGAAATCCTTTTATTTTAAAATGATAATAAGCCCTATTTTAAGGGATGATTAACCAGTAATGATTTATTGTTAAATGAATTATTTGTAAGAAGCTTCCTCCACCGTGCTCCGTAGAGACACAGACCTTAGCAAAAGGGAATAAAAGCTTTTTCAGGCATTCACTTTCCAAACGCGAGGTGATACAACTCCGAGTACAAATCGTTAGCAGGTATTATTAATTACTAGAAAGAGTTATTGGACGTGGAGTTGATTTGAACGTGGATTATTGGCGTTAACCTGATAGCATGGCAGTCAGAGACAGCCTTTTATTTTTAGTACGGAGTCTCCCTTCGGAAGTCCCTGTACAACTGCGGAACACTGCGCCGAACTGGGGTAGTTATTGACGTAAACATTGTAGCGCGGCAGTCACAGACTGCCTTTTATTTAGAGTACGGAATCTTCCTTCGGAAGACCCTGAACAGCGGGGGAATTCTCTAAAAACATTTTAATTCAGGCCTAAATAAGATCATGATATTAAAATAAAGAGAAATGTTCTAACTCTTTAGAATTTTCAGCTGCTTTTCTATTATAATAAATATTAGCTCCTGCTTTGACAAATACGTAAGCAACAAATGCTGTTATAAGATTGGTTAATATACCGAGTAATTTGTCGTTGACAATAGTTGTATAAATTTCTTTTAAACTTGATTTTTTAAAAGCACTATTGTATGCCTTAACCGATTCAATTTGAGATAAATAAGCTTTGACTTTAGCTTCATAAGTTACTACCTCTTGTCCAAATGATTTAACCTTCATTTCCAACGCTGTAATATACATTTTTTGAGCTTCAGGAGTTTTTATTGAATCCGGTAAACTAATTATAAAAGTTTGTGGTACACTTGGGGGTTTAGGTATTTCATCTAGTTGAGGTATCATAGATTTTTCATTACTAAATATTAGCATAAAGGCCGGTAAAAATACAAGGCTCAACCATTGAAATAGGCTGATGGTTAAACAAGCTTTTTTTTGAGTAAAAATCATCCATATGCAAATTCAATTACATAAGATTTTGGATGTCG
>JBBRDE010000166.1:0-12300 GCA_038204185.1 Cytophagales bacterium
CAACTTCAAGAGAATGATCAACAAGTACAAAAAGGGGCTTTTCGGCTGGCTCGAAAACCTGGTCTTATGGGTTGTGGGAATCTGCCGGGGAAAATGTGAACACCAATTCTCAAACAAATGGGCTTTTTAAGGCTCGACTAAGTAGCCAATTAATACTGAATCAATTTCTAACTCAGGAGCTTCTTCCCAATCCAACATCGCATTAAACAACTTCACACTACTATACCGAGCCAAATCACCTACCTTAATTTCTCTCGGAATGAGTACCCCTTCATCCAGTAAAAACGCTCGCTGCGTGCCGGGTAGCAAAGGCACCTCTGGTGTGTACCAATTGATGCCGTCAAAAAAGGCTACGTTGGCGTAGCTGGTATCGGTGATCAGGACATTTTTCACAATCAACACGTCGTCGCAGTTGCCGCGCAGGGCGTGAAGTTGGTTGAGGTGATCGCGGTTTTTGTATTTGTGGGCGTACTCGATGGTGTCGTCCTGCACCAGTCGTAGACTTGTAATCGGGCGTGGGAGGTACCTTTCCCATTCTATTTTCAGGATTTCCGGGCCGTAGGTTACGCGGCATTTGTGTTTCTCTTCATCCACAAAATCCGGGATTTCCAGCATCTCCCCCAGATTCAGTGGCGTGTCGACGCCCCACAAGTCTCGTCGGGTGCGGTTGAGACGCGCTTCGTGGTAGGGTATCAAATTACTGAGCTGCCGATGCTGCACGCAGATCGTCTCGAAGCAGATGGAAGGTAGGTTCATGCCCGAAGGGTAGGTAGACTTTGTCGATTAATTCCTGGTATTCAGCCTCGGGCTGGCTCCGGGCCGTGATGCCGCCGCCACTTTTAAAAACCAACTCATCGCGCTGCTGCTCGATGTAGCGAATCATGACGGCACTCTCAAAAACGTGCCCGTCGAACGCCCCCATGATGCCCGTGTAGTAGCCGCGTTCGTAGCCTTCGGCTTCGTGGATTATTTTCAGGGTAGCTAATTTGGGCGCACCACTGATCGAGCCAGCGGGTAGCAATTGGAGCAGCAAATCACCGTAGGCTCCGTTGAAATCTCCCGGCAATAGCCCGGCAATTTCTGAACTCACCTGCAACAGGGTACCCTGGTTGGTGGCAATCCGGTCTAGGTAGCGGTAGCGCTCAACCCACACTTTGTCCGCCACGCGGCTCAGGTCGTTGCGGATCAAATCCACGATGGTGGCGTGTTCGGCGGCTTCCTTAGCATCGGCCAGAATGACGCGCTCGGCCTCAGGTACCTCTGCCGAAATGGTACCCTTCATCGGAAACGAGGCAATCCTATTTCCCTGAATCCGCACAAAAATCTCGGGCGAAAAACACACGAACCGATCCCGCAGCCAAAAGCGATAGGGCGCGCGGCTATGCTCGTAAATTTCAGAAAGCGACAGACTGGTTTTGATGGATGTAGGTGCCGACAGATTGACCAGAAAGGAATTACCGCGCCGAATATTCTTCACCACATGATCGAAGTGGGGACGGTACTCGGCCAGCGAAACAGGATTTTTATGAAAAAAATAGGCCGGTATCCCGAGGGTCGAAACGGGGGGTACCTTATTGGATATTCCGTTCAGATTGAAGCGTAGTTCTGTGGAATCGGCTTCGTCCATGCGCCAGGCGCGAGGCTCTTTGCCCAAAAAATCAATCAGGAAAACAAAAGGTATACCCTCGCGCCCCCAGTCGTTGAGGCGCTTGACAAAATAAGGATTTGTATAAAGGATAGAGTCAGACAAGGTGCCCATTCAGGTGGCATGATGCTTATAAAACAGCCCGATTTCGCGCAAAGTTCAGAAACCATTCGCGTATACCGGGTGTTGGGTAGGTGTATTTTTGAATAAAATTCATGCACCTACACGACGTAATCATTATTGGCGGCGGGCCCTGTGGCCTGGCGATGGGAATAGAGGCCGCCAAAAGCGGACTGGATCACCTGATTCTGGAAAAAGGCAGCGTGACCGAGTCTATCCGGCGCTATCCCAAGCGGATGCGGTTTTTCTCCACCGCCGAAAACATCGAGATCGGCGGCATCCCCGTCCCTATTTCGGGCGTGAAAGCCAACCGCGACGAGGCCCTGCAATATTACCGCAAGGTAGCCGGGTACTTTCACCTCAATTTTAAATTGTTCGTGGAGGTAGATCGGGCCGAGAAACAGGAAGATGGTACCTTCTTCGTGTACACGACTAGCGGAGAAATCTTTCACGCGAAAAGTGTAGTGCTGGCGACGGGGTATTTCGATATCCCCCGGCTGCTGAACATTCCCGGCGAAGATCTGCCGCACGTATCACATTACTACGACGAACCCTTCAAATATTCCTATACGAATGTGGTCATTGTTGGCGGCTCCAATTCGGCCGTCGAGGCGGCACTGGAACTGTATCGACACGATGTGAACATCACAGTTGTTCATAAAGAGGAAGACTTTCGCCGAACTGTGAAGTACTGGCTGGTACCCGACGTGAAAAACCGGGTGAAGGAAGGCAAAATCAACACGCGCTTCAACAGTATCGCCAAAGCCATCGAAGCGGATCGAATTCTGATTGAGGATACCCAAACCGGCGAGCAGGAATGGCTACCCGCCAATTTTGTGTTTCTGCTGGTGGGCTACATTCCCGACGAACACCTGCTGCACCGCTGCGGCGTCGAACTTGATCCCGCAAACAAGGTACCCCTGTACGACCGCGAAACGTTTGAAACCAACGTGCCGGGCCTGTATCTGTGCGGTACCGTCATGGCGGGGGTATTTACTGAGAAAGTTTTCATCGAAAATGGCCGCGATCACGCCGCCGCCATCGCTGACCACCTCTCAGGCCGCGAAGTGCGGGTGGTGAAGGAGTTGATTGAGCGAATTTAGGACGGTGGATAACTAGAGAAAATTGGGCTCAGCGAGCTACATACTTGCTTTCTTGAAAAAACTTTGTCTCTTTGCCACTTTGCGCCTCTGTCACTTTATTCCCTTACTTCTTGCTCCGCTTTTTAGGGAATTTTTCAAACTTTCCAATCAAGCCTCTTCCTCCTACGGCATAGCCAGTTGGTCCGGCGAAGCTGGTTGCGTGGAAGGGTTCTTTGCCAAGCAAGGCCCAGGTTTTGCCAAAATCGGTGGAATAGCCACTGCCGGCTGGGCCTACGGCTACGAGCCTGAACTTGTGCTTGGTAGGGCGCTGTCCGCCAGAGTAATTGACGAATTGGGAGTGGTAAACTCCGGTAGCTTCCTTCAAACCGGGGGGTACCATGCCGTCGATTAACTGCCATGTAATGCCCCCATCGCGAGTGAGCAGCACGTTGGCCGATTTCTTCTCAATATCCTTATAATCCCCTCCCACGGCAATGCCGTGCTTATTTGACCAAAACTGCAAGCCAAAAATTCCACTCGTCGGCCCGGCGGGTAGGGTTGTTTCGGAGGCCTGCCACGTCCGACCGTTATCGTCGGAACGAAGTACCCGTGCCATTGCGGCTCCGCCCGTACCGATGAACGCCTGGTGTTTTCCTACGGTAATCAGCGAGCTGTTACTGGCCGCAAAGGCGGCTTCTTTTTCCAGGGCCACAGGGCGGTTGTCCAGGGGAAGTTCCTGCCAGGTACGCCCTCCGTCGTCGGTCGTCAGGATGAAAAAATGCCCGTCGATGGGGTCACCAAAACAGATGCCTTCCTTGGTATTCCAAAAAGAAACACCATCCAGAAAAACGCCTTTTTGTGTAGTTTGATACACTAGTTGCCACGTATCGCCACCGTCGTCGGTTCGGTAGATGCGGGCCTTCCCCTCCTCGGCTACCCCGGCGCTCATGGCGAGGGCCGTCTCGCGGTCGAGGCCATAAATTCCGCGAAAATCCAGCGAATCAGCTTCAGGTACTTTGATGATGTCCCAGACCTCACCCCCGTCGGTGGTACGTAGTACCGTGCCGCTACTGCCACCAATCCAGCAGACGGTATGTTGAGGCGCGTGTACGGCCCGGAAGTTGGCTTGGGTATCCAGTTTTAGAACTTTCCACTGGGCATGAGCAGAATGATTGAGTGTCAGAAAGCCCAAGGAGAATAGAGTTGAAATTACTGGAAAGCGCATGGTTCGTTTTGAAAAAAGGTACCTCGACACTAAGATAAACGGGGTAAACCGGAATTCACCGATTCACCCCGTAAAATAGATTTCTCTTTCTGGTTGAGTCTCTGTTGGGAAGCGGACAGCCACTTATTTTCCCTTACAATCCTTCAATACCTGCTGGTGGTTGAGAACGTACGAGTCGTCACCCGCTTCTTTGGCCAGAGCCAAGCCTTTGGTGGCGTCGGCCACGGCTACGTCGCACTTGCCAATTTTGGCTGCAATTTTTCCACGTAGGTAGTAGGTCCAGAATTTCTGATCCTGCTCCACCACCTTATTGGCCCACTGATACGCCTGATTAAGGTCGCGGTTGGTGTCGTAGTAGTAGTTGGCTGCGGCCGAGTAGGTGGCCGTACTGATGTCGGAGCCAGCCATTTTTTGCTTGATTTCGGCCATAATTTTTTCGTCGGGATCGTTTTTCAGGGTGAATTTCACCTGCACGTTTTCCCAGCTAATCGCCACGTTGGCCTCACTCGCCGAGAAGTCCGTAAACTCGATGGTAAAGTATTCCTGGGCTTTGGCCAGTTTTTGCGATTTTACGGTAAAGCGCACGACGTCGTTGGCTTCCTTGTATTCGTAGGCTCCCCACATGTTGGCATCCTTGTTCAGAATGATCGTCCAGTCCGTCGCGGTCGGAATTGTAAACAGGGCGTAGGTACCGGCCGCTACTTTTTGTCCACCCACCAGCATGTCTTCCGACAGAATGAGATTGGTGATTTTGTTCGCTCCTGTGCGCCACACCTTGCCATAGGGTACCTGTACGCCGAACATTTTGCGGCCTTTTAGCGCTGGACGGCTGTACTCGACCGTAGCTTTTCCCAGCCCGATGGATTGCGATATTGTGGCCGCCGGACTAGCCTGCGGGGTTTGGATTTGGGCCATAGCGGTAAAAGCAAACAGACTCGCCGCCAGCATCAGGGCACTTAGTTTCTTGTAATACGTACGCATTTTGTTTTTGATAAATAGTTGATATGTAATTGATTGTGTTATTTTTTTATAAAAAACCAACTACACGGATAGAAATTCTACGTCCAGCCCCTCGATGACATAACTCCAATTCCCTACGAAACCACCGTACCTAGCAGCTCAGCAATTTGTTTTTCGATTTTCTTATGAGTCATAAACCGCATGAGCAGACTGTCCGTTTCGTCAGGATCATTTGTCTTTTGCAAACCCTCGTTGATTTCCTTCATAATCACCTCGTTATATCCCTTTTTCAGGCGCAGGATATTGGTAAAGGCCAGCTCGTGCAGCTTGTCAAGTTCCGTAGGGACGATGATCTCGTACTTTTCTTTCCATTGATCGCTCAATAGGTAACGAGACGTCACTAGGTCGATGGTTTCGCTCTTAATATCCGGATCAGGATGATTGAGAAAATAGTCCGTATCTGGAACTTCGTTCCGGTTGAATGCCTCCCGAAAAACCGTGAGCAAATGCTGGTACATGGGATGATGAAACTCGATACCTGATAGTTCGCTGAGCATATAATGGCACAACGACACGGTAGGTTCCAGTTCGTGCCGCCCAAAATTGACCAGTAGCCGGATGCACTCCTGCTCGTGGAGCGTTACCGGGTCGCGTTGCGCCAGTTGAGGAGGGGCCGCAAACGGCGACGGGTCAGCACTTGGTTCCGGCCCGGCAAACAAATCATGGGGGCTTTCCGGCGGGACCCCTGCTGAGGTACCCCTGCGTTCCTGTGCCTTGGCCTGGTCGGCTTTCTCTTTCCGCAGAATTTTGTTTCCCTCCGAAATCAGCATTTGCTCATCCACCCGCATCATCTCGGCGGTGCGCCGGAAGAAAATCTGCCGCTTAATAGCATCGGGAATCTTGACGATGCTCCCTACCACGTCGGTAATCACGGCTGCTTTGCGGAACGGATCGTCGCCCGCATCTTCCAGTAGGGTCTGGGTTTTGAAAGTAATAAAATCCCTTGCTGCCGACTGCAAATGCTTTTTGAACGCCTCCGCCCCAACCCGCTGCACGTAGCTATCGGGATCTTCGCCGTTGGGGAACGTCACGATGCTTACGTTCAGGCCTTCTTCCAGCACCAGGTCGAGGCCTCGCAGGGCAGCTTTGATACCCGCCGTATCGCCATCGTACAGGATCGTGACGTTGGGCGTAAAGCGGCCAATGAGCCGGATTTGCTCCACCGTCAGCGAGGTGCCCGACGAGGCCACCACGTTCTCGATGCCCGCTTGGTGCAGCGAAACGACATCCGTATAGCCCTCCACCAAGTAGCAAACGTCCAGTTGCCGGATGGTATTCTTGGCCTGATAAATCCCGTACAGAACATCGCTTTTGTGGTAGACGTCCGTTTCGGGCGAGTTGAGGTACTTAGGCTGGTGGCCTTTGGCGTTGGGATCAGTTTTCAGAATTCGCGCACCGAAAGCGATCACTTTGCCGGCGACATTATGTATCGGGAAAATTACCCTACCCCGAAAGCGGTCGTAGCCGCCCGAGGCACTGCCTTCGCGGCGAATGAGCAGGCCCGCTTTCTCCAATAAATCGGCGTTGTAGCCCTTAGCGACAGCGGCCTGCGTGAGGGCATCCCACACGTCGGGACTGTACCCTAGCTCGAATTTGGTGCGGATCGTCTCGTTAAAGCCGCGTTCTTTGAGGTAGCTGAGGGCGATGGCCTGGCCTTCTTCGGTGTCGGTGAGCTGTTGCTGGAAAAAGTTTTTGGCGAAATTGAGAACGATATACAGGCTCTCACGCTCGTTCTGGCGCTGCTCCTGCTCGTCGGTGAGTACCTCTTCCTGAACTTCAATGCTGTACTTTTGCGCCAGATGTCGCAGCGCTTCGCCGTAGCCAATGCCATCGATGTCCATGACAAACTTCACGGCATCGCCTGCCGCCCCGCAGCCAAAGCACTTGAAGATCTGCCGGGCGGGATTGACGTTGAAGGAAGGTGTTTTTTCGTTGTGAAACGGGCAGCAGGCAGTATAATTGGAGCCGCGTTTCTTGAGCGACACGTAGTCGCCTACCACCTCCACAATGTCGGCGGCCTGCTTGATTCGATCGACCGTTTCGGGATTAATGCGCATACTCCATTCACTCGTTTAAGCTTTCACAAAGGTAGGAGCATCCTTTGATTTTTCGTTCTTTACCACGGATTCAATGATGTTCCGCACCGATACATCCTGGAAGGTGAGCCATTTGAGCAACCGGGCTTCTTTCATGTTCAATTCGGCTTGAATGTCCCGAATCGACCTACCCGTCTGGTACAGCTCAGCTACCTTCCCGTAGATCGTTTCCAGGTAGTCCAGTTTGGCCCGAAGCGCCTCTTTACCCTCTTTGAATACTGGATTGTGCGCACAAAAGAGTACCTCAAAATCAAGCAACAGCACTTTCCGGGCCGATTCGATGTGCTGCCGTATGTCCTCATTTTTGCGGAATACTTTCAGTTTGCCAATGTATAGATCACCGCCAAAAATCCAGCCCTGCCGGGGCTCGTAGAGGATGTGGTGGTCGTCGGAGTGGCCGGGCGTGTGGATGACATCGAACGTATGCCGTTCGGTGGTCATTCGTTCGGGGGTAGGTAGCACACCGGGGCAAGCCTGTATTCTGCCGAACCAAAACTGCTCATAAGGCAAAATGGGAAAAGAATGCGCCACACGTTGCGCGGTGCCGTCGCCAGCATACACGGGTACCCCCGAGCGGTCGCGCAGAAAGCGGGCATTACCGGTGTGATCTTCGTGGTGGTGTGTCAGGAAAATCTGCTGAATAGCGTCCGGGGCTAGCCACTCCCCTACCTCGCGCTGCATGGTACGCTGCCCCGTATCCACCAGCAAACCATCCACCAGGTACAGGCACACCGTTACGGGCTGCACCCACCGCAGCGGCGAGTAGCCCAAGCGCACTCCCCGGACAGTTTCGTGCTGAAAAGGCTGAATAATTTTCATGGGAATCCTAACATTCGGTTTCCAAACTCCGGGACAAAATACGCAAAAGCCGGAATTACAGGGTTTGTAGTCCTCTAATTCCGGCTTTAAAACGCCCCCGAATTCATGAGAATTCAGAGCCGATTCTACGCGGCTATTACAATACTTCCACCTCAAAGATCAAAGGCGCGTAAGGAGGAATGACGTAGGCCGTCTGTTGCTGATTCCTTTGTCCTCTGGACCCATAGCCCAGCTTGGAAGGGAAAACCAGAATCGCTTTTTCACCTTTACGCAGGCGGCGTATGCCTTCGTCAAATCCTGACACCGCGGCTCCGGTTCCGGTTACGAACTGAAAGGTACCTTTATCAAACTCCTTAGCATCCAGCGTTTTGCCCACATAGTTGACGCTTACACTTTTTCCTTTCCCGAGCGTATCGCCCGCCACGGTGTTCTGACGAATAATTGTAATGCCACTCGGAGTAGTTTCGGACACGAAGTAGTCCTTCGCCTTTACATAATCGGCAATCTGCTTCGCTTCGTTACGCACCTCGGTGAGTTGCATTTCGACACGAATCGGTGAATAAGCAGGCACTTTCGAGTAGCTAGCGTCGCCAAAAGCCAGGTAAAAGGGGATCAATAAGGTCATTTTCTCACCCGTACGCATCAGGCTGATGCCACGCTCCATACCCGGGAGTAAATAGTTTATTCCCAAGGGAAAACGGAGCGGCTTTTGGGCCGAGGTTGTGGTACTGTCGATCAGGGTACCATCCAGGGTGTACATCTGGTAATACACTGCTACCTCATCGCCTACTTTGGGTCTGACACCCTGCGGGTTTGTTCCGCGATTCACAAAATACAGTCCCGAAGTGTCTCGGGTAGCCGATAGGTTATTGGTGGTAAGGTAGTTTTGAATGCTTTGTTCATTCTTAGTCAATTGGTCTTCATCGGTGTTGTCCAACTTATCTTTACAGGCTACCATACCCAGCACTGCCATCATCATCAACCAATACCCACTTGTTTTACGCTTCATACTTACAGTTTAAATTAATACTACTATTATATTTTCAATTTCTTCTCCCGGTCACAACCTCATTCATCCCTACGCCGAAAGTGTTAAAAATAACGCAGAGAATTCCGAAAAATTCCTTCTTGGGGAGTCATCTTAGTCCGTAGAGAGTCACCCCCGAGCCGAAAGGTTGGATAGGCAATTGAAAAAACGCGCATATTATCCGTTTTTCTGCCTTTGGAGTTTTTCAAAATACTTACACAGATGCGTCAATTTGCACTCGTGGCACTTGGGCGAGCGTGCCACGCATACGTACCGGCCATGCAGGATGAGCCAGTGGTGCGCTTTGGGGACGAGGATTTTGGGGATGTAAACCATCAGGTGCCTTTCAACTGCCAGCGGGGTGGTGGCCGTCAAAGGAGCCAGGCCGATGCGGTGCGATACGCGGAACACGTGCGTATCGACGGCCATCGTGGGCTGGTTGAATATGACCGAGGCAATGACGTTAGCGGTTTTGCGGCCTACCCCAGGCAGGCGTTGTAATTCATCTACCTGTGCAGGTACTTCGGAGTCAAACTCCCCTACCAACATCCGCCCTGTACCGACCAAATGCTTGCTTTTGTTGTTGGGGTACGAGACTGAACGAATGTAGGTAAAAACTTCTTCGGCAGTAGAGGCGGCCAAAGCGGCCGGATCGGGAAAACGCTCGAACAAGGCGGGTGTTATCTGGTTGACCCGCTTGTCGGTACACTGCGCCGACAAAATTACCGAAATCAGAAGTTCATAGGGATTTCGGTAACGTAGTTCTGTCTCCGGTTCTGGAAAATGGGTGCTGAAATAGTCGATCAATAGCCCAAAACGTTCTTTTTTTAACATAATCTGGTGTTAGCGTGTTCGGGTACTTGAACCGCGGAGGTCGAAAGGGTATTTCGCAGCGAACGCTAATTCCATTTGCGTTCACTGCGTAAAGCTCCGCGTCTTTGCGGTTCAAGAAATTAAAAAAAGGAAATTGACTGAACAAAAATGGCTAGTCACCACCTTCGAGAATACGAAAGTGGCAACTAGCCATTTGGAAACTCCAATCGGACGATAAGTCTAGACAGACAAACCAGCCGGTTGATTGGTGGGGTATTGTCGCGAATAGCGAAGAATGTTGTCGGTGACCCTACCCGAGGGCGTCCGGACGATGCGATCCATTTGGGCCTGCAACTCCAGGGAGTCCAAATAAAAGGCGAGCATGTCAAAATCGGAGGCTAAGGCCTCAACGATATCATCATTTTCTTGAGGGGATGTTTCGGCATAAAGATACCTCACTACATCATCGTAGGTAAACGTTTTTGTCATATTGCGGAGTACGTTGGCTGAATTGCTTGCGCAAATTAATCAACGCGTAACGCATTCTTCCCAATGCCGTATTGATACTCACCCCGGTGGCATCGGCAATCTCCTGAAAACTCATGTCCTCATAGTGGCGCATGATCAGAACCTGCCGCTGTACATCGGGCAACCGCTGGATCATCTCCCGCAGCTGCTCGTGGGTCTCCTGTCGGATTTGGATGGATTCTACTGAATCCTCCGAGAAGTCCAGTGTATTGAACACGTTACTTCCATCCTCAAACACTACATTGGGGTAGCGTTTATCGCGTCTAAAATAATCGATAGCGAGGTTATGAGCGATTCGGATAATCCATGGCAAAAACTTACCCTCCTCATTATACCGCCCAGATTTAATTGTATCCACTGATTTGATAAAGGTATCCTGCATCAAATCCTCGGCAACGTATTGATCCTTAACAATTAAATAAATGGTGGTATAGATTCTTGACTTGTGGCGTTGAACAAGCTTCTCGAAAGCTTTCTCGTCGCCACGGATGTACAGCGATACCAGCTCACTGTCGCTAACTTGAACTTTGTGCATTGTATTTATTCGATTTAGTTAACGTAGAGCCGTGTATCTATATTGTGCCTCCTTTCAGTTTTGGGTGAGTGTATAAGAACCATTCCGATTCCGTAAAATTTCAATTATGGATCAAAGTAATACGTTTGACAACTATTATACAAACGTTTATACCGCTTTTTTTTAAAAATGCTTACCGTTAACGCCTGTTAACAAATTATTTACGCTGATTACAGGTAAAAGGTTGCGTCATGTATGATATTTTCGAAACATAAGGCCATTTTGAGAAAAAATAGTACTTAACAAGTAAAGGTTGGACTTTTCAAACTGTTCATCCTCAAAATTAGTTCATTGCTTTTAAGGCAATTTTGGTTTCAAAGTTCTAGTTTTGCCTTTCTAACTTCTAAAATGCTCTCATGAAGTATCAAAAACACGTTTTTGTCTGCACCAATCAGAAAGATGCCCCTAAAAAATGTTGTGGTGAAGCCCACGGCCTGGAACTGGTGGAGGCTTTTAAACTGGCGATGAAGAACCGGGATTTGGTCCCTGATATGCGTGCCCAGCGTACAGGATGCCTTGATGTGTGCGGCAAAGGACCCTCCGTCATCGTATACCCCGAGGGCATTATTTACGGCAATGTGCAACTCTCAGATGTCGAAGAGATTGTAGAAAGCCACCTAGTCAATAACCAGCCCGTCGAAAGGCTTAGGCTGCAGGTGTAAGGCGAAGGCTGATCCGAGGGTCAGTTTTTGGACTATGATTTTTATCCTGGGCTGTATGTTTTTTTGATTGGACTTCGTATTTTTACTCCCCCACATAAAATGGCCAGGCGTGCTTGTCTTTTTTCACCAACAAACCCCTTCAGAAATTGTCGTCGATCTTACTACTGACTTCTAATGTACCTTCAGCTAAATGAATAGTGTAAAGATTCTTTATCTGGTAGACGATGATCAGGATGATCGGTTATTTATTCGGCAAGCTATTCAGGAAGCCGGGGCACAGGTAGATATCGTTGAAGCAGAGAATGGCCTGGAACTGCTTTCTTTGATTCGAAAGGAGGAACACAGTGCAGTTTCTTTGATTCTGCTGGACATGAATATGCCTAAAATGAATGGTTTGGAAACTATCGCCGCCATTCGGTCCGATCCCCGGATCGGCTCTACCCCGATTGTCATGATCTCTACTTCTTCCAGTCCTGCACTTATCGAGACTGCCTACCGCGCGGGAGTCGACGATTTTGTCACCAAGCCCAGTTCTTTTGAAGGATTCAATTCTCTGGGCAGCCAGCTGACAGCCAGGTATTTTTCCCAGAGGTAGCTTGATCAAGAAGACTACCCGCCCTGCATTTGTCCCCCTTTTTTAAAGAAGCATTAATATCTTTTCAGCTTGTCTTCAGAAACTACACTTTACA